>NZ_JH815225.1:0-128853 GCF_000238095.2 Peptoanaerobacter stomatis
ATTTTAAAAAATATAAAAAAAGTTTAAATATTTGTGAACTATATTAAAAAAATTATGTAATTCTTTAATTCTGTACATTATATCATTTTTAATATTTACGTCAATGATTTTTTAATAAATTTTTTATAATAATTCCAAAAATGTCTGTCCTACAGGTGTTGACGGTATGTTTTTAAGCGATAATATACCATATTCTCTTTTTTGTATTTTTTCTTGTGTATATATTATTTTTAAATTTCTACCCTTTATTGACAGATCAGGTACAAATGATATTCCAAGCCCCATTTCTGCCATATCTATAAGTAAATCTATATTTTGAAGTTCTATTTCAGGGTTTATGTCTATATTGTTTTTTAAAAATAAATCGTCTAAAAATTTTCTTGTAATGCTTTTATTATCAAGTGTCATGAGCGGATATTCAGCTATTTCTTTTAAAGTCAGCTTATCTTTTATGTTGAAATCCTTGCTTGTTACAAAAACATCATTGAAGGTGTATTTTTTTTCAATTTTGAATTTTGTATTGATGTTTTTGCTTAAGTTTACAAGTGCAAAATCTACTTCTGAATTTTGTAGTAAGTTCATACATTCTATGGATGTTCCGTTTATAATTTTTATTTTTATATTAGGATATTTTTGTGTAACTTTTTTTATCTTTGATAATAGAACATATTTACACAGAGTGTCTGTAGATGCAAATATAAGTTTTCCGTTATATTTATCCTGTCTCATTTTCAGCTTTTCTTCTGCATTTTTGAGAATATTGAAGACTTCTTCAAGATATGTGAATAATATACTTCCGTCTATTGTAAGTGATACTTGTTTGGTAGTCCTTATGAAAAGCGGAAATCCTAAATTGTGTTCGAGATTTTTTATAGACTGACTTACTGCTGATTGGCTTATATAAAGCTCTTGAGCAGCTTTTGAAAAGCTTTCATTTTTTGCAACTGTATAGAATATTTTATACAGTTCAAGAGAAATATTCATTTATAACTCCTACTTATAAATATTATTAGAAATACTAATTGTACTAATTAATTTTAATATGTTATTATAATTTTGTAAATAAAAATTTATAAATATATAAGATTATTTTTTTATAAAATATAAAAAAAGTTTCATATTTTTAGTGATTTAAAAATTTATTGTCTGGATTTTTTAAATATATTTTAGAGTATCTTAATCTAAATAGAGTTTAGCATAAGGATTAATTATGTATAGCTATTTGTCTAATTATATTGTTAAGATTATTCATAAATTTGATTATTTTCTGCTGATTAAGAAATATTTGGCAGATTTTTTAATTTAATTTTTTAGGGGTGGTTTGATGAGATTTTATGTAGAAAGAAAAGATGAGTATAATTCTAAAGCAAGAGTTTTGGAAAATGAAATTAAAAAATATCTTAATGTCACTAAACTTGAAAAAGTGAGAATAATAACAGGATATGAAATAATAATGTTCTCTGATAAAGAACAAATACTTGGAATGGATTATGAATCGTATAATAAAATAAAATATAAAATACTATCTGATAAAGATATAGATATAGTAAGCGATAGTGTAGATATTGACTCACCATATTATTATGTAACAAGATATTTAGATCATCAGTATGACCAAAGTGCAGATGTATGTGAGAGTCTTTTAAAATTAGAATTTAAATATGAAAATATAAGAGTTAAAACTTTAGAAATAGCAATATTTTATGGAGATATAAAATCTGATTTTGAAAAAATTAAATCATATTATATAAATCCGTTAGAATCTATGGAAATAACATTAAACCAAGAATTTAACTGGGATTATTGCACAGAGGTTCCTGAAAATGTAGAGAGCATATCAAATTTTTCAAAACTTTCTCTAAAAGAATTGGAAGTTTTGAGAGAAAAATATTCTATATCTATGAATGATGAGGATATGAAGTACACTCAAGAATATTATGAAAAAGAAAAAAAAGATCCTACAGTTACAGAATTAAAGATATTAGACACGTATTGGTCAGATCATTGCAGACATAGTACATTCAATACAATTTTAGAAAATATAGAAGTAGAAGATGAGGCAAATAAGCTTGGTTTGGAACTTGCAAGAAAAAGGTTTGATGTGGCACATAGCGAAGTATATAAGGACGAACGTCCGTTATGCCTTATGGACATAGCAACTATACAGATGAAAAAATTAAAACAAAACGGTGTACTTAATAATCTTGAGAAATCTGATGAAGTAAATGCTTGCAGTATAGAAGTGCAAGGAGAAGTAGATGGAAAAAAAGAAGATTTCATATTAATGTTTAAAAATGAAACACACAATCACCCTACAGAAATGGAACCTTTTGGTGGAGCAGGTACTTGTATAGGTGGAGGAATAAGAGATCCGCTTTCAGGACGTTCAATAGTTTTCGGTGCTATGAGAATAACAGGTTGTAGTGATCCGAGAGAAAAATTTGAAGATACATTAAAAGATAAAATACCACAAAGAAACCTTACTAAGACAGCGGCAGACGGATATAGCGATTATGCTAATCAGATAGGACTTGCATCATCTTATCTTGATGAATATTATCATGAAGGATTTAAAGCTAAAAGAATGGAGTGCGGTGCATTAGTAGGATTTAATTATAAAGCTAATATAAAAAGAGCAAATCCTGTAGCTGGTGATGTAATAGTTATGCTTGGCGGAAATACGGGTAGAGACGGTTTAGGAGGAGCAACAGGTTCTTCAAAAGAAGTTAAGGGAGAATCAAAAAATTATTCAGCAGAAGTACAAAAAGGGAATCCTATAATAGAAAGAAATATAGTCAGGCTATATGCAAAACCCGAAATATCAAAATTAATCAAAAAAAGTAATGATTTTGGTGCAGGTGGAGTATCAGTAGCTATAGGAGAAATGGCAAACAGCTTGGAAATAGATTTAGATGCAGTTCCATTAAAATATAGCGGTATGAATGCAACAGAGGTGGCTATATCGGAATCACAAGAAAGAATGGCGGTATTGCTTGACAAAAATGATTTAGATAAATTCATTCAAGCGGCACATAAAGAAAATCTAAATGCGATTAAAGTTGCAACAGTTACTGATAACAACAGAATGATTATGACATATAAAGGACAAAAAGTTTGTGATTTGGACACTGCGTTTTTAAATTCAGGCGGAGTAAGACAAAGAGCTGATGTAAGCGTAAAATCACCGAAAATAGAAGCTGAAAAATCAGTAAATTCAGATATAAAAACAGCTTGGCTTGAAAATTTGTCTGATTTAAAAGTATGCTCAAAAAAAAATATAGCAAATCAATTTGACAAAGCAATAGGCGGACAAAGTGTATTTTATCCTTTTGGAGGAAAATATATACAGACTTGTGAACAAGGACTTGCAATGAAATTTCCGTTAGAATATGGAAATACAGATCTTGGAGTTATAATGACAGTAGGATATGATCCTGATTTTGGAGTGAAAAGTCCATTCCATGCGGCATATTATGCAGTTATAGAGTCAGTTTTGAAAGCAGTATCAATGGGAGCAAAATTAGAAGATATAAGATTGTCTTTCCAAGAATATTTTGAAAAAATGGCAACAAAAGAAAGCTGGGGCAAAGTATATTCGGCTCTTATGGGAGCATTTTTAGCACAAGATATATTAGATTTGGCATCAATAGGCGGAAAAGACTCAATGTCAGGAACATACAAGAATATAAATGTTCCACCAAGTCTTATATCATTTGCAGTTGCACCTGTAGATACTACAAAATTAGTATCGAAGGCATTTAAAAACACAAATAATTATGTGTATATTTTAAAAAATGAAATACAAGACAATCATCTTCCGAAAGAAGAAGTATTATTAAAAAATATAAATACACTTACAGAATTAATAAAACAAAATAAAGTAAAATCTTCAAGTATAGTAGGAGCAGGAGGACTATCATCATCAATATCACAGATGTGCTTCGGAAATATGATAGGATTTGAATTTGCTGAAAATATAAAAGATTTAAGTGATTTGTTCATAGCAAAATATGGAGATGTAATAATAGAATCCCAAGAAAAATTGGATTTGGAATTATTAGGAAAAACTTTAGACAAACAAATAGTAAAAATAAATGGTATAGATATAGATTTACAAGAGACTTTAAAAGCTTATAATTCTACACTAAGTGAAGTATTTGAACAAAAATTATTTACTCCTGAAAAGGTAGAAAAAGTATCTGCAATAAAAATAGATTATAAAGGACAAAAAATTCAAAAACCTGTTGCATTAGTGCCTGTTTTCAGTGGAACAAATGGAGAATTCACTTTGAAAAAACAACTTAGAAAATCAGGCTTTGAAGTAAATGAAGTCCTATTTAGAAGTAATTATGCTGATGAGAGTTATGAAGAGCTTGTAAAAGCAATAGAAAAAGCCAATATAATAGTTATACCTTCAGGAATGTCAGGTGGTGGAAAACCTAATTCGCAAGCTAAGTTCATCACACTCGTGTTGTCACAAAGACAAGTTGCAAATGCAGTTAACTCATTCATAGATAAAGGTGGCTTGGTAATCGGCTTAGGAGAAGGATTTAAAGCACTTGTAAGTTTGGGATTGATACAAAACGGTAAAATATCAGAAAAAACAGACAGCTTGGATATAACAAGAAATCCGTTAAACAGACATTATGCAGACATATTTGAAACCAATATAGTATCAGAAACATCTCCATATTTTACAGGTATAACAACAGAGATGACACCTGTATCATCTACTGATGCAAGAGTTATATTATCAGATGAAGATTTTGCCAAATATCATAGTGCAGGTCAGATAGTAAGCGTATTTGCAGGAGATAATCCATATGGTTCAAAATATGGTATAGAAAGTATGTGCAGTGCAAACGGTCAAGTGCTTGGAAGATTAGGAGATTTCACACAAATAGAAGAAGGATTGTTCGTGAATGTGTTTGATGCTAAAACTTCCAAGATATTTGGAAATATAAAAAAATACTTTGAATAACAATTATTTATAGTAAATTAAATATTATATTTCTAAATATAAATTATAGTAATTTTTTTAAGCTATGAGTATTATCTTGTGTTTATACTATAACCTAATTAAATAGACATACAATAAAAATGCTGACTTGAATGTATTTGATCAGATATATCTTTTACTCAAATACATTCAAATGCATTTTTTGTATTTTAGTATTAAGTAAAATTTTTCCTATAAAACATTTAGAATGATATATACGAATATATCTTTAATGTGTGTACTTGAAAGACACACAAATGAAAGATATGTGAGTTCAACGATATAAAGCTTTTAGAGCAAAATTTGGATAAATTAAAATGGGAGGCAATATGGTTTCTATAATAATGGGGAGCAAATCAGATTTGGAAACGGTAAAAAAATCTGTAGATATATTGAAACATTTCGGCGTGAAATATGAAGTAAAAATACTGTCAGCTCACAGAACACCGGAGCAAACAAAAGAGTATATAAAAAGTGCTGAAAAAAGAGGCACAAAGATTTTTATAGGTGCGGCAGGAAAAGCAGCACATTTAGCTGGAGTTATAGCATCATACACTACAAAACCTGTAATAGGCATACCTATAAAAACATCGGATTTGGGAGGAATGGACTCATTGTTGTCTATGGTGCAAATGCCATCGGGAATACCTGTTGCGACAGTTGCTATAAACGGCAGTGAAAATGCGGGTATACTTGCAGTACAGATGTTGTCGATAAATGATGAAAACCTTTCAAAAAAATTATTAGAGCATAGAGAAAAACAAGTACAAAAAATATTAAGCGATGATGAAGAATTGCAAAAAAATATATAATTTTTTAGTACAGTTCCATTTTTATAAATTTGGGGGCAGTAAAATAGAATGTATGATTTTGGTAAAGATAAATTAAAAGAAGAATGTGGAATAATAGCAATGTCTGTTCCAAATGATAAAAATTTGGCTAAAACGGCATATTTCGGATTGAATGCACTTCAACATCGAGGACAGATGAGTAGCGGTATAGCTGTGCTCAATGATGGTAATATAAGTTGTTATAAGGATTTTGGATTAGTTACTGAAGTTTTTAATGACAATATACTCTCTTTGTTAAAAGGCAACTTATGTCTCGGTCATGTCAGCCAAGATCAAAATGCGACAGTATTTTCGAATAATGCACAGCCTTTTGTTGTAAATTATTCTAAAGGAAGTCTGGCAATAGCTTTTAATGGTGGAATAAGAAATAGAAATGCAATAAAAACATATTTGGAAAAAAACGGTTCAGTATTTTCTTCAACAAGTGACAGTGAAATAATAGCTCATTCAATAATACAAGCTAATAACGAAAATATAGTTGACAGCATAAGATATTTATTGAAAACATTTGTAGGAGGATATGCTTTGGCAGTTCTTACACAGGACAGCATAATAGCTGCTCGTGATCAATATGGAATAAGACCTCTATGTATAGGCAAAGTTGAAGGCGGATATGTAATAGCATCGGAAAGCTGTGCTATAGATTTAGTGGGTGGAGATTTTATAAGAGATGTTATGCCGGGAGAGATAGTCATATTAAAAGATGGCGATATAAAAAGCTATGAAACTCAATCTCGTATAAAAAAAGCAAGCTGTGTTTTCGAATATATATATTTTGCAAGACCTGACTCTACAATAGATGATGTAAATGTATATGAGGCAAGAGCAAAATCCGGTAAAATATTGGCAAAAGAACATCCGGCAGATGCGGATATAGTTATAGGAGTGCCGGATTCCGGAACTCCGTCAGGTATAGGTTATGCGGAAGGTAGTAAAATACCATATTGTGGAGCTCTTATAAAAAATAAATATACAGGTCGTACATTTGTAGAGCCGAGTAAAGATAAGAGAGAAATGAGTCTGAAAATAAAACTCAATCCGATAAAAAGATTGATAGACGGTAAGAGAGTTGTACTTGTAGATGATAGTATAGTAAGAGGTACAACGATGAAGAGTTTAATATCTAATTTTAGAAATGCAGGTGCAAAAGAAGTGCATCTAAGGATAACTTGTCCGCCTGTATATAATTCTTGCGATTTTGGAGTTATAGCACCAAGCGGTTCAGCTCTTATAGCAAATGTTATGCCTATAGAAAAAATGGCTGAATCATTAGGGGCTGACAGTTTAGGCTTTTTATCTCTTGAAGGTCTTATAGAATCTTTAAAAGGAAGAGACGGATTTTGTACAGGCTGTCTGAATGGAAAATATCCTGTATTTGAAACAACTAACGTATTATTAAGCAAATTCTCCGGAGGGAAATATGAATAAAATAGATTATAAAAGTGCAGGCGTAGATATAAACAGAGGATACGAGGCAGTCCAAAAGATGAAAAAATATGTGGAAAGCACATATATAAAAGGTGTTTTAGGCTCTATAGGTGGATTTGGCGGAATGTTTGAATTGCCGAAAGGATATGAAGAACCTGTATTGGTTTGTGGAACAGATGGAGTTGGCACAAAATTGCAATTGGCATTTATGACCGACAGACATGAAAGTATAGGCATAGATTGTGTTGCCATGTGTGTGAATGATATTGCCTGCATAGGTGCAAAACCGTTATTTTTCTTAGATTACATAGGAACAGGGGTATTGGAGCCGAATCAAGTTGAAAACATCGTAAAAGGTATAAGTATCGGTTGTAAAGAAGCTATGTGTGCCATAATAGGCGGAGAAACTGCCGAGATGCCTAATTTTTATAAAAAAGGAGAATATGATTTGGCAGGTTTTTCAGTAGGCGTAGTTGAAAAATCTAAAATTATAACAAGTGATAAATTAAAGCAAGACAATGTTTTAATAGGAGTATCATCTTCAGGAATACATTCAAACGGATATTCATTAGTGCGTAAACTGTGTTTTGACGTACAAAAACTGAATGTAGATACTTTCATACCTCAGCTTAATAAAACTTTAGGTGAAGAATTGCTCACTCCTACTAAAATATATGTGAGATTGATACAAAATTTGATAAATAGATTTGATATAAACGGTATAGCTCACATAACAGGTGGAGGCTGGATAGAAAATATACCAAGAATATTAAGTCCGGATTTGAAAGCTGTTGTTACTACCAAAAACCATAAAATACCACCTATATTTAATCTATTAAAAGAATGGGGAAATTTGGAAGATAAAGATATGTACAACACATTCAATATGGGAATAGGCTTAGTTGTAGCAGTTGACAAGTCTGATGCAGATGAAGTTTTAAAAGAAATACAAAAAACGGATGATGCCTATATAATAGGAAAGGTAGAAAAAAGAAATGGAGAAGAAGAAATCGAATTTATTTAATATAGCAGTTATGGTTTCAGGCTCCGGAAGCAATTTGCAAGCTATAATAGATAATGTAAATTTAGGATATATAAAAGCTAATATAGAACTTGTAATTTCAAGCAAACAAGATGTTTATGCTCTTAAAAGAGCAAAAGACAACAATATAAAATCAGTAGTTTTAAAAGACGATATCAAAAAAATGCTTGGAGTATTGGAAGAAAATGATATAGATTTGATTGTATTGGCAGGATATTTATCCATATTGGATAAAAAAATAATAGAAAGATATGAAAACCGCATAATAAATATACATCCGTCACTTATACCCAAATATTGCGGTAAGGGATATTATGGTATAAAAGTGCATGAACAGGTAATAAGAAATAAAGAAAAAGTAAGCGGAGCAACTGTACATTATGTGGATAACGGCATAGATACAGGAGAGATAATAATTCAAGAGCATCTGCAAGTAAATGAAGATGATACGGCACAAACTTTGCAAAAGCGAATTTTGGAAATAGAGCATAAGATATTACCTAAAGCAATAAACATTGTTATTGAAAAATTAAAATTTTGATAAAATTTTTACTATTTATATATTATTATATTTTTTTAATACTAAAACTCAATAGAAGAATAGAAAAATAACATAGTGTAAATTTAATAAAATATACATTATTTATGAACTTTATATAAATAATACTATTACCTAATTAAATAAACATATAATAAAAATGCCAAATTGAATGTATTATTTTATATTTTAGTGTTATATATTATTTTAAATAGGCTTTTAATATTATATATTATTCTATTGGTGATTAGTATAAATATATTAATACAGTATATGGAGAATGATAGATGAGAGCAATATTAAGCGTTTTTGACAAGACAGGTATAGTTGAATTTGCAAAAGAATTGGAAAAATTAGGAGTAGAAATAATATCCTCAGGAGGAACATTCAAATTATTACAAAGTAATGATATAAAAGCAATTCAAGTTTCTGATGTAACAGAATTTGCAGAATGTCTTGACGGTAGAGTAAAGACATTGCATCCTAAAATACATGGAGGGATATTGGCTGACAGAAAAATAAAAGAGCATATGGATACACTGAAAAAATTGGATATAACACCGATAGACATAGTTGTTGTCAATCTATATCCGTTTAAACAAGTAATATCAGATCCTAATCATACTCTACGAGACGCTATAGAAAATATAGATATAGGCGGACCTACAATGATACGCTCGGCAGCAAAAAATCATGAAAGTGTACTCGTTATAACAGACAGTAAAGATTATGATGAAGTTATAGAAAAAATGAAAAATAAAAGTATAGACAGTTTATATAGAAGAAAATTGGCACAAAAAGCATTTTCGACAACAGCGACATATGACATAATGATTTCAAACTATTTAGAAAATATATCAGGCAAAGACACAATGCCTCAAAAAATATTGCTTTCGCTTGATAAAAAACAACAACTCAGATATGGAGAGAATCCACATCAACAAGCAGCATATTACTCATCAGATTCTATAGAAAATAAAGGCATAGAATGTGCAGAATTTTTAAACGGAAAAGAACTTTCATATAACAATTATAATGATGTACAAAGTGCGGTAGATTTGGCTATGGAATTTGATAGATCTGTATGTGTAGCGGTTAAACATTCCACACCTTGTGGAGTATCTGTTGCAGATAATGTGTATGATGCGTATATTAGAGCATATGAAACTGATAAACAGTCAATATTTGGCGGAATAGTATGCATGAACAGAAAAGTGGATGAAAAAACTGCAAAAGAGATAAATAAAATATTTTTAGAGGTAGTGATTGCACCCGACTTTGAAGAAAAGGCTTTAGAAATATTAAAACAAAAGAAAAATATAAGATTGTTAAGATTAAAAGAATTAGAAAATCACAGCATAAAAAAAATTAATCAATATAAAAGTCTTGGTGGAGGATTTTTATTGCAAGAATCTGACAGTGAGCTATTTCCTGAAGAATTAAATGTAGTTACCGAGAAATCTCCAACTAAAGAAGAAATAGAAGATATGAAATTCGCAATGACCGTTGCAAAACATGTCAAATCCAATGCAATAGTAGTGGCGAAAGACTGTGCGACATTAGGAATAGGTGGCGGAGATGTGAGCAGGATATTTGCAGCAAAATCCGCACTTGAAAGAGCAGCACAAAAGGCAAATGGTGCAGTGTTGGCATCAGATGCATTTTTTCCATTTGAGGATGTTGTAACGCTTGCGAATAAATATAATATAAAAGCTATAATACAACCATCAGGCTCTATAAATGATAAAAAATCTATTGATGAATGCGACAAAAACGGAATATCTATGGTATTTACAGGAGTAAGGCATTTCAGACATTAAATTTTAGCTATAAAAAATAAATTGTTTAAAATAATGTAAATACTTGCTGTTAAGTAATTAAATAATATGTATAATAAAAAAATATTACAAGCAATGGTGTAATAGAATATGCAATATTTTTATATATACTTTTTAAATTATGATCAGTATTATTAAAAAATGGAGAATTTTATGAAAATACTTATTATTGGCTCTGGTGGGAGAGAGCACGCAATAGGAAAGAAAATATCTGAAAATAAAAAAGTCGACAAGATTTATTTTGCAAAAGGGAATGGAGGAACGGCATCTTTAGGAGAAAATATAGATATAAACCCTGAGGATATAGAAAAACTTAGAGATTTTGCCATAAAAGAAAAAATAGATTTGACTATAGTAGGTACAGAAGTTCCTCTTACACTTGGAATAGTTGACATATTCAATAAAGCCGGACTTAAAATATTCGGTGCAGACAAAGCAGGAGCAAAATTGGAAGGAAGCAAGAGTTTTGCAAAAGCCTTTATGAAGAAATATGGCATACCTACTGCAAATTACGAGGTTTTCGAAGATGAAAAAGAAGCTGTTTCATATATAAGTACAGCTAAATTTCCGGTAGTCATAAAAGCTGATGGACTTGCTGCCGGAAAAGGGGTAATAATAGCTGAAAATTTTGATGTAGCAAAGCAAGCGATAAAAGATATAATGGTTGACAAAGTTTTTGGCGAGCAGGGTAATAAAGTAGTTATAGAAGAATTTTTGCAAGGAAAAGAAGTGTCACTTCTATGCTTTACAGATTCAAAAATTATAGTCCCAATGGTGAGTGCAAGTGATTATAAAAAAGCCTATGATAATGATAAAGGTTTAAATACAGGAGGTATGGGTTGTATTTCTCCATCTCCATATTATTTAGACGGAAGTTGCGATTTTATAGCAAAAAAAACACTTGAAGGGATAAAAAAAGAAGGATTCGATATAAGAGGCATAGTATATATAGGTCTTATAATGACAGATGACGGAGCAAAAGTGCTTGAATATAATATGAGGTTCGGCGATCCTGAAACGGAAGTACTGCTCATAAGATTAAAAACAGATTTGCTCGATATAATCCAAAGTTCATTGCAACAAAAATTGGATGAGCAAGAAATAAAATGGTATGATAAATCAGCGGTGACAGTTATAATGGCTGCTCAAGGTTATCCGGGAGAGCCTAAAAAAGGAAGTATTATAAAAATAAATGAGTATATAGACGATACATTTGTTTATCATTGCGGTACAAAACTTGAAAACGAAAAATATGTTGCAAACGGAGGCAGAGTTTTGGCAATATCCGCACTTGGAGAAGACATAAAACAAGCAAGACAGCTATGCTATAAACAGATAGAAAACATAAATTTTCCTAACAGTTTTTATAGAAAAGATATAGGAGAGCTTAAATAAAACATTATTATAAGTAATTTTATAAAAAATGCTTTAATTTTAAAATTGCTATTGAAGTTTTCTATTGGTTTATATGATTTAGAATTATAATAAATAAGTTACAGGAGTAAATAATATGAAAAAAATATACGAAGGTAAGACAAAAACAGTATATCAATTAGATGATGGAAATGTGAAATTATTTTTTAAGGACGATGTAACAGGAAAAGACGGAGTATTTGATCCGGGTGAAAATCAAGTAGGTTTGACAATAAAAGACAACGGTTATTATGGTCTTTTGATGACTAAACTTATGTTTGAAAAAATAGAGCAGGCAGGCATATCTACACATTATATATCAGCAAATCTTGACGAGAGAACTATGACAGTAAAACCTGTTACAGTATTCGGCAAAGGAATAGAAGTTATATGTAGATTAAAAGCCACAGGAAGTTTCATCAGAAGATACGGAGAATATGCGAAAGATGGAGATATATTAGATTATTATGTAGAAGTTTCGCTAAAAGATGATGAAAAAGGAGATCCCTTCATAAGCGAAGAATTGCTTGAAAAGTTTAAAATACTTGACAAAGATGAGTACAAAACTCTTGAAAAAGCAACAAAAGATATAACAAAAATAATACAAAAGACGATAGAAGATAAAAAGCTTGAACTTATAGATATCAAATTGGAGTTCGGCAGAGATAAACAAGGAAACATAGTTTTGATAGACGAGATATCAGGGGGAAATATGAGGGTTTATAAAGACGGAAAATCAGTAAAACCGATAGAATTGTCAAAAATACTTTTGGATATGTAATGTAAACCTTCATAATTATTTTATAGTAATTTCTGTTTTAATCTTTAATTGTAGAAAAAATATGCGACTTAAGATTTATTTAAAATAGTTTATATATAATTTTTTTGGGAATATCTTATGTAATATATTTTTATAGTTTGCATTTTGATAAAATGTTAAATAAAAAAACTCTAAGCAAATGATATATTTATTTTTTAAACTACAAATATAATGGTATTAAATTAGAGGATAAAATACATTTATTAAAATATTTTATATTTATGTAAAAATTTTTATAACAATTAGCAAAATATGATTTAAGGAATTAAAGATGAAACAGACAACATTTAAAATAATAAATATAATTTTAATATGCGTTTTTGTCATATCAGGCGTGTTACTGTTAACTTATCGCATAAGTCTTTATATGTCAAAAAAGCAGTTTGATAATTTGAGCAATATGCATAGGCAAGTAAGTGATGTACAAATTCAAAAAAAATCTGAAAAAAAAGAAATCACTCAAAAAGAAAGATTGAAAGTATTTTTTGATAATTTGCAAAATAAAAACAGCGATATAGCAGCATGGATTAAATTGGATGGAGCAAATATAGATTATCCGGTTATGTATACACCTGATGATCCGCAGTTTTATTTAAGGAAAAATATAGACAAAAACTATGCTTTAAGTGGAACACCTTTTTTAGATCATAGAACAAAAATAGACAATTCACAAAAAACAAGTCTATATATAGTGTATGCACATAATATGGGTGACGGAACCATGTTTACAAATTTGCACAATTATATCGATGAAAATAATCTTAAAAATGCAAATCCTGTGCTATTGGAAATGCCGGATGCATTAAAAAAATATAAGCTGTTTGCTGCTGTAATGCTCAAGGAATACACAAGAACGGCGGATATATTTTATAATACGACATCGATAAAAAGCGAAGAAGAATTCAATAAATATATAAATTTTTTGAAAACAAATGCAACAGCAATATCTGATGATATATCTCCTAAATATGGAGATGATATATTAGTTATGTCCACTTGCTCTTATCATGTAAAAAGCGGAAGATTGGCATTGGTTGCAATAAGCACACAAGATAACGACAATTAATGTACGATTAATACTATATCTCTAAGCATAAATTATAGAAATTTTTTAAATTTATAAGTATTGACTTAGCGCAGTATTTTTATTATAATAAGCCTTGTGATAAAAATACTGATTAGGAGAGGTGTCCGAGCGGTTTAAGGAGCACGCCTGGAAAGCGTGTATACGAGTTATCGTATCATGGGTTCAAATCCCATTCTCTCCGCCATACATAAAATCAACCTATTGAAATTGAGCTTAAACAGCTTACATCAATAGGTTTTTTTAATGGGAAATATTTTTTATAATAGATTAACACTAATACTATTACCTAATTAAAGAAAAATATAATAAAAATGCTAAATGGAATATATTTTTATATTCTACTGTTATACCAATATTTGTTTGACTAATGGATAAAAATTTATATAGGTTGTTTATTTTAAATATACTTAAATTTACTTAGTTAATAAATTTTAAAAAATAATAATATCTATTATTCTATTAACTTTTAGTATTACAGGATTATTGAAATATATTTGAGGTTTATATTAAAAATATCTATTATTTAAGTTAGATAATAGTATTATATGTTTTATCTCTTTTGACAATATGTTATGAAAAGATAAGAAATAAATTATATAAGATTTAGGTTTACAATATAAGTGCAACACTTAATAAAAAAATAATTAAAAAAACAAGGCATAATATTTATGAATGTTATATATATACGAAAAAAATGTACAAAAAATACAAAATTTATAAAAACAGGTAATATTACAGATGTCAAATTATAAAATAAATAGTATAATATGGAAAAAGTATATTAAAAGTATAAAAAACAATAGCGTTTGCTTGAAAACTTTTTATTCTATTAACAATGTTTCGATAAAAAATATGGAAGTATTTAGGATTATTATATAATCTTTTTACCGGTGTTGGAATTATAGTGACCTGAAGATAAGGATGAAGCTTATGGACGAAAAAAAGTATCCCGATTACATAAATATAAATATTTTTTGGAGAATAGTAACTTTTATATTTTCAACAATAGCTTATGTGTTTGTGTCTATATACTACAAAAGACAAGGGATGTACTTGTTGGTAGTTTTAGGAATGCTTATTTCGTGTACACTCAGTTGTTGGTTATATAAAAAGATAGGCGAAAACAAGACATATCTTCGCATAATGTTTGGTTTGGAAGTATTTGCATATGGAATATTCATATTTTTGAGCGGCGGCTTTATGAGTCCTTACCTTTGGTATGAAGTGGATTGCATATTGCTGATGATTGTATCGGAAAAGAATATAATGATTACAATAATTTCTTATATTTGGTGTATTTTATGTGCTTTTGTAGGGAAAGAGATAAAAGAATTATCCTATCAAGATTTGAATATACTTTTAGGTATGATTATGATAATAGGCGGATTTTATGCAACAAGACATTATATATCATATATTGATAAGCAAAAAGAAGAATTGACGAATCTTAATGAAAAACTGGAAGAGGAAAAAGAACTCAGCAATTATGCTTTTTTGAAACTTACAGAATTAAACGAAAGCTTCAGCTTATTTGCAATAACAAATCCTAAAAAAATTATGGAAGGATTGTCAATTTTATTAAGAAGATATATGACAGACTCAGGGTTTATACTTATAAAATTCGAACATGATGATACACCGAAAATTATTGAAAAATTTGACATAGACGAAGATTTATCTAAAAATATAATAAATGAGGTAATTTTTTGGAAAAAACAATATAATATGCTTAAAAATGACAATAATAATGATGTTTTTTATTTGAAAGCAGGCGATGGAGATTATCAGATGACACCTATTGGAGAAGGTACTTATATGAGTGGAGTTTTAGTCAAAAAAAATTTCAATAAATTTCAAAATGGTGAAGATTTTTATTGGAGATTAATAAAAATTATTTTTTCTAATTTAGATACATATTCTCAGATGGAGAAATTTATTGCAATGGAGGAGCAAAATCGAATTGCCAACGAAATTCATGATACAGTAATACAAAAACTTTTTGGAATGACTTGCAGTTTTGCTGTTTTAGAAAATAAGTTAAAAAGTATAGATAATAATATATCAAAAGATGAGATTAAAAGTTATATAAATATGCTCAAACATTCGGCAGAACTTACTATGACGGAGCTGAGAGAGAGCATATATGGAAAAAGATTTAATGACAGTTTGAACACGTTTGTTAATGCGATGTATACTTATATGGAGGAGGTGGAAAAATTAAACGGTGTACATATAAATATGAACATAGATAAGGAGTCTGATTATATATCAGTAGCACAAAAGATTGCACTGTATAGGATTTCTTGTGAAACTGTTAATAATGCTGTAAAACATGGAAAAGCTAAAAAAATAGATATCGAATTAAAATTAAATTCTGAATTTATTGAATTATACATAGAAGATGACGGAAAAGGTTTTTCGAAAAATGATGATGATTTTGTAGAAGGCAACGGATTGAAGAATATGAAGAATATGGCAGTATTGTTAAAAGGTAACTTGCTTATAGAATGTGGTGAAGCAAAAGGGGTTAAGGTAAAACTGAGTTTACCGAGATAGAATAGACAGGAGGAATAGATATGGTACTGGTTTTAGATGATCATCCTATTGCAAGACAAGGATTAGAGTCAATTATAAAAATTCATAAACCTGATGTACAAATACTGCAGGCAGGAACTGTTAAAGAAGGTATTGATTTAACAGAAAAAAGTCAGATAGATATGGCATTTATAGACATACATTTGCACAATGAGAGCGGATTTGATTTTTTGGAATGGGTGCAAGAAAAAGAAATAGATATGAAAACTTTTGTAATCACTTCATCATCAAACGAAAATGATTTTTTGAGAGCAAAATGTTTAGGTATAGACGCATATTTACTTAAAGATGCGTTTATAGATGATATTGTTTACGGTTTAAAAGTAGTTGAGAGAGGTGGAAAATTCTATTCAGCTGACTTGATTGAAAACGTAGGGAATGCATCAGAAGAAGAAAAGAAAATAGATATGCTTACGAGAAGAGAAATTGAAGTTATAACTCTTTTAAGAAAAGGCTATTCAAACGCAAAAATAGGAGAAGTTTTATATGTATCGGAAGGTACTGTAAAAAAACATTTATCCAATATATTCGGGAAATTAGATCTTTATAACAGAGCAGAAGCTATGTTGTTTGCAGAAAGAAACAGTGAAAAACTTCAACTTACTTTAAAGCAGTCTGAAATAAGTTAAAATATTATAGTTATCTAATATACAAAAATACAAAAAGAAAGAGGGGGATGAATATGAAAAATAAAATTAGTAAATTTTCTAAAAAATTTTATGTTTTTTTAATATTATTTTTCGGTTTATCGGCATTAGGTGTTACATATGCAAGTTGGTCTTCAAATTTGCGAATTAACGCTCAGATGAGTACAGGAGTAATGGATATATTATTTGATAAGCAGGAAGATAAAAAATATATTGTTTCCGTTGCAGATGCCGATGATAATGTTTCTTCTTCTATAGAAGCAGAATTTAACATTTTGGAAAAAGAAAAAGAACTTGAAATATTGTTTAATGAATCTCTTCCTGTAAAAGAATTAATGGAAGGAAAGATGTTAAAAATAGAATTTCCTTTGACACCGTCAGATGAAAGCACTATTACAAAATTGAAGTCTACAAAACTTGATACTTTAAAAGAAGGCGATATGTTGGAAATGAAGGCAAGAAATGCAATATTGGCAAAAGACGGCATAGGATATTTTTTGAAAAACAGCGGACGAGATTTTATGACACCTTTGAAATTTGAAGTTTATAGAACGTTAAATACTGATAAAGACGATATGAATAAAAATATTGGTGAGATGAACGGTCAAATTTATTTGAAGTTGAAAGAAGAAAGTATTGAACAATTAAAATTATTACCTACAAATTTAAAGATAGGAAATAATGAGCTTGAAGAAAATACTAATCTTACTTTAAAAGAAAAAGAGCTTGTAAGTACAGCTGGAAACGGTGTTATAGTGATATATTCCTGTGAGATACCTTTTAATATGTTTCAAAATGAATCCGAAGAAAAAGATTCTGCAAAATAGGAGGTAAAGTGATATGACTAAAAAAAGAATTTTATTAATGATAATTATATTTTTAATCCTATTTAATATAAAGTCGTGGGGATATTGGAGTGATGAGCTAAAAATAAAATTTGATGCACCTATAATATACAAAGTAGAATTAGATATTGTTGAAAATAAAAATGAAACTACACAAGTAAATATAGAAAAAAATAACAATATAATCATAGAACAAAATAGTAATATAGAGCAAAATAATAATTTAGAACAAAACGACAATAATAATACAGAAAACGATGATATAAATACACAAGATAATAATACAGAAATAGAAGAGAATAATGTAGAGATTGAACAACAAAATGAAATAAAATCAGAACAAGAGGACATACAAAAATGAAAAAAAAGTATAGAAAAAAACTTTTAAATTCTGATAGAAAATACAAAGTTTATACATTTTTTCTCTTACTCAGCATCATACTATCTGCTTTACCGTTTTTTAAGACCAAAATATTATCTTTGCCGTTTGCAGCTCCTATATATTGGGGTTTAATCATATGTATAATATACTTTTGCATACCGGCGATAAATATGCCTAACAAAAATTTTATAAACGGCTCGCTTTTAGGATATGCTGTATCCGGCGCCATAATATTTGTGGCGCTTGAATTTTTATCGGCTGTATTTATGAAAAAACTTGAGGCAAGTCCTTATGATATATCAATCATAGGTATATTGCTTAACATTCTTAACATATTTTCGCAATTAGTAGCTAAAGAAATGATAAGGGCATATGCGTTTGCAACAGCATATAAAACTATGAAATACAGGCGTATAGCAATTGTTATTACTACGCTTATAATGATTTTGACAGATATAAATTTTGCAAAATTACATACTATAAGTCAAGATAGAGATTTATTCATATATTGTATAAAAAATGTAGCGCCGTTAATAACTAAAAATGTTCTTATGTCTACATTTGTATTTTATGGTGGAATTTTACCGAGCATTGTATATATTGGGATAATAGAACTTTTTCAAAAATGTTTTCCGGTTTTACCGGAGCTTCCTTGGATTGTTGAAGGTGCAATTGGAATAGCATTTCCAAGTATGTATATGACATATATAATGGATCGTAGCAATAATCAGGGAAAAACCGTTGTAAGTCAAAAAGAAAATATATTGTATTTGATTTCTCTTTTTTCAGCAACTATGTTTTCATGGTTTTGTGTAGGAGTATTTCCGGTGTATCCGTCAGTTATACTTACAGGAAGTATGGAGCCTTTAATATATCCCGGAGATGTTGTGCTTATAGAAAAAATGAAAGAAGAAAAAGATATATATAATCTTTCAAAAGGAGATATAATAAATTTTAAACGTGAAGATATAACTATAACACATAGAATTAAAGAAGTTATTACAGATGAGGCAGGGAACAAATCATTTGAAACAAAAGGAGATAATAATAAAACAGCTGATGGAATAATTGTTCAACCAAATGATGTAAAGGGAATTATAGTAAAAGTAGTTCCAAAAGTAGGTCTGCCTGTATTAATACTTAAAGAACAAGATGAAGTTCCGGAAGGAGTTGTTGACGAAAAATGAAAAATATAGATAAAGATAAAGATAAAAATACTGAACAAGTTCAAAATAACGAACAAGTTCAAAATAACGAACAAGTTCAAAAAAGTGAAGATGTTTCTAAAAATTTAGAAAATGAAGAAAAAAAGAAGGATAAAAAAATAGCTATTAATAAAAAATTAAAAATATTTTTGTATATTTTAGGTTTTATATCACTAATTGTTGGAGGAGTAATTACAGCTATAAAAAGTATACCTCACGAAGAAGATAAAGATGTGAGTTTGTATTCCTATAATATTACGACAGATTCTCATTACAAAGTATACTTGCTAAACAATTCGATTTTCGATAAAGAGTATTTGGACGAGGAGCTTTTATATCCTGATATTCTTACAGATTATGTACATATTGACTTTAAATCGGAAGCAATACTTACAAAACAGCTTATGTTGTCAGGTGAGTATAGTGTAAGTGGAGTTATAGAAGGCTATCAGGCAAACGGAGAAGAAAAAAAGAAAATATATGAAAAAAATTATCCTATTGATTCAAAAAAAATACAAGCTGTTCAGACAGACCATATGACTATTGATAAAAGCGTGAAAATAAAGCTTTCAGAGTACAGACTATATGCAGAACAAATTGAGTATATGCTCGGAGGAACAACAGCAAAAAACTTTTATATTCTATTTAAAGGTAAGTTTAATTTAGATTCAGAAGAAAAAGAGTTTTCGTATAAAATATCAGTTCCTATAAGTGGAGAAAAGTTTTATGAAATTAAAAAAGATGAAACTGATGTTAACAAAGGAGATATTACAGAGAAAACAACTGAAAAAGTCAGTCCTGAAATCAAGTCATACATTGCATATCCGGCAGTATCTTTATTAGGACTTATACTACTTATCTTTTTAAAATTTTTTACAAGAGATATTGTAGGACAAGAGTTATGGGTTGCAAAAATCTCCAATATTATGCGTAGATACGGTAGTAGGATGATATGTGTAGAAGAAATTCCGAATCTAAGTGAAAAAACTGCACTTAAAGTTAAAGATATAGTTGACTTGCTTTCGCTTTCTGAAGAAATTAGAGAGCCTGTACTTTATAGCATAGATGAAAGTGGACTTCCAGAAGAGGGCAAATTCTATATATTGTCAAAAGAATATATGTATATTTTCAGCTTGAACATAACTATACAGTAAATAGATTTTATTATAAAATCACTACCCCTACAAATATCTCATACAGATACCTTTGTTTAATGAAGGTATATATTTAATATAATGATAAAATATATTTTTCCATATTTATAAAAATAAATACATAAATATGTGAAAATAAAGAGAAAAATATGGATTTAAACAATTGGTTTTACTACATACTACTACTTTAGTGGAAGATATCGTACCACTAAAAAATAAGTAAATATATGTCTTTGGTGGCTTTTCTTATATATGTAATTAAGTTATAATTCTAATTGTAATAAAGATAACAGGAAACTGAAAAATAATATAAAGTTTCCACAATTAAAATTTAATTTACATAGGAGGAATTCAAAATGAAAAGACCGGGAAGAAATTCGTTTATTGGCGGTATAGTAGCATTGTCATTAGTATTGGCAGGTACAGGTTACGCTTATTGGACAGATACATTAAACGTAACAACTAAAGCTACAACAGGAGATTTTGGAGTACAATTCGTAGACTTGGGATTATATGCACAATATGGAAATGAAACTATACAAGGTGGTGGTTGGAGTATAGTAGACGGTATAGATAAGGGATATGTAGATGATAATTTCTTTATGAGAGGTACCTTTGACTATAACAAGATAGCTAAACCAGGAAGTATAGATGCTTATAAAGACAGAGCAAAAGGCTACAACAATATTAACTTTGATGCTGAATTAGTTAATGCGAAACCAATAAAGAAACAAGTTGGTCCTTACACTCAAGCTAAAACAAATGCAAGCGGTCAAATAGAAATTACAATTGACAAAATGTATCCTGGATATGCACAAGCATTCCGCAGTGATATAGTAAATGTTGGAGATATAGCTGCAAAATTGAGCAATATCAAATTTAAAGTAACAGACCTTGATGGACAAGATAAAGGAAACGTGGACCATATGATAGGTGTAGCTGTATACATAGACAGAGAACAATATAGACCTGAAACAATTGTAGACGAGCCTACATTTAAACTTGCTGACGCTATTGGAAAAGCTAATACATTTACAGTTGGCGGAGTTGATTTCGTAAGACTTTCAGCTTTAAGTGATAAAGATGTTAAAGATGCATTAGAAAAAAATGTAATAAAATGTGCTCCCGCTACAGATCAAAGATTGGATATATTCATAGGCGTGGCTATGGATCCTGATGCTCAAGGTAAATATACAACAGGTATTTCTGAAAATCGTGTTGTGTCTAATGATGATGGAAAGAGCCAATCAAAAGGAATAAAACTTTCAATGGATCTACTTTGGGATCAATTTAACGTAGGTAAAGATGCAGGAAAAGGCAACATATTGATAGAACAAAATGCTAAATAGATAAAAGTTTTGAAATTTATAATATCGTCCAATTAAGATTTTAAAATTTGATAATATAAAAAGTTTAACATTGTTTAAGTTGTTTATATCTATAGTATATAGTATTAGATGAATATAATATTATATCCGTTGTTTAATCGGATAATTATAAAAATAAAACCGTCGGTGGACCGGCGGTTTTATTTTTCTATTTTTTATATTTACATTCTTTGTTTGTACAGGCGGTTTTATATTTTGATTTTTTATCTGTTTCTGCTAAAGGACTGTTGCACTGTGGGCACAACTCTCCTGTGGGTTTGTTCCAAGATACAAAATCACATTTTGGATATGATGAACAGCCGTAGAAAATTTTTCCTCTTTTAGTTTTTCGTACTATTACGTCACCTTCGCCACATTTTGGGCATTTCATTCCTGTTTTTTGTAGTATAGGTTTAGTATTTTTGCACTCAGGATAGTTTGAGCAAGCCATAAATTTTCCGAATCTTCCGTGTTTTATAACCATTTTGTTGCCACAAAGCTCGCAGACTTCGTCTGTTTCTTCGTCCATATTTATACGTTCTATTTCTTTGCTCGCTATTTCCAAATCATGCTCTATAGGTTTGTAAAAATTTGACACTACTTCTTTCCAAGCGTCTTTACCTTCAGCTACAGTATCCAGTTTTCCTTCTATGTCTGCTGTAAATTCAAGGTCAACTATCTGCTTGAAATATTCTTCTAATAAGTTTGTTACTACTTTTCCAAGTTCGGTAGGAAATAAGTTTTTTTGTTTCTTTTCTACATAACCTCTGTCTTGAATTGTAGATATTATAGATGAATATGTGCTCGGTCTGCCTATACCGAGTTCTTCTAAGGTTTTTACTAAAGAGGCTTCGTTATATCTTGCGGGTGGTTGTGTGAAGTGCTGTTTAGGTAATATTTTTTTTACTTTTAAGATTTCGTTTTCTTCAACTGACGGAAGTATATTTTCTTCGCTTGTACTATAATCATATACTCTCAAAAAACCGTCGAATAGTAATTTTGAACCGTTTGCTTTAAAATTGTAATCATCTATATCGGCATTTATGCTCTGCTGTTCATAAAGAGCGTCTTGCATCATACAGGCTATAAATCTGCTGTATATGAGTCTGTATAGTTTATATTGATCTTTATTGAGTGAATTTTCCAATTCCATAGGCTCAAGCTCTATGTGTGACGGTCTTATACATTCGTGAGCGTCTTGTACGTTTTTTCCTGTTTGTTTATATCCGTACGATTTGTAATATTTATTTCCGTATTTTGAAGTTATATGTTCTTTTGCTAATGCCTGCGCTTCGCTTGATATTCTTTGAGAGTCTGTTCTCATATATGTTATAAGACCTAGTGTGCCTTTGCCTTTCACACTTATACCTTCATACAACTGTTGTGCTAACTGCATTGTTTTTTTTGTTGTAAAGCCTAATTTATTTGCAGCTTCTTGTTGTAAAGTGCTTGTGGTAAACGGTCTGTATGCAGCTTTTTTTCTGTTTTTCTTTTCTATTTTTTTTACTTGTAAATTTTTCCCTTTTATTTCGGATAAAATTTTGTTTGTTTGTTCTTCATTTTTTATTTCTATTTTTTTATTCTTATTTCCGGATAATTCAAACGATATGTTTTCTTTGTTTGAATTTTGAGTATTCAGGCTTATACTCCAATATTCTTGAGGGATGAATTTTTCTATTTCGGCTTCTCTGTCGCATATCATTTTTGTGGCTACGGATTGCACTCTGCCTGCACTTAGACCTTTTCGTACTTTCGCCCAAAGTATAGGAGATATTTTATAGCCTACAAGTCTGTCAAGCACACGTCTTGCTTGTTGTGCGTCTACTAAGTTTTTATCTATTTTTCTTGGATTTTTTATGGCATTTCTTACAGCTTCTTTAGTAATCTCGTTGAATTCTATCCTGTTTTTTTCATTTTCATCTAATCCTAATATATAGGCAAGATGCCATGAAATTGCTTCACCTTCTCTATCGGGATCGGTTGCGAGAAATACTTTTTCAGATTTTTTAGCCTCTTTTTTTAATTCGTTTGCAATGCTTGCCTTTCCTCTTATTGTTATATAACTAGGATTAAAATTATCTTCTATATCTACGCCGAGTTTGGACTTAGGCAAATCTCTTATATGTCCTATAGATGCTTTTACTTTATAGTTTTTGCCGAGAAATTTTTCGATAGTTTTTGCCTTTGCGGGAGACTCGACTATTATAAGATTGCTCAATGTTTTCACCTCTATACAATCATCGTTTTATAAGCAACACTAAATTTGTAAATATTCGGATATTAAATTATCTATTTACAAATAGTTATTTTTTAAGTGTTGCATTTATATTATGAGCTTAAACTGTATATTTTAAAAATACATGGTTTATTAGTGGTAATAATGTTACAAATTCTACATTTTTATACAATAGACCTTGATTATATTATAAATTGTTGTTTTTGTCTATTGTTTTCTAATATAAGTTAAGTATTTGTAGCAAATATCTCCTGAAATTTCTTTTTCTGTTATCATATCGAATTTAGTTTCATCAAAATAAGGAAAATATCTGTCTCCTTTAAATTCTTGTTCTATGAGAGTTATATACATTTTATCTACAAATTCTATTGCAGTTTTGAACAATTGTTCTCCTCCTATTATATAGGTATCTCTATTTCCGGCTATTTTTAACGCATCTTCAAGAGATGATACCGTATAGCAGTTTTCGCCTTCAAATTTTTCGGTATTTGATATTATTATATTGGTTCTGTTTGGGAGTATTCTGCCTATATCTTTATGTGTCAATCTACCCATTATTATCACATTTCCTGTTGTCAACTCTTTAAATCTTTCAAGCTCTTCAGGTATATTCCAAGGCATATGACCGTCTATGCCTATGACATGATTTTTTGAGTAAGCTACTATCAATCCTATCATAATTTATTTTCCTTTTTTATATTAGTTTTAAATGTATTTTAAGAGCTCTAACGGGCTGTCAATAATTATATTTGCACCATTTTTTTCTAAAAATTCTTTACTTCGAAATCCCCAAGATACTGATATACAAGGTAGAGATGAATTTTTTGCAGTCAATATGTCAACTTCTGAGTCACCTATATATACGGAAGTATCTGTAGTTTTGCTGAGTTTGGAAAGGGCATAATTCGCCATGTCGCTGCTTGGCTTTTTGCGTATATTTTCGCTTTCACCTATGGCTATATCGACATAGTTTTTGAAGAAGT
Source organism: Peptoanaerobacter stomatis (assembly GCF_000238095.2). Classification (NCBI taxonomy): domain Bacteria; kingdom Bacillati; phylum Bacillota; class Clostridia; order Peptostreptococcales; family Filifactoraceae; genus Peptoanaerobacter; species Peptoanaerobacter stomatis. Next base: position 25,431 of record NZ_JH815225.1, read on the forward strand.
ATTCGGAGAGTATTTTTACATATTTATCAGATTTATTGGAAACTATGGCTATTTTACAGTTTTTTTCTTTAAGCTTTTCGAAAACTGTGATTATATCATCGTATATATGTGTGCAGTCAGTTAAATGAGAGTTGTAATAATCTGAAAAAAGTTTGAGAACGTCATTATAATTTTTGTTTTCCAATCCTTGAGGTATTGCACGCTCTATGAGTTTGGGTATACCGTCACCTACATAGCTTTTTATTTGAGGTATTGTTTTTTGAGGGTAATCATAATTTTTTAAAGCATAGTTTACAGCATTTGTAAGATCGCCTATAGTGTCAAGCAAAGTTCCGTCCAAGTCAAATATGAACGTATCATAAAATTTCATTAGTTTACCTCCGTTTTTTGTTTTATAAAATTATATAATACTATCATCATAAACAAAAAGCAATTATATTATTCGATTAAAAAAATTATAACAAAAAAGTTATCATTTTGATATAAGTATTTTTTTGATAAATTTAATAAAATTAAAATGAAAATATAAATATAAAAGCTGAAATTTCAATATAAAAAGTAAAAAATATTATCGAATTGATAAAAAAATGACATAAAATGTAGATATATATATTTTTTTAATATTAATTATATTGACTGTACAGAAATTAACTTATATACTTAATATAGCTTCTAAGTGTGTTTATGCTTATGAGGAAACGTATTCATGATGCTTTTAAATTATGAATATTAGTAATTGTTAAAACATATTTTTGTTCAAATTTTTATTATAGAATAAATAAAATTTATTTAAAGTTCAGTTTTTATAGAAATATTTGTTAAATTTTTAGAAAGGACGGTTTTCGTATGATAGTTGGTAAAAAAGTAGCTCGTGTTGATGCTTATGATAAAGTAACCGGAGTTGCCAAATATACTGAAGATATAGTGGTACCTAACTGTCTTGTTGCAAAACTTGTTAGGAGTACTATTGCAAATGGGAAAGTTTTGTCAATTGATATTGAAGAGGCAATGAAAGTAAAAGGTGTTGTTAAGATATTTACTTGCTTTGATGTGCCTGATATACAGTTTCCTACAGCGGGACACCCTTGGTCAGTTGAAGCGTCTCATCAAGATATATCGGATAGAAAATTATTAAACGAGAGAGTTAGGTATTATGGAGATGAAATAGCTGTTGTAGTTGCAAGAGATGAAGTGAGTGCAAAAAGAGCTGTGGCAAAAGTAAAAGTTGAGTATGAGGAATATCCACCTTTATTGGATATAGACTCTGCGCTTGATGAAAATGCAACTGTACTTCATAAAGAGGTACGACCTACTAATACAATAGTTAAATCTAATTATAAGGTTGGAGAAATAAACTTCGATGATTTAAAAGATGAAAAAGATTTGGTTTATTTTGATAAAAAATATTCAACTCAAACTGTTCAACATTGTCATATAGAGTTGCCTGTTTCTAAAGCTTATGGTGAAAACGGAAAGATAACTGTAATATCATCTACTCAAATACCTCATATAATGCGTCGTGTATGTGGTCAGGCGCTTGGTATTCCTTGGGGGAAAATAAGAATAATCAAGCCGTATATAGGTGGAGGATTCGGTAATAAACAGGATGTATTATATGAGCCGCTTAATGCTTGGCTATGTCAACAATTGGGTGGAAAGGCAGTAGAAATTTTGATTTCAAGAGAAGAAACTTTTACTTCTACAAGAACAAGACATGCTATACAAGGACATTTTAGAGCATACATAACAAAGACAGGTAGACTCATAGGCAGAAAATTCTATGGAAAAGCGGATAATGGAGCTTATGCTGCACATGGGCATGCTATAATGGCAAACTGTGGTAATCTTGTACGTATGCTTTATCAAGATGAAAAAGTGCTTGAAGGTACTGCTCATACTGTTTATACGAACAGAGCAACTGCAGGTGCGATGAGAGGATATGGTATACCACAAGCTTGTTTTATGCAGGAATCTTTTATGGATGATATGGCTTACAGTCTTGGGATAGATCCTATATCAATAAGGGAGCAGAATATGATGAAATTGGGTTATATGGATTTAAGCACAATCACTTGTCATTCTACCGGTCTTCAAGAATGTATAGATATCGGAAAAAAATATATAAATTGGGATGAAAAGAGAAAAACTCTTGGAAAAGAACCTCTTAATAAAAGACGTGGAGTAGGTATGGCGATATTTTGCTACAAAACAGGAGTTTATCCTATATCTCTTGAAACAGCAACAGCAAATATTTCTCTTAACCAAGATGGAAGCGTACAGTTACAAATGGGCGCAACAGAGATAGGTCAAGGCGCTGATACAGCATTTTCACAAATGGCAGCGGAAACTATAGGAATAAGCCTTGAGAATGTTCATATAGTATCATTCCAAGATACAGATGTAACACCGTTTGATACAGGCGCATACGCATCAAGACAAACTTATGTAAGCGGTGGAGCTATTAAAAAAACTGCTGAATCTTTTAAAAGAAAAGTTCTTGACAGAGCAGGAAGAATATTAAATCTTTTACCTGAAAATCTTGATATAAAAGATGATTATATAGTGTTAAAAAGAGACGGAACAAGAAAAATGTCTATGCATGATTTTGCTATGGAGGCAATATACAGTTTAAAAGAAAGTCAACATATAACAGCTTGCGAAACATACGATTGCAAGAATAACACATATTCTTTCGGCGCAACATTTGCTGAGGTGGAAGTTGATTGTTATTTCGGTAAAATAAAAGTGTTAGATGTTATAAATATACATGACAGTGGTAAGCTTATTAATCCTCAGCTTGCGGAGGCACAGGTTCATGGTGGTATGAGTATGGCACTTGGATATGTTCTGGGAGAAAATTATATCTATGATGATAAAGGTAAATTGCTAAATGGAAATTTACTTGATTATAAAATGCCTACATCTATGGATCATCCTGATTTTCATGTAGAATTTGTGCAGACTGATGACCCTTCAGGAGCATACGGCAACAAATCCCTTGGAGAACCACCTACGCTTACACTTGCACCGGCTGTGAGAAACGCCGTATTACACGCAACAGGTATTGGGATAAATTCATTGCCGCTTAATCCTCAAAAACTTATTGAAGAGTTTAAGAAAAATGGCTTAATAGAATAGGAGGGATTAATATATGTATGATATAAAAAAAATATATGAGCCTCAAAATATAGACGAAGCTGTACAAATGCTGTATGATGATAAAGAGGCTATAGTAATAAATGGCGGTAGTGATGTGCTTATCAAAAATAGAGAAGGGCATTTAACTGATATTCCGTTTGTGAGCATATATAATTTAAAAGAGTTGAAAAAAATATATATAGATGAGAATGAGAGTATAATAATAGGATCAGGAGTAAGTTTCACAAATATAGAAAAAGATCCGATAGTAAATAAATATATAGATTTCTTGGCTTATGCTGTTGGTCAAGTTGGAGGACCTCAGATAAGAAATATAGGTACAATGGGAGGAAACATATGTAATGGAGTGCCAAGTGCAGACAGTTGTACAAGTGTAATGGCTCTTAACACATATCTCCATTTAAAAAGTGTAAATGGAACAAGAGTTGTACCTGTTTGTGAGTTTTATGTAGGGGCAGGAAAAACTATAAGACAAAGAGATGAAATATTGACACATTTTGAAATAAAAAAAGAAGATTATTTAGGTTATACAGGCAATTATATAAAGTATGCCATGAGAAATGCAATGGATATAGCAACTTTGGGATGTTGTATAATGACTAAATTAAGTGAAGATAAAAAAACTCTCGAAGATGTAAGAATAACATATGGAGTAGCTGCACCTACACCTATAAGAAGTCCTAAATTGGAAGAAAAATTGATAGGACAAAAAGTGGGAGATAATCTCATCAAAATAATAGATGAAAATTACACTTTAGACGTAAATCCGAGAAACAGTTGGAGAGCGTCAAAAGATTTCAGACTTCATATAATAAGAGAGCTTGCAAGAAGAAACATAAATGCAGCCATAGTAAAAGGAGGTGGTGAGAGTGTTTACAGTTGTTGATTTCAATGTGAATGGTGAAGATGTATCAGTACCTATAGACGAAAGAGAGTCTTTGCTTGATACTCTTAGAAACAGATTAGGACTTACGAGTATAAAAAGAGGGTGTGAAGTTGGAGAATGTGGAGCCTGTACTGTTTTGATAGACGGTGAACCTATGGATAGCTGTATATACCTTACAGTTTGGGCAAGAGGAAAAAATATAATCACAGTAGAAGGCTTAAAAAGTCATAGCGGAAAATTACATCCTGTACAGCAGGCCTTCATAGATGAAGCGGCAGTTCAATGCGGTTTTTGTACCCCAGGTCTTATTATGTCTGCAGTAGCAATAGCAGGAGAAAAGAAAAGATATACAAGAGACGAACTCAGAAGAAAAATATCAGGACATCTATGTAGATGTACAGGGTATGAAAATATATTAAACGCTGTTGAAAAAGCAATAGAAATAAATATTGCAAATGATGAAAAATAATTTTTTGTAAAACTTATTAATCTATTTTATGAAGTTTAAAATTAAATATATTTATATTAGGTAGATGATTTCTAAAGAAGTATAATAAGTCAATTATCAACCTAATATAAATATTTTATAAATGATGGAGATGGAAGGTCATGAATAATGAAAATAGTTTTTTATGGAAATTTTTTAAGTTAAAAGAAAATGGTACTACAGTAAAGACAGAAATAATAGCAGGTTTTACTACATTTGTAACATTAGCATACATATTAGCTGTAAATCCTGGAATACTTGAAGCTACAGGTATGGATAAAGGTTCTGTATTTACAGCAACAGTTCTTGCCAGTATAATAGCTACAGTTGTTATGGCACTTTATGCGAATTATCCTTTTGTATTAAGTGCAGGTATGGGACTTAACGCATTTTTTACATATGTTGTAGTATTACAAATGGGACATAGCTGGCAATTTGCTTTATCAGCAGTGTTTATTGAAGGTATAATTTTCTTATTGTTAACTTTTGTAAAAGCTAGAGAAGCAATAGTAAATTGTATACCACTTAACTTGAAATCTGCCGTATCAGTAGGTATAGGCTTGTTTATAGCATTTATAGGATTAAAATCTGCAGGTATTGTAGTGGCTGATGAGGCTACATTTGTAAAATTGGGTAATCTTACAGATCCATCAGCAATAGTATGTATATTTGGACTTTTTTTGTGTGCTTTCTTAATTATATGGAATGTAAAAGGTGCAATATTAATATCTGTAATAGCCTCAACATTGGTAGGTATACCTCTTGGAGTAACTGTACTTCCGGAAAGTATAATAGGCATGCCTCCTTCAGTAGCACCTACAGCTATGGCATTTACTCAAATAACACAAGAGGAACTTTTAAGTTTTGATATGTTTTTCTGTGTAGTTACATTTTTGTTCGTAGATATGTTCGATACAATAGGAATGTTGGTAGGAACTGCATCAAAAGTAGGTATGCTTGATGAAAAAGGCAATTTACCTAAGGCAAGTCAGGCACTAACAGCAGATGCAATAGGTACAACAGTAGGAGCTATGCTTGGGACATCTACTATAACTACATTTGCAGAAAGTGCAGCAGGTATATCTGAAGGCGGTAGAACAGGTCTTACAGGTATGGTAACATCAATATTATTTGCAGTATCCTTATTCTTTGCACCGTTATTTACAGCTATACCGTCAGCAGCTACTGCACCTGCACTTATAATGGTAGGCTTGTTTATGATTGAAAATATAGTAAATGTAGATTTTTCTTCTTATGATGAAGCTATACCTGCATTTTTAACTATATTGATAATGCCACTTACATATAGTATAGGTGATGGTGTTATGGTAGGAATAATGTCATACGTTATATGTAAGATACTTGCAAAAAAATTCAGCGAACCTTCAATAGTTATGTATATATTGACGATATTGTTTGCAGGTAAAATAATTTTTATGTAAAAATTTGTTGGAGATATAAAATTATTCGGTATAAAAAATAAACTTTGATTTGAAATGATTTGTTAAACGGCACAGGTAGGATACTATTTGTGCCTTTTGAACAGTTAGGAGATTCCTTATTATGAAAAATGCTGTTAAAGGAGATATAATATATGCAAGTTCTCCTGATAAATTTGAAATTTTTGAAGATGGATACTTATTGTTTGAAAACGATAAAATCATAGGTGTAACAAATGAAATAAATGATGATTATGAAGTTATAGATTTCAGCAAAAAACTTATAATTCCAGGATTTGTAGATATACATATACATGCGCCGCAGATAAATAATATAGGACTCGGCGCAGATAAAGAGCTTATGGATTGGCTTGAAATTTATACTTTTCCGGAAGAGGCAAAGTATAAAGACGTCGAATTTGCAAAAAAACCTTATCAAAAATTTGTAAATAAGTTACTTAATAACGGTACTACAAGCAGTGTTGTATTTGGCAGTATTTATAATGAAAGTACTGAATATCTTATGGATTTAATGGATAAAACCGGTCTTAGAGCTTATGTTGGAAAAGTAAATATGGATAGAAATTCGCCTGATTTTTATATAGAAAAAACACAAGATAGCGCAAAAAACACTGTTAAATTTGTTGAAGATACAATTGGTAAATATAAAAATATAAAACCTATAATAACACCGAGATTTGTACCTTCCTGTACAAGTGAATTGATGACTAAGCTTGGAGAAATAGCTAAAAAGTATGATTTAAAAATACAATCACATCTATCTGAAAACAGAAGAGAGATAAAATTTGTAAATGAATTGCACCCTGAATGTAACTGCTATGTAGATGTGTATGACAAATACGGACTTTTAAGAGATAACTTGAATACCGTTATGGCACATTGTGTATGGACAGATGAGCATGAAATGCAAATGCTCAAATCTAAACAGGTTATGGTTGCACATTCACCATATTCTAATGGAAACATATCAAGCGGTATATCTCCTGTTTCAAAATTGATTAAAAATGGAGTTGATGTAGGACTTGCCTCAGATGTATCAGGAGGACACGAAATTTTTATGGGAAAAGTGATAGTAATGGCTTCTATATTGTCAAATATGAGATGGGTGCATATAGACGACACTTATCCTCAACTTAAATACGAACAATTATTTTATATGGCGACAAAAGGCGGAGGAAAGTTCTTCGGAGATGTAGGTTCATTTGAAAAAGGTTATAAGGCTGATTTTCTTGTGATAGATGACGATAGTTTATCTGACAGTAATGACAGGACGGTAAGAGAAAGACTTCAAAGATTTTTATATATCGGAGATGATAGAAATATACAATCTGTATATGTAGATGGAAAAAAGATAAAATAGATTTTCAATGCAAAAATATAATCCGTTAAAAAAAACGGATTATATTTTTGAGATTTATCATAAAATTTATTTTGTATTTTTTACTTTTTCAACAATTATATATGGTTGAAGCTGATATGGTTTTTCTGCAACTTTTCTATCTTGCCACATATAAAACCATCTTTCCAAAGGATAGAAATAATATCCGTCTTGCCAATGGTCTGAAGTGTCATATGGATCGGCAAATATCAATATGTCATCGCCTATACTTGGAGTATTGTTGTTGTCATAGCCTATTATTGCCTGCCAATGTCCATCCCAATCTCCCCATTCCACCATTATAGGTCTACCTGCTTTTAGATGTCCTGTAAGCCATTTTACAAAATATGAATCTTTTGCATCATCTACCCATTTTTCAGTATCACTTTTATTTTCTGAAGAATATAAACTTGCACTTACAAAAGTAGGTTTGATGTTACCTACATCAGATGGAGTTATAAGGTCATTTTTTGAAGTGAGCTGTTCAGGCTTAGGGTTAGCTATATAACTTGTTTCTACTACTTTTACATCCTTTGAATTACTGAAAAAATTATATAATTGTTTAACATTTGTTCCGAATTCATAGAAGTTATTTGCGGAACCAGGTTTTGCACCTTTTGTATCTCTATCAACAGAAGAGCCCATCAATTCTGCAAGTTTCATCTCATCATAGCCTTTTATGCCATAGTGTTCAAGAACCATAAGAGCCATTGCATCACCACAAGACCATTCTGTAGTTTGTTGCATAGTTTTGAAGTTTGAAATTATTGTAAGTTCATTATCTGACTTCATATTATAAAAATCAGGAGCCTTATAAAATTTTGAATTCTTGTTATCACCCTTGTTTGCATAATTATCCGCACCTGTATTTTCATCAAAATCTTTACCATTTATAGTTTCAGACTTTACAAAATTTTTTATGCTTTGAGATTTTTCTTCAGCAATAACAGGAAATGTAAGTCCTGCCAACATACAAACAGATAATACTAATGCACCCAATTTTCTTTTCATTAAAAAATTTCCCCCTTTAAAAATAAATTTGATTTAATTACCTTAAAAAATGAATATTTGTATTATTTATAAACACATATTTTTATTTATGTGAAGATAGAAGTATTCATTATTTTATAAGGTAACAGCATAATATCCATATTTGATCAAAATTATATAGCATTAAAAATAAAAATAAATTTTAACATTTATATTTTAAACTACGAAACTTTAATCGCATAATGGTATAATTGCAAAATGCAATTCAGATAATTATAACAAATTATTTCAGAAATTCAAGAAATATTATTAATGTACATAATATATCAGAATATTTTTAAATAAATAATAGAAAATTAAATCAAAAATTATATAAAAATGAAGAATTTTTTATAATATAATTTATTTTTTATATATTTTTATGCTTTTATTTTTAAAATTATTATCTCATATGATTAGAATAATAAGAAAAATTTTAAATTATTTCTTTAATATTTAGAAATATATTATAAAATATGATAACTTATAGAAATAAATATTTAAAAATTTTTAATAAAAACATATAAAAATTGTTATAGATATTTGATAAAATATACATATAAGTTTATAATATCTGTGAAATATATTTGTTATATTCTCTTTTTATACTAAAAGTTAATATAATAATGTGTATTATTGTTTTTAAGAATTTATTAGATAAGTAAAATCAAGTATACTTAAAATAAATGACTTATTATAAAGTTTATTCATTAATCAAACTAATATTAGTATTATACTGTTATTAAATTAAATGTAGATATTTTTTAACATTATACTAAAATATATTTTGATTTGGCACTTTTTTACAAATGCTTGCAAAATAAGTATTTATAAAAGAATTAGCAATTTTTATTATAAAACAATTTGAGAATATCTTATTTTAAATGTATTTTAGCATTAAATCAGATTTTGTATAAGATAATTACATAGGGGAAAAGTTATGAAGTGGAGCATAAATCAGCAAGACGCTATAAACACCAGAGGAAAAAATATACTTGTATCGGCAGCCGCAGGCTCAGGGAAAACGGCAGTGCTTACGCAGAGGATAGTTGATATTATAATAAAAGAAAAAATAAGTATAGATTCTATGCTCATACTCACATTTACAAAAGCTGCTGCAAACGAGATGAAAAGTAGAATACAAAGCAGATTATATAAGTATTTGCAGGAAAACAGCAAAGATATACATATAAAAAATCAGATAGGGCTTATAGGACAAGCTAATATATCCACAATGCACGCATTTTGCGTGGGACTTTTAAGAGAAAATTTTGAAGTATTGGATATAGACCCCAATTTTACATTGGGAAACAATTCTGTGATAAGCATATTAAAAGACGAGGCTATACAAGAAATATTTGAAGAAAAATATGAATCACAGGACGAAGATTTTTTAAACTTGGTAAATATATATTCCAAAAGAAATGATGACAGCTATCTTATAAATATAGTATATCAGATTTATACCTTCATTCAAAGTAAAAAAGAGCCTATTAAATGGCTTTATGAACAGGCGGAAAAATATAATATAAAAAATATAAATGACAGTGAATATATGTCAGTTATGAAAAAAGATATAAGGCTTAATATTGAGAGTTTAAAAAGTATAATTCAAAATGCAATAGATTTGTGTAAAAATGCAAATTTAAAATACGAAGAAACATTAATTCAAGATATGGAAAATCTCATATATTTGGAACAAATCCTGCAAAAAGATTATGATTTGTTTATAAAAGAAGTGTCACAACTTAAATATCCTAAACTTAAATCCATTAGAAAAACTGAAGACGTGGATATGAGTGAAGTTGAAAAAGTAAAAAATATAAGAGATTATCATATCAAAAAATATGGATTTGAAGAGTTGAAAAAACATAATATAACCACTTCTATATATGCCAAGCAGATGAAGGATTATTACCCTGTAATATTGAGTCTTTGCAAGCTTGTGGAAGAGTTTGAAAGCAGATATATGGCTGCCAAATTGGAAAAAAATATATTTGATTTTAATGATTTGGAGCATCAGACTCTTAAAATATTAAGCGATGAAGATTGTGCAAATAAGCTTGAACAAAAATATAAATATATTTTTTATGATGAGTATCAAGATTCCAATGAGGTGCAGGATACTATAATACAAAAAATCGCATCTAATGATAACTTGTTTTTTGTAGGGGATGTCAAGCAGTCCATATATAGATTCAGATTGGCTGAACCTCAGATATTTATGGATAAGTATGAGCTTTACAAAACAGATGACAACAGCAAAAAAATAGACCTTTCAGAAAATTTTAGGAGTAGTAGTGGAGTTATAGATTTTTGCAATATGATTTTTGAGAAAATTATGACAAAAGATGTGGCAGGAATTGAATACGATGACAGTGCAAGGCTCAAATATCACACAAAAAAATATAAAAAAAGCTGTGAAATAATAAAAAATAAAAAACTGGCAGACCAAAATATAAAATTTAAACTTTATCCGAAAAGCTCTGTAAAAATAAATATCTTAACAAATATTGAAGAAAAAAATAAGTATTCAGACTACGAAATAGAAAATGATATAGATATATCCGATTTTGAAGATGAAGAACTTATGGCAGAGCTTACAGCCAAACAGATAATAGATATGATAAACAGCAGAAAAAATATAAATTACAGAGATATTATAATCTTAAAGCGCTCTTTAAAAGGCAGTGTCAATATCTATTCAAGAGTGTTTAAAAAGCATAACATACCTCTGTTTATAGATTATTCTCAGGCTGTTTTTGAAGTTTTGGAAGTATCATTGTTCATAGATTTTTTGAAAATAATAGATAATATAAGGCAAGATGAAGCATTACTTGCAGTATTGTTGTCATCTATAGGTAAATTTGACATAGACGATATAACAAAGATAAAAATTTATGATATGAAAGAAAAATATTTTTATAACATATTTTTTAAATATGCAAGAGAAGTGCAAGATGAATTATCGGAAAAAATTGCGAAATTTATAAAAAAGATAGAAAATTATGCGGATATAGAAAGATATATGCAGCTTGATGAATTCATAGATTATATTATGACGGACAGCTCGTACAAAGATTATATAAGCACTATGCCTCAAGGAGAAATGAGAGTTCAAAACTTGGAGATAATAAACGAAAAAGCAAGAGAGTTTATACAAAACGAAAATAAATCTTTGTTTCACTTCCTCATGTATATAGATGCCATATTAAAAAATAAATCGGATGATATAACGCCGAAATCAATATCTAAAGAGCAAAATTTGGTAAGACTTATGTCCATTCATAAATCAAAAGGCTTGGAATCTCGTATAGTTATAATAAATGACTTGCAAAAAAAATTCAATATGCAGGATAAAAACAAGGCGATATTGCTTGATGCAAAATATGGAATAGGCAGTAATTATGTGGATACACAAGACGATTATTATATGCCCACGCTTGCTAAAAAAGCTGTTTTATCAGAATATGAATCAGGAGCAAGAGCAGAAGAGATAAGAATATTATATGTGGCACTTACAAGAGCAAAAAATGAGATAATATTAAATTCAATAGGCAAAACGCCATATTATAAGCTTATGGAAAATATAAGAACAGGTTTTTTTCCAAAAGGCTTGGACAGCATAAATAATTATCAAGATTTTATATTATATGCCATAGCTGATGACATAAGAGATAACTTATCTCATACTAAATTATATCAGTTTAATGAAATAGAAATAAAAGATATAATATTGTCAGAAGAAGAAAAAACGGATGTAAGACAAAAATTTGAAGATATGCTTAAAAATATATCGCTAAGTGAAGAAGAAAAAAAATTGATAAGAGAAAAATACACATATGACTATGAATACAAAGATTATATAACAAAACAGGTTAAAACTTCCGTAACATCTCTTGCGAAAAAAAATATTGAACTTAAATCGAAGTATATTGTAGAAAAATTGTTTGATTACGATTATCATAAAAAACTCAATGATTTTACACCTGAAAAAATAGGAACACTGAATCACTTATTCTTGCAGCATATAGATTTTAAAAAAGACTATACTTCGGATGATTTGGAAAAACAGCTTGCAGATATGATAAAATCAGATTTTATAACTCAAGAAGAAAGTGAAGTTATAAACTTGAAACAAGTATATAATTTTATAAAATCAGACATAGGAAAGAGAATAAAAAAATCTCAAAATATATATCAGGAAGAATCTTTTATAGACAGCTATGACGGTACATTGTTAAGCGGTGTGATAGACTTGTTTTTTGAAGAAGACAATCATTTGGTACTGCTCGATTACAAGACGGATTCTGTAAGAAAAGAAGATGTGAAAGAGCATGCACAAATGTATAAAGAGCAGATAAATTTATATAAAACAGCGTTAAACAAGGCATTTGACAAAGAAGTAAAGCAAAGCTATATATATTTTCTAAGTGTGGGAGAGATAGTCGAGATATGATGAAAAAACATATTTTGAATTGTCAAAAATAATTTGAGCCTATCTTAATTTATACTAAGCACTAATTAAAAGTATATTATAAAATGTCCTTAAAAGTTATATTTTTTCAAAATAATAAATATATAAAATTTAGAAATAATATGATTTTTAACGGAGTTTGGTATTAAATAAAATGTAGCATAAAATTGAATTTTTATAAAATAAAAAAGATTTTTTGAAGGTGTAAAATTATATGCGAAAATATATTTTTCGATATAATTTTATAACCTTTTCTTGACATTATTTTTCATACATATTACAATTATAGAGTAGTTTTTGTTTTTAATTATCTGAATGTAAATATTAAAAAGTGAAAAAATATTTAAATCTTTAAGAAAGGAAGTAATCAAAGGCATAGTAAATCTTATGTTTAAAAAGCAGGTTCTAATTTAAAGGATTAAGTTCAAAATTCCATTTACAATTATTTTAATTTTGAAAAATAAATGTTTTAAAAATTGGCAAAATATTTAATCTTTAATGATTATACTTTTAATGTTTGTGATTATTTCCTGAAAAGATTTTAGGAGGTGGTCATTATTACAGATTTAAAAATTTTATTTCCATGCTTAATCACAGCTGTTATTTTCTTGGTAATAGGCTTTTTTATAAGAAAATACACGTCTGAGAAGAAAATTGGAACAGCGGAAACTTATGTCAAAGAATTAATTGAAAAATCTCAAAAAGACGCAGAAGCTCAAAAGAAAGAAAAGATAATTGAAGCTAAAGAAGAAATTCATAAAATGCGTAATGAGTATGACAAAGAGTACAAGGATAGAAGAAATGAACTACAAAAATTTGAAAAAAGATTAGTACAAAAAGAAGAAACTCTCGACAAAAAGATATTGCAGGTTGAAGAAAAAGACAAAAAATTGGCGGATGTAAAAACTCAACTGATTGAAAAAGAAAAAGAAGTAGACGAAATCAAGGAACAACAGATAAGAAAACTTGAAGACATATCAAATCTTACATTAGACGAGGCAAAAAAATATGTCCTTGAGATTTCTGAAAAAGAAGTGAGATATGAGCTGTCCGCAAAGATTAAAGAACTTGAAATGCAAGCTAAAGAAGAAGCTGACAATAAGGCAAGAGAAATTGTTGCTTATGCTATACAAAGAGTTGCAGCCGAGCAAGTATCAGAAACTACTGTAAGCGTGGTAAATCTTCCAAATGATGAAATGAAAGGAAGAATTATAGGTAGAGAGGGTAGAAACATAAGAGCTATAGAAAATCTTACAGGTGTGGATTTGATAGTAGACGATACACCTGAAGCTGTCGTATTATCATCTTTTAGCCCTATAAGAAGAGAGATTGCAAGATTGGCTTTGGAAAAATTGATTGCAGATGGAAGAATACATCCGGCAAGAATAGAAGAAATGGTTGAAAAAGCTAAAAAAGAAGTGGATAAGGCTATAAAAGAGTATGGCGAAAAAGCACTTATGGATACTGGAATATATGGTGTACATCCTGAAATTGTAAAACTTATGGGGATGTTACATTATAGAACAAGCTATGGACAAAATGTACTCAATCACTCAATAGAAATATCACATCTTTGCGGAGTTATTGCATCAGAACTTGGTGCAGATGTAAAGATAGCAAAAAGAGCAGGACTCTTCCATGATATAGGTAAAGCTGTTGACCATGAAATGGAAGGAACACATGTAGAAATAGGGATGGATTTATTAAAGAGATATAAAGAATCTTCAGAAGTTATACATGCAATGTCAACACATCATGGTGATTATGAGCCTCAAACAGTTGAAGCGGTAATAGTTACAGCGGCCGATGCAATATCAGCTGCAAGACCGGGAGCAAGAAGAGAAACTCTTGAAACCTATATAAAACGTCTTGAAAAATTGGAAGAAATAGCAAACTCATTCACAGAAGTAGAAAAATCTTTTGCAATACAAGCAGGTAGAGAAGTAAGAATAATGGTAAAACCTGAAAAAATAAGTGATGCTTTATTACCAAAACTTGCAAGAGATGTTTCAAAAATGATTGAAAAAGAAATGGAATACCCGGGTCAAATAAAAGTAAGCATAATAAGAGAAACAAGAACGGTAGATTATGCAAAATAGATAGTAAATATTTGATTAATTAATATGTATTTTGAGAGAATTTATTTTTCTTGAAATACATATTTTTTATATATTGATTTTTATACTATTATCAAATATTAATACTTATACTAAACTTCTATAAAATAACTACATAAAAAAGAAGAAACTAAGATATAATATACTTTAAAAAATATGGTTAAAAGTGTATCTTTAAGGCGTTGAGTAGTAGTATCTATTTAATGGAATATTAATACTTAATAGAATTATGAGTGTATTTAACGAAAAAATCCATGATTTATACTAATATCCAATTAAATAGACACTTTATAGTAGTACGTGTTATTTCAAATAGATTTTAGTATTAAATAACGCTAATAATTTATTACATTAAGATATTCATAAATTATGATTTGTATTAATTTTATATCTACATTATAACAAAGTAAAGGAGAAGATAATATGTATAGCTTTTTGAACGATTACAATGAGATTGCCCACGAAAGAATATTAAAAGCCATAATTGAAAATAATTATGTTCAAACATACGGATATGGAGAAGATGAGTTTTGTGAAAATGCAAAAAATATAATAAAACAAAAGTTTGAATGTGAAAACAGCGATATATATTTTTTTATGGCAGGAACACAGACCAATTTGACAATAATAGATTATATGCTGAAATCATATGAAGGTATTATAGCAACAGATACGGCACATATAAATGTGCATGAAGCAAGCGCAATAGAAGCGTGTGGACACAAAATAATTACAGTGCCAAATAAAAATGGAAAGTTGTTACCTCAGCAGATAGAAAAAATATATACAAAGCATTTATCAGACGATCATATGACACTTCCAAAAGCAGTATACATATCAGAAACAACAGAATTAGGCACAATATATAAAAAACAGGAGCTTGTAGATATATATAATGTTTGTAAAAAGTATGGACTTTATTTGTTTGTAGATGGAGCAAGGCTCGGCAGTGCACTTACAGCGAGAGAAAATGACATCAAAATAACAGATTTATCTAAATACAGCGATGTGTTTTACATAGGCGGTACAAAAAATGGGGCAATGCTCGGAGAGGCACTTGTAATAAATAATGAGGATTTAAAGCCGAATTTTGTAAGACAGATGAAATGCAAAGGCAGTATATATGCCAAAGGGAAAGTACAAGGAATAGAGTTTTACGAATTGTTTAAGGATGATTTATATTTTGAGCTTGCAAGACATTCCAACCATATGGCATACAAGATATATGACAGCTTGCAAGATGATTATGAGTTTTTGGAAAAAGTACAATCCAATCAAATATTTATGATATTAAAAAATGATATATTAAAAGAACTCGGAAAAGAGTTTGTATTTTCAAAAGTAGAAAGTATAGATGAAAATAAGACTTCGATAAGACTTGTAACATCATGGGCGACAAAGGAAGAAGAAGTTGATAAGCTTATAAAATTTTTGAAAAAATATATATGAGATTAAAAATTTATATTATGAATATAATAGAGATATCATTATCTAATTAAATATGAATGTTTTTTAATATGATGCTCAAATATATTTTGCTTGGAGAATTTTTTATAAATATAAGTAAAGCAGATTTTTATAAAATAGTGTTAGTTTCACTTGCAAAATAATTTGAGCATATTTTATGCTAATATATAATGTAACAGTATAGATAACTTGTTTAGTACTAAAACTATCTTCTGTAAATAGCTATGTAATGTTAAAATGTAAAAAACATAAATTTTTCAACTACATAATTATAATGTACTTGAAATTACTATTTAGCATCATTAATAATGGGAATGTTATTATTTATTAATCTTTTTTATCGTTTTCTTTTTTCTTGAATTCTTTTGTTTCGCCTTTATCTATAAACGTTTTTCCGCCTGCAGATACAGTGACTTTTTTAGCTGTATCAAATTCTACTGTAAATTCATCGCCATTATATTTTGATTTTGGCATAGTACCGTAAATTTCTTCTATGTAGTTTTTCAGTTTTGTTTTATCAGTATCTTTATTTTCTATGTAATAAGTTTTTGCCTGTTGTTCTAATTGCAATGCGACAGCCAAATCTGTATTATATTTTTGTTTATCTACTATATTCATATACATTGGTATAGCTACAGAGCTTATGATTACTATAAGCGAAACGGCTGCTATTATTTCCAACAGCGTAAATCCTTTTTTCTTTCTGATTTTCATAAAAACCCTCCTTGGCCAAAATTATGTTTCATATTCAAAGTTAATATAAATGGTGAATATTCTTGCTTTTAATGTTAATACTCTCAATAGAATAATAGATAATTTATGGTAGTATTGGTTTACACCAAAATTATTACAGGATTTATTCATAATAATTATAGCATTTTTTACGTACTTTTAAAATATATAATTTTAATATCTAAACGTTAAAAAAATAGCAAAAATTGATATTTTTTACTTATAAAAAAAGATATTTTCTTTTTTTGTAATATAGTGTATTATAGTGGAGTAAACAATTTATTATAGGAGGTAAGTTTTTTATGCAGGAAATTAGCAGACAGCTATTAAAGCTGGTCTATCAGGATGTAAAACCGGCTATCGGGTGTACCGAGCCTGTTGCTGTAGCTTTTGCAGGGAGTGTGTGCAAAAAATACGTAACGGGCGGTATAAAAAAAATTGTATTGACTACAAGCAAAAATATTTATAAGAACGGCAAGTCGGTAATGGTACCACATACTAACGGAAAAGCTGGATTAAAATTGGCATTTTGTCTTGGAGTTTTGTTTGGAGACGAGAGTAAAAAATTGACAGTTTTATCTGATGTTAATGAACAGAATTTGTCAGAGACATTAAATTTTATGCAAAATTGTGATATTTTGGAGGAAATAGAATGCGAATCTCCAAGCATATATATAAAAGCGGATGTTATAACTGAAAACGAAGCTATACAAGTAATAGTTGCAAGTGCACATACTAATGTTGTACTTATTAAAGTCAATGAGGAAATTATATTCAGCAAAAATATTTGTGATACTTCATCTTCTGATGATGAGCTTGTAAGTGAGCTTGATTTTGATAAAATCATACAAATATCTGATGATATAGATTTTGATGAGCTTTTTTTATTAAAAGAAGGCATAAATATGAATATCAAAGCTTTTCACGAAGCATTGGAAAATACATATGCACTCAATATAGGTAAGACTTTAAAAGATTTGCAAGATAAAAATATATTGGGAAATGATATAATAACAACA
The DNA here is from genome assembly GCF_000238095.2 of Peptoanaerobacter stomatis. Classification (NCBI taxonomy): domain Bacteria; kingdom Bacillati; phylum Bacillota; class Clostridia; order Peptostreptococcales; family Filifactoraceae; genus Peptoanaerobacter; species Peptoanaerobacter stomatis. Next base: position 43,642 of record NZ_JH815225.1, read on the forward strand.
ATAAGGATAGCCACTTCATCGGCAGCGGATATGAGAATGGGTGGAGGGAATTTGCCTATAATGACGAGCGGTGGTAGCGGAAATCAAGGAATAGGGGTGATACTTCCTTTATACTTGGTTGCTGAAAAAGAAAATGTAGGCGAAGAAAAAATGTTAAGAGCCATATTCCTTGCAAACGCAGTAAATAAATATGTAAAATTATACAGCGGTAAATTGTCAGGAATGTGCGGTTGTGCTATAGGTGCAGGTGTGGGTGTATGTGCAGGTATGACATATATGCTTGGTGGCAACAACGAACAGATAAAAGGCTCATGTAATAATTTGCTTGCTAATTTGACAGGTATGATATGTGACGGAGCAAAAGATAATTGTTCACTTAAATTGGCATCTTCTGCAAGTGAGGCTGTAATCAGCTCATATTTAGCATTAAACGGTGTTATAGTCAATAAAAATGTCGGAATAATAGGCTGTGATATAGAAAATACTATAAAAAATGTTGGAATATTATGTAATCAAGGTTTCAAATATTCAGATGACATAATGCTTAATATAATAAGATGACTTTTATATTACCAACGCACAAGCAATTATACAATTTTAAAATAATATAACTAATGTTTTCTAAAATTCTGTGAACAGCTTTATAATTTATTAGATTAAAAACAATATTTTCTACAATACTATAATATTTATTCATTGTTTTATGTAGAATAAAAAATTATAATATATTCTTATATTAAATTTTGTAAATATTTTTACTTAAAACGTATTTATTTTTATATTAAGGAGGCATTATAATGAGCAATGAAAAAAAAGACTATTTAATAGTCAAACTTATTTTAGGTGTAATTATTGGTATAATAGTTGGGATGAATGTCAATGAGAGCATAATACAAATATTTATGTCTTTGAAGCAGGTACTCGGACAAATTATATTCTACGCAGTTCCGTTAATAATAGTAGGTTTTATAACACCGGCTATAACAGGGCTTAAGCAAAATGCCAATAAATTACTTTCAACAGCGCTTTTTATAGCTTATTTATCATCTATAGGAGCTGCATTTATGTCTATGATTATGGGATACATACTTATACCGGGACTTAATATATCAAGTGATGTAGAAGGTCTTAGAGAATTGCCGGAGATGCTTTTCTCATTAAAAATAGACCCTATGTTTTCTGTAATGACAGCACTTGTTACATCAATATTATTCGGTTTGGCAATAATATGGACTAAATCTCAAACACTTGAAAACATATTTAACGAACTGAACAACGTTATGATGGAAATAGTTAAAAGAGTTATAGTTCCTATACTTCCGTTTTTTATAGCATCTACATTTGCTTGTCTTGCATATGAAGGTGGAATAATATATCAATTGCCTGTATTTTTAAAAGCGATTGTAATAGTAATAGTTATGCACTATGTATGGTTGTTTGTGCTTTATTCTATCGGAGGAGGTATTGCAAAAGCTAATCCTCTTGAAGTTATAAAACATTATGGTCCGGCATATCTTACAGCACTCGGCACGATGAGCTCTGCTGCAACATTACCGATGTCACTTGAATGTGCTCGAAAATCATCTGTACTTGACAGAGAGATAGCCGATTTTGCTATACCTATAGGTGCAACAATACATTTATGCGGTTCAGTTCTTACAGAAGTATTTTTTGTTATGACTGTATCAAAAATACTTACAGGTTCATTGCCTTCAGTTTCAACAATGATATTATTTATATTACTTCTTGGAATATTTGCCATAGGTGCACCTGGAGTTCCGGGAGGTACAGTAATGGCATCTCTTGGACTTATAATATCAGTTATCGGATTTGATCAAAACGGTACTGCATTGATGCTTACAATATTTGCACTACAAGACAGTTTCGGTACGGCTTGTAATGTTACAGGCGACGGTGCTATAGCGCTTATGCTTACAGGATTATATAAGAAACAAAAATAATTTTTAAAAATGTTTTATTAAAATTACAAGACTTTAAAATATATTTACAAAATTTATAACGCTTTGAATTTGAAATCAGTATTATAAAAATCATAACCATATATTAAAAAAATTGGTTATGATTTTTTGCTTATAATATTAAAATACAATAGATTAATAGAAAAATAGTGTTGTGTAAATTTAATAAAATATAACACTCTTTATGGATTTCTTATATAAATGAATCTATTATTTATAAATTTTATACTGCTTTCTAATATTTATACATCTTGACAATAATTTATGCATATTAAGGTTTTGTTAAATCGAGTAAAAAATTGAATATATTGAAAGTTTGTGCTATACTCAATTTTAAGTTTTTGTTGTATATAATTAAAAAATGAAAGGCAAGTTATGATAATAAAATTTAAAAAATCTGCAACTATTGAGCAAATACAGGCATCTAAAAATTGGCTTATAAAGAAAGAAATCAGTTTTCAAGAAATAGATAGCGACAACTATACATTATTGCTTTTAATCGGTGATACTTCGCATATAAGTATAGATACAGTACAGGCTTTAGAGGGTGTTGCAGAAGTAAGAGTGATACAAGAACAGTATAAGTTGGCAAGTAGAACATTTAATCAATACGATACCATAATTACTTTGGATAATGGTGTGAAAATAGGTGGAGAAAATTTTTTGGTTATGGCAGGTCCTTGCTCAGTAGAAAGTGAAGAGCAGATAATGGAGATTGCAAAGTCTGTCAAAAAATCAGGCGCAAATGTGTTAAGAGGAGGAGCATTTAAACCGAGAACATCCCCATATTCATTTCAGGGAATGGGAACTGACGGTTTAAAATTGCTTGAAATTGCAAAAAAAGAAACCGGGCTTGCAATAGTAAGCGAAATTATGGAAGCATCGCAGTTGAAATATTTTGAAAATGTGGACATACTTCAAGTCGGAGCAAGAAATATGCAAAATTTTGAACTTTTGAAAGAACTTGGAAAAGTAGATAAGCCTGTTTTATTAAAAAGGGGTTTATCCGCCACATATCAGGAGCTTCTCATGAGTGCGGAATATATCCTCGCTGGTGGAAATAAAAAAGTAATATTGTGTGAAAGAGGAATAAGAACATTTGAAACAGGTACAAGAAATACTCTTGATATAACAGCAATTCCATATCTGAAAATGAAATCACATCTACCTGTAATAGCAGATCCCTCTCATGCGGCAGGACTTAGTCAGTATGTAGAGCCTTTATCTATGGCATCTACAGTATCGGGTGCGAACGGACTTATAATAGAAGTGCATAATGATCCTAAAAATGCGTTATCTGACGGAGCACAGTCTATTACACCTATACAGTTTGATTTACTTATGAAAAAGATAGTTAAATTAAGAAAAGTTATATTAGATGATTAAAAGACTAAACATAATTTAAAAAAATAATTGTCAATTATAAAATTGATGAGGCATATAAATTTAAATAGGGATATATTATGAAAAATATAGATGATTTTATAGAAGTAGCAGTAAATACTGGTGATGAATATAAAGTTATGATTGGAAATGATTTATTAAATAAAACAGGAGAAATTTTATCAGCTCTCGGCTTTAAAAAAATTGCAATTATAACAGATAATAAAGTTTGGTCCATATATAAAGAAGAACTTGCAAAATCTCTTAAATGCTTAAATATACATTATGAAGTATTGATATTTTTGCATGGTGAAAATTCGAAATCTGTACAAAACTATTTGAAAGGAATTGATTTTTTAGCGGAAAATAATTACAGACGAAGTGATGCTTTATTGGCATTTGGTGGAGGAGTTATAGGAGATTTAGGTGGATTTATATCTGCAACATACCAAAGAGGAATGCAATTTGTACAGTTGCCGACGACATTACTTGCTGGAGTTGATTCATCTGTAGGTGGCAAGACCGCCATAAATCTAAAACAAGGTAAAAATCTGCTCGGTGCGTTTAAACAACCTAAAAAAGTTATATGCGATTTAAGTCTGTACAAAACTATGGATAAAAAATATTTTTTGGACGGAGTTGCAGAAACTATAAAATATTCTATATTATCAAGTAAAGAGATGTTTTATGAATTGCTTTCACCTATAAAACAAGATGATTTAAGGCTTGAATACTTAGTAAAGCGTTGTGTAGAATATAAAGCGAAAATAGTAGCCTTGGACGAGCAGGACAATGACATAAGAAGATTACTCAACTTAGGGCATACAATAGGACATTCAATAGAAAAATTGAGCAATTACAGTATAACACACGGTTTTGCTGTTGCAATCGGAATATGTTATATAGCAAAGTTGTCATATGTGTTAAATCTTATCACAAAAGAAACTGCCAAAGATATAGTAAACTGCATAGAAAAAAATGACTTGCCTATTTCAACGAATTTTACGCCTGAAGAGATATTTCAAAACAGTATTTTAGACAAAAAATGTGAAGATGATACTATAACTGTTATATTAATCCAAGATATAGGCAGTTGTGTATTAAAGAAAATATCTCTTTTAAAATGGAAACAATACATCAAATCGGCAATGGAGGCAAATCTTGATTAAGATAGAAAATATTCAGCTAAATGGTGGTATAGATGCAGTGTCGTCAAAATCCATGGCGCATAGATACTTGATATGTTCAGCTTTATCTGATTTCAGCTCATTATTATATATTCCAAATATATCTGATGATATAAAAATGACCATCGATTGTTTGAAAAAGTTAGGTGCAGATATAAAAATAGACGGAAGAATTTTAAAAGTAATACCTATAAATATTGATAAATTAAAAAAAATAAATGAAGTATTGAAATTTAATATGGGAGAAAGTGGAACTACATTCAGATTTATGCTACCTGTAATCACATCTTTACTTGATAGATGCGAATTTGTAGGTAGAGGAAGATTACCGCAAAGACCTATAAAAGAACTTGTAGATATTATCAAAAAATCCGGTTGCCTTATTTCTTCTGATAAATTGCCTTTTAAAATCACTAATAAATTCAGATTTAATAATGTGGACATAAGAGGAGATATAAGCTCTCAATATATCTCAGGATTATTGCTTTGTGCACCTATGCAAAATGAAGATGTGCGAATAGATATTATAAGCAAGCTGGAATCGAAACCATATGTGGATATGACAATCGATGTTATGAAAAAATATGGTATAGAAATTGTGCAGGAAAAAAAATCGTATTTTATATCAAAAAATAACAAATACACTAATAAAGGCATATCCGATATTATACAAAAAATAGAGGGAGATTGGTCGAATGTAGCATTTTTTTTAGTTGCAGGAGCAATAGGAAGCAAACAGGTAGAAATAAAAGGACTTAATCTCAATTCAGTGCAAGGCGATATGAAAATATTGGAAATTTTAAAAAAAATTGGTGCAAAAGTGGATATAGATATTAATTCAGGCGTTGTAAAAATAAGCAAACATACATTAGAGCCAACAGAAATAGATATTTGTGATATACCTGATTTATTGCCTATATTGACTGTTTTAGCATCAGCTTGTATAGGAAAAACGAGATTTTATAACATATCAAGATTAAGATTAAAAGAAAGCGACAGAATAAAGAGCAGTGTCGATATGATAAACAGTTTAGGTGGGATAGCAACAGAAGAAGAAAATTCACTTGTTATAGAAGGCAAAGGATATTTAAAAGGTGGAGAGGTATCGTCATATAATGACCACAGAATAGCTATGTCATCTACAATAGCATCAATAATATGCGAAAATCCTGTTATATTGGACGAAGAAAATGCAGTTAATAAATCATATGTAAACTTTTATGAAGATTTTGAAAAACTTGGAGGCAGATATGTCATCATTGATAGGAAATAAGTTAAAAATAGGATTGTTTGGTGAATCGCACGGCAGCCATATAGGAGCTATTGCATACGGATTTCCGTCAGGTTTTGAAATATCTAAAGATGAACTGAATAAATTTTTAAGCAGAAGAAAAACAGGACAAAATAAATTTACAACACAAAGAAAAGAAACAGACGATTATGAAATAGTATCAGGTTATTATAATGACAGAACAACAGGTACACCTTTTGCTGTAATAATAAAAAATAACGATGTAAACTCCAAAGATTATGAGCAGTTGAAATATAAGATGAGACCTTCACACGCAGATTATACAGGACATATAAAATATAAAGGATTTGAAGATAATCGAGGAGGAGGACATTTTTCCGGAAGAATTACAGCACCTCTTTGTGTAATCGGAGGTATAGCACTTCAAATATTAAAATCAAAAGGTATAGAAATATATGCACATATAAAATCTCTTTATGATATAGAAGATGTACCAATAGAAAAAGTAAGCATAGAAGAACAAAAAAAGGTTTGTGAAAAAACATTAGCTTTTTTTGATGATGAAAAATTGGAAGAAGCAAAAATATTATTGGAAAATATAAAAAAAGAGAAAAATTCAGTAGGTGGAATTATAGAATTGGCTGTACATGGAGTAAAAGCCGGTATAGGAGATCCTATTTTTGATTCTGTTGAGAGCAGATTGTCATCAATGATTTTTGGCATACCTGGTGTAAAAGGCTTGGAATTTGGATGTGGTTTTGGCTGTTCGAAAATGAAAGGCTCTTTGCATAATGATCCGTTTGAAATAAAAGACAGCAATATTGTAACAACTACAAACAATTCAGGAGGAATAAACGGAGGTATAACAAATGGAATGCCAATAATATTAAGAGCAGCAGTAAAACCTACAGCATCAATAGGACTTGTGCAAGACACAGTTGATATAAAAGAAATGAAAAATACAAAATTGGAAATTATTGGTAGACATGATCCTGCAATAGCAGTAAGAATAGTTCCTGTTTTGGAAGCTGCTGTTGCAATATCAATGTTGGATATGATTTTAGAAAATACGGACATATAAAAAAATTACAGCATAAAATATAATATTTTTTATTGAGTTGAATATATTATAAATTCAATTCATAATATATAAAATTTCACAACAATTATTTTTTAATTTATTACACTATTATTTAATAAAAACAGATAATTTTTAATATACCGAGCATATTCTAATTTAGATGATTCAGTAGTATATGATAAATTTGAGGAGTTTTATGATTGAATACGGTCTTTTAGGGAAAAGTCTTACACACAGCTTTTCAAAATCAATACATAGTCAAATTGACGATTATGATTATACATTTATAGAAAAACAGGAGCAAGACGCAAAAGAATTTATAAAGTCAAGAGAGTTTAAAGGAATTAATGTTACAATGCCGTATAAAAAGACAGTTTTGGAGTTTTGTGACGAATTATCTAATACAGCGAAAAAAATAGGATGTATAAATACACTGATAAATAAAAATGGCAAGCTGTGTGGATATAATACGGATTATTATGGAATTATAAGGATGATTGAAAAGTCACAAATAGATATAAAAGATAAAAAAGTATTGATATTAGGCAGTGGTGCTACATCTGATACGGCGAGAGAAGCAGCTGAATACCTTGGGGCATCAAAAATAACATTTGTCTCAAGAAAAGGAAATATAAAATTTGATGATTATGATAAGTTTTACGATAGCGAAATAATTATTAACTGTACACCTGTAGGGATGTACCCCAATAATTTAAAAATTCTTGTAGATATAGAAAAATTTAACAATTTGCAGGGTGTATGTGATGTCATATATAATCCTGTCAAAACAAGGCTTTTGATAGAAGCTGAAAAAAAAGGAATTAAAACATCAAATGGACTTATAATGCTTGTTGCACAAGCTGTTAAAGCGGCGGAATTGTTTACAGGTAAGAAATATGATGCGAACATTGAAGATAAAATCATAGAAAATTTGAAAAAAAATATATCCAATATAGTGATAATAGGTATGCCGGGAAGCGGTAAAACAACAATAGGCAAGGAAATATCAAAAATATCGGGCAAAAAATCGGTAGATATAGATGAAATAATAGAAAGAGAAACAGGAAAAGATATATCTCAGATATTTAGAGATTATGGAGAAGAATATTTCCGACAAAAAGAAAAAGAAGTAATATCAAGAATAGGTAAAGAGAATAATCAAATAATATCTACGGGTGGAGGAAGCATACTTGATTATGAAAATTATCTGTCGCTCAAACAAAATTCAAGAATATATTATATAAAAAGACCACTCGATAAATTGGCTGTTGATGGCAGACCTTTATCATCAGGCGGTATAAATGCATTGGAAAAATTGTATGAGCAAAGACATAGTTTATACGAAGATTTTGCAGATTTTGAAATAGATAATGATAATATAGAACGCACATCAGCTGATATTTGGAGGGAATTTAATGAAAATTTTAGTGCTTAACGGTGTCAATATGAATATGTTGGGAATAAGAGAAAAAGGTATATATGGGCATGAAACATTTGAAGAGTTGGAAAAGAAAGTTATAGAAAAAGGGAAATCATTGGGTATAGAAGTAATATCCTGTCAGAGCAATTATGAGGGAGAATTGGTTGAAAAAATACAACAAGCCTATGAAACTATGGACGGTATAGTAATAAATCCCGGAGCATATACTCATACTTCTATAGCATTATTAGACGCATTAAAAGCGGTACAATTACCTGCAGTAGAAGTACATATATCAAATATAGATGAAAGGGAAGATTTCAGAAAAATATCATATATAGGGACGTATTGTGAAAAAAGAATATATGGCAAAGGAATAGCAGGATATGAAGAAGCAATAGAATATTTATACAATAAACTTGCTAAAAAATGACTGAAAATAATTTGATATATCCTATACTAAAAATCCAATAGACGATAGAAAAATAGTGTTTTGTAAATTTAATAAAATACAATAGTGTCTATAGAATTATTAATATAAATTATCCATTATTCTATTGGAAATTAGCATTAAATAACGTTAAGTATAAGTAATATATTAAAAAAATACAATACAGAAATTTATCCGTATTGTATTTTTTCTTATCTTTTCAGTTTTCTTAGCAAATTATTTTTTTTATTGACATTGTGGTATCCTCCAGCATATGAAGTTATATCATTGGTAGATACAAATGCTTTTATTTCTTTTGCTTTTATATAGTCGTATATATTGCCTATTTGCTTTCTTTTCAAGTTTATCATAAGCATTATTCTTTCTCCGTCTTTACCTTCTCCCCTGAAAACAGTAACACCATAACCCATGCCTCTCAAATCATCTACTACACTATATTGCGAACTTGGCAATACTATTCTCATCTGTGCATCTCCAAAAGCTAAAAAGCTTTCTATTTTTGAGCCTATAAAATTACCTGCGGCATATCCGAGTGCATAGGATATGAGATAAAACGGATTGTCAAGTGAGTTTACTACTTTTCCAAGTACAATTATGTATATAGTTACTTCAAAAAAACCCATAAAAGCAGCTAATTTGGACATACCCTTGGTAAGCAGTATTGTTCTTATGGACATGAAAGTGACATCAGAGATTCTTGCCAAAAATATGAAAAGACACATAAAAAACATATCTATATTAAATTCCATAAAATTCTCCTAATAAAATTATTTTTTTAATTTGTTAAACACAGTATATACGAGTTTTTTATAAATTTCAATATTTTCTTTGATATAAACATTTAGTTTTTTGAAGTTTGTACTTTATATACAATTAGAAAATTTATAGTTACAAAACAGTTTATTTTTGTTTGCTAAGTTTATTGTTAAAACAAGTCTCTTGTGGTATAATTAAAAAATATTTTTATATGCCGTATTAATTTTTTTAATAGATGATATTTCAAAAAATATTAATGTATAAATATATAATAATTATGCTGTTATCTGATAATTATTTCAGTTATTTTAATAAATTTCAACATTCAAAAGGTATATAATTATGAACAACAGCGAATCAATTTTATGAGTTATTAATATTATTTAATCTGAATTTATATAAGTTTTTTAAAAAGGAGTAGTTTATTATGCAAGATATAAGAATTGAACTTACACAAAATCCTACGAATTTACCTGAAGATGAGTCTACACTCGGTTTTGGAAAAAGATTTTCGGATCATATGTTTGTCATGGATTACACTGTGGAAAAAGGTTGGTTCGATCCGAGAATAGTACCTTATGCACCTATAAGTTTATATCCGTCTACGATGTGCTTTCATTATGGACAGACTACATTTGAAGGTTTGAAGGCATATAGAACTGAAAAAAATGAGATATTGCTTTTCAGACCTCAGCAAAATTTTAAAAGACTTAACATTTCTGATGACAGACTTTGCATACCTAAGCTTGATGAAGAATTTTGTTTGGAGGCGTTAAAAAAATTAATACAAATAGATGAAAAATTTGTGCCTCATTCAAAAGGTACAAGTCTTTATATAAGACCTTTCATTATTGCTACTGAACCACAACTCGGTGCGAATTCAAGTACACAATATAAATTTATTATAATAACAAGTCCGAGCGGAGTTTATTATTCAAGTGGACTTAATCCTGTGAAAATATATGTAGAAGATAATTATGTGCGTGCTGTTCGTGGTGGAATGGGTATGGCTAAAACAGGAGGAAATTATGCTGTAAGCCTTAAATCACAAGTTAATGCACATAATAACGATTATTCACAAGTATTGTGGTTAGACGGAGTGGAAAGAAAATATATTGAAGAAGTTGGAGCTATGAATATATTTTTTGTAATAGGAGATGAAGTTGTTACACCTGAAATAAACGGAAGTATATTGGATGGTATAACAAGAAAATCGATGGTAGAACTTCTAAAAAAAGAAGGCAAAAAAGTGAGTGAGAGAAGAATATCTATACAAGAAGTGGAAGACGCTTATGAAAACGGAGAATTGAAAGAAGTGTTCGGTACAGGTACGGCAGCTGTAATAAGCCCTGTTGGTGTACTTAAATATAAAGATAAAGTAATGACTATAAATGATAATAAAATAGGTGAAATTTCAAAACATCTTTATGATACGTTAACAGGTATACAAAGAGGGGAAATAGAAGATAAATTTGGTTGGACACTAAAAGTTTGTTAATATAGTTATAAATTAAATAAGGATATAATAAATATGTTTGAACTTTCGAAGATGGAATTAATAGGTGCATATTTATGTGAACTCAATTCCAACATGGATGCACCGCTTATATCTAATTATGATGTAGAACAAGATGATGATATAACAATAACGTTTATAGAAAACACCATATACAATCTCTATTCATCTAAAGATATGAAATGGGCAAGATTTATAGAGGATGAAGAGCAGTGTAGTAAGGCATATAAAGATATATTGCAGTTGAGCGAAAATTTATCAGATTTCAAGATTAAAAGTAAGAATATTATAGACGAGTATTTTAAAATAATTACAGATAATGTACCGGTTCCCTCCGGAGATTTAATAATAGTTCTTTTTGAGATGGAAAAACAGCCATATTTAGGAATATTTAAGTATAATCACAAAACTATGCTCGTATCACAAGTTGATAAATTAAATGACACAAATAATATCTATATATCACAAAAATCTTCATTATTCACTACAAATAAGCATAAGGCTGATGAAGGTTTTATAATAAACCTGATAAGTTTTGATATAGCACTGGTAGATAAAAAGTATGAGATAAATGCAGAAAAAAGCAATATATTACAAGATAATATATTGCTTTTGCAAACGAGCCGTTCAGAAAAAGAAAAATTGGATATATTCAATAAAGTTACAAAAAATTTGGAAGACAAGTATATAGGCGATGATATAGAAAAAAAAGCAAAAATAAAAAAAGCTGTAAAAGATACAGTTCTTGATGAAGGTGTTATAAGCGTAGATTCTGTTATGCAAAAAGCGTTTGAAGAAACTGAGCAACTCAAAAAAATATATGAAAATACATTGGAAAAATCAGGGATACAAAGAAGAGAAAAGATAGAAGTACCTGAAAGACTACTCAAAACAAAATTTCAAAGGCAGAAGATAACAACAGAAACGGGTATAGAAATAAATGTGCCTATAGATTATTACGGTGATGATTCAAAGATAGAATTTGTGCCGGATGATAACGGAACTATATCAATAGTTATAAAAAATGTAAAAAATATAACCACTTAAATAATAAATTTTTACTATAAAAATTAAAAATTCTACTTGAAAAAAAGTTTTTTTTATGAGATAATACAAAAACAGTTAAGGAAAATTTAAGGTTTGATTATATTTTTCAAAATTGTAAAAAATATTTTATTACTTAATAAAATTTTACAGAAAAACTGAGAATTATGTTAAATTTTAATGAGGAGGTGTATATTTTGCAAGAATGGATATCTTGGTTTTTATTAATATCGTTGATGATTTTATTAATGGGTGCTTTTATCAATGTATATAGTGGCTTTTTTTCAAATGTCATACTTGCGGTAGAAGATGATATACATCTCTCTAAGAATGTGGTAGAAAAACAACATGTGCAAGACAATAGAAAAAAAATGTCAGGAGATATGAGTAGCATATCAAAAACAAGAAAAAGCAATATACAAAAGCACACTTCAAGAAAAAATGGTGTATCTTATAAAGGTAGAAATGATTCATCTACAACATATAAGCATAAATACACAAGCTATAAAGAATATAAAAAATATAATAGCGTATCAAGATAGAGATATTGTCAAAAGACAGTATCTTTTTTTTGCATAAAAAGAGTTTTATTGATTAATATTGTAGTGTTATTATCTGATAAACATATGTTTTTTAATACTAAACTTCTATAAAATAACAGTGCAAAATAGAAAAATAAGATATAATACTCTTCAAAAAAGATATGCTAAAAAGTATAACTTTAAGAGATTTGAACATGGTGTCTATTTGTGGCAATATTAGTATAAATGCTATTATAGACTATAAAATTTGTTGCAAAAAAAACACTAATAAAAAGTGTAATAATTATAATGCACTTTTTATTAATGTTTAGTATTATTTTTTCACATACATATAAAACTGTATTTTTTTATTTAAATGCTATTACAGAAATCTCATTTGCTTTTACTTCGGTACCTTCAGTTACCAATTGTTCTGACGGAAAATCATCGCTATTTGTTATGATCAATATAGTATCTGTTTTATATCCTTTGCTTTTTATATTATCTACATCACATACTACCAATAAATCTCCGGCTTTTACTTTTTGACCTTGTTCAACTTTTAAGTCAAATCCGTCGCCTTCCATTTGTACCGTATCTATACCTATATGGATAAGTACTTCTGCACCGTCATCGGTATTAATACCGAATGCGTGTCCTGTTGGGAAAACTGATGATAATTCACCGCTTACAGGTGCATAAAAATTATTAGATTTAGGAACTATTGCGAGACCTTCGCCTAAAAATCCTTTTGAGAATACTTCATCTTCCACATTTTTTAAATCTTTTATTATTCCGTCAACAACAGCTTTCAGTTCAACTTTTTCTTTTTTCTTTCCAAAACCGAATAATCCCATATTATCCTCCTGATATAAAATAAAAAAATATGTTACTATGATTTAAAAAAACAGGTGTGTTTACAATAGATGTCGCATTTTAAAAATTTGTGTGTAAATAAATTTAATATATGATGTATTATAGCAAGTTTTATTTAAAATTTCAATATTTAATTGGGAGTTTAAGATTTGCAAATAATATTAATATTTTTTATGTTTTTAACTTTTAAGGAAGCCTGAGTAATAAATTTTTTGTTGATTTTTAGCACTATTTATTATAAAATAATACTATTATCTAATTTAAAATAGATATTTTTTAATATAATGCTCAAATATATTTTGCTTGTGGAAATTTTTTTATAAATGTATTCAGATATTTATAAAAGTCTTAGAAATCTTGCTTGCAAAACAATTTGAGCATATCTTAATTTATATAGAGTTTATAATAAATTGATAAAACACAAATATATTTGAATTATAATAAATTTTTTTTGCAAAACGATTTAATGTTTTAAATACAAAAATTATGTCATATGGAAAGGAGGGTATGAGTTGGAGGAAAAAATATCCGGAAAGGTAGTAGATATAAGATATACTTCATTTGATGGTGAATATACAGTTGCAACTGTAAGACTTGGAGACAAAAGTGAAGTTGTAGTGACAGGACCGATTGCTGCTGTTGATATTGGAGATAATATAGAAATAACAGGCGAATATGTAACACATAGAATATATGGGGAGCAATTCAAAGTAAATTCTTTTATTCCACTAAAACCTGACGATGAGCAAGGAATATATGAATTCTTAGCTTCAGGAGTAATAGAAGGTATAGGAGAAAAATTTGCAAGGCGGATAATGCAGGTTTTTGGAGATAAAACCTTAGATATAATAGAAAAAACACCTGAAAGATTGCTCGAAATAGAGGGCATAGGCAGTAAAAAATTAGATAAAATAATAACGTCATATAACGAAAAAATGATGTTGAAAAATATAATAATACAACTTGCAAAATATGATTTGTCCACGACTTTAAGCATAAAAATATATAACACATACAATGAAAATACTCTGAAGATACTCTCCAACAACCCATATAGGCTTTGTGATGATATAAAGGGAATTGGATTTAAAAAAGCTGATGAAATTGCAAAAAAAATGGGAGTAGCCCTTGATTCCACCGAAAGAAAGATACAAGCTATAATTTATTCACTTACTCAATCTACATATGAAGGACATACATACACTACGTTTTTTAAGTTAAAAAGTGATATGAAAGAGCTTATAGATTTTGATGATGAAGATGAGATATTATCAATAGCCTACGATTTATATGCAAAAAAACAAATAATAATTGATGGTATAGAAAAAGATGATATGAAGATTTTTCTATACAGATATGCACTTGCAGAAACTACTGTGGCATCAAAACTCATAGAACTTGCCACATATCAGGACAAAAAAATAGATGAAAAAAAATTGGACGAATTGATACAAGAACAAATAAAATACAGCAATATAGATTTTTCGCAGGAACAGATAAAAAGTGTAAAAATGGCTGTAAACAACAATATATTGATAATAACCGGAGGACCGGGTACCGGAAAGACGACTACTCTTTCGTTTATAATAGAAATATTTGAAAGAATAGGGAAAAAAGTAAAACTGTGTGCGCCTACAGGAAAAGCATCAAAACGTATGGCTCAAGCTACCAATAAAGATGCAAGTACAATACACAGATTGCTTGAAATGAATTACAGCAGTGATGATATGCAGGAGCATTTTTTGAAAAATGAAGATGAACCTATAAAAGCAGATGTGATTATAGTAGATGAAACCTCTATGGTAGATATATTGCTTATGCAAAGTCTTTTATTAGCTATAAAAAACGGCACACATTTGATACTTGTTGGAGATAAAGACCAGTTGCCTTCAGTGGGAGCAGGTAATGTATTGAAAGATATAATAAACTGCGAAATAATACCTTGTATAAAACTCAACAAGATTTTCAGACAAGCCATGAAAAGTCATATAATAGTCAATGCGCATAGGATAAATGAAGGTAAAATGCCACTTACAAATGATAAAGACAATGACTTTTTTATAATGAACAGAAATGATAAAAATTCTATTGAAAAACTTATAGTAGAACTCATTACTCAGCGTTTACCCAAGTATTATGATATAACACCTAAAGACATTCAAATAATAACGCCAATGAAAAAAAGAGAAATAGGTACGCAAAATTTGAATAAATTACTTCAAGAAGCATTAAATCCAAAAGATCCTGTAAAAAACGAATATAAGACACAATTTAAAATATATAGAGAAAATGACAGAGTGATACATATAAAAAATAATTATGAAAAACAATGGATAAGCGACAAAGAAGAAGGTAGCGGAGTTTTTAACGGAGATACAGGAACTATAGAAAGTGTGAATTTGAGAGAGAAGTTTTTAACAGTAAATTTTGACGACGGGAAAAAAGCGACATATGATTTTGATGAATTGGATGAATTGGAACATTCCTTTGCACTTACAGTGCATAAATCACAAGGCTCGGAATATCCCTGTGTGATATTGCCTATACATTCCGTTGCTCCTATGCTGATGACAAGAAAGATATTGTATACGGCTATAACAAGAGCAAAAAAATTGCTCATAATAATATCCAGCAATTCTAATATCAAAAAAATGGTAGATAATATATACGAAGAAGAACGAAATTCAACACTTATGCAGAAGTTGAAAATGTTTAAAGATTACAAGATGCTGGACTGAAACATATCTATATTAAAACTAAAAATATATCGTAAAGGTGAGATATGGAGCTGATATTTCCTAAAAATATATATTGTATAAACTGTGATAAACCGATAAGCAGGCAAAATACACTATCTTTGTGTAATAAGTGCTATCAAAATATAAAATTTTTGTATGATAAAAATGTCAGCTATGATAAAGAAGTTATAGAATTGTTGAAAAGTAAATATATAGATGACATAAAAATAGCTACGATATATGATGAAGTTATGAAAAATCTCATCCACAAGATAAAGTATTCTCAAAAGACGTATTTGGCAAGATATTTTGCAAGCATATTATACGATCTTATATGTAAAAATAATATAGATTTTGATTTCATATCATCAGTTCCAATACACAAAAAAAGACTCATGCAACGAGGATATAATCAAGTGGATTTAATAGTAAAACATTTGAGCAAATTTACAAAAAAACCACAAATATTAGTATCAAAAAGAATAAAAGAAACAAAAGATATGTATACTCTTCATCTGAAAGAGAGAAATGAAGAGATGAAAGACGCATTTGAAAGCGAATATGATGAAAAGTTGTCGGGTAAGACCTTGTTAATAGTCGATGATATACTAACTACAGGTGCAACAGCATTAAATCTTTGCAAATCTATAAAAAATAAAAATGCAAAAACAAAGATAAAAATCATATTTTTATCACGAGCGTCATTAAAATAAATTTGATATTATGCTTGACAATTACTTATAATAACGTATAAAATATATTTCATAAACATAAAATAGTTTGTTTACAAAATTATAAATTGAAGATATTTTGTATTTGTATTGAAAAAATTTTTTAATAAATTATTAAAAATATATCTATATTTTTTCTGATAGCTAAAAATACATAATTTATTAATTTAAATACGAATTTAAAAGGACTGATGAAAAATGGAATTAAAAAACTGTGTTGAATGTGGAAGAAGTTTTGCATCGAAACAAGGAGAGAAGCTTTGTAAAAGATGTATGGAAAAAAAAATAGATGAAGATTTCAAAATAGTAAGAGAATATCTATATTCACATCCGGGAGCAGATATAAAGGATGTTTCGGAAGCAACAGGAGTAGATGAAAAAATAATATTCAAGCTGTTAAGAGAAGAAAGATTGGAAGTTGTAGAAGAAGAAAATAATCTTTTAAGATGCAAAAGCTGTGGAAAATCAATAAGATCAGGCAGATTATGTGAAGCATGCAAGAAATTGGAGTTTGCAAAAGAACTGAAACTTGCAGGAGAAGATTTGAAACGAGATATGGATAAAAAGATAGGATATTATTCAAGAGACTAATTAAAAAAATCTATGAGTTAGCTTTATTTATACTAACTTATAGATTTTTTGCTTTTATTGTAAAATTTAGATAAATTTATATTAATAATATAAAAAATTATTAAGTTTTTACTTAAAATGGCGATATAAATTATATAAATGAAGGAGGAATTGCTATGAAGATAAATAACACATCTCCGGTGAGCGGATTATATAACAACTACAAAAAGGTAACAAAAAAAAGCAATAATTATGAGATAAATAAAAATTTTGATATAGAAATATCACAAACAGGAAAAGATTTTGCAACTGCTATGGAAAAGCTTAAAAGCGTAGAGCCTGTAAGAAAAGAAAAAGTGGAACATATAAAAAATGAAATAAAAAATGGAACATATGTGGTAGATTCGGTAAAAGTAGCCAGAGCCATGTTGTTAGGCGAAGTGAATTATTAATATTATAAACATCATATAATAACCCTCTCCATAAAAATGAGGGCTATTTTTTGTAACGAACTTATAAATTTGCGAGGTAATTATGAATAATCAAGAATATGAAGATATATTGCAAACATTTAAAAGACAATTGGAACTTACAAAAGAGTTAATAAAGACGGCAGATTTTAAGTTTGATGCTATAAAAAATAATGATACGGACTCTTTAATGGATTTGACAAATAAGGAAGAACAATTTGCAAGAGAGATTATACAACTTGAAAAAAAGAGAGATGTTTATATAAAGAAGCTTGAAAAAGAGAAGAATGAAAAAATAACTCATATAAGTCAGGTTATAGGTGAATTATCGCTTGATATGTCAGTATCTTTAGCACTTTTGGCAGAAGAACTGAAATATAATCTTGAGATACTGCAAGAAAAAAATAATATAAACCAAGATATGATTGTATTCGTTTTAGAGCAGATAGAGATAGCCAATAATCTTATAAGAGGAGATAGAGTACCAAATACTTATAAAAATACAAAATTTAATAAAAAAACATATAGCAATACTGAACAAGATTCATATTTTGACATAAAGTATTAAAATATTAAAAATAAAGGGAGTTTATTATGAGATCAACTTTTTCCGGTTTCGGTACAGCAATCTCAGGATTGTTTGCAGCACAACGAGCATTAGATGTAATAGGTCATAATATAGCTAATGAAAATACACCGGGATATACGAGACAAAGAGCTACACAAGTTACGTCAAATCCTACTAAAGTTGATAACGGGAAATGGCTTGGCACAGGTGTAACAATGCAGCATATACAACAAATAAGAGATGAGTTGTTAGATATAAAATATCGTTCCGAAATGACTAAAAAAGGTTATTGGTCAGAAAAGAATATATCGTTAAAGCAAGTTGAAGATATATTTGGAGAACCTAACGGCAATGGGGTTACAAAGGCATTAAATGACCTGTTCAAATCCATGGATGACGTTATAAAACATTCAGATGACCCTACTGCAAAAGCCAATTTCATACAGACGGCTCTTACATTTACAAGATATGTAAATAGAGCTATACACAGTTTTGAGCAGTTGATATCAGATACGGATGAAGAGGTAAATTCATTAGTAACACAAATAAATACAAAGACAAAACAAATAGCTGCACTTAATAAAAACATATTGGAAGCTGAATCTGAAGGTGGAAAAGCCAATGACCTCAGAGATAAAAGAAATATACTTTTAGATGAACTTTCAGAAATGGCTAATGTAAGAATTAACAAATCAGTTTTTACAAATAAAGCAGGGCAAAAGATAGAAAAACTTCAACTCGAAATGGACGGTACATTGTTGGTAGATCATGATAAATCAGTGGATATAAAGACTACGTCCAATCAACATCATCCTTTATATGAAACTTCTCAAAAAAATAATATACCTCCAAGTGAAGATTTAAAAAATGTTAAAGTTACTAAACTTACATGGCCTGATCATAGAAAGTTGGATATGAATACAGTTGGAGGAAGATTAGGTTCATTGTTGCAACAAAGAGACAGCTTCGGGGATCCTTCTATGGGGAACACTATAAAAGGTATACCATATTATGTAAGAGCATTAAATGAGTTTGTAAAATCATTTGCAGGAGAAGCTAACAGAATACACAAACAAGGTGTTGATTCTAACGGAGATAAGGGACTTGATCTGTTCACAATATCAGGAACATCAGATCAAATAGATGCAAGAAATATAACAGTAAATCCGGATATAGTAAATGCTATAAATAAGCTTGCCATAGGTGCAGGCAAATCAGAAAGTGATACTAAAAACTTTCAGGATTTATATGATATCAGAAACGGCGAGTTAAGATTAACTATAAAACAAAACGTAAACGGTAAATTTAAGACATTGGATCTTGGAAAAGGAAATCCGGAAGATATAATAAAATCCATGATAACTTCAGTGTTAGGAGTAGATGCAAAAGAGGCGAAGGACACATATTCAAGCCAGACTACTTTGGCTTTACAAGCTGATATGAATAGAATGTCAGTATCAGGAGTAAGTGAAAATGAAGAACTTACAAATATGGTTAAATATCAGCACGCTTATAATGCGTCAGCAAGGATGATAACAACAATAGATGAAATGATAGATGTAATAATAAACAGAATGGGTAGAGTAGGATTATAGATGTAGAAAGGATAGGCATATGATAAGAATAACACAGTCGATGCAAATAGCCAGAACATTATTGGACCAAAATCTTAATTTGCAGAGAATGAATGATTACAGCAATGATATGTCCTCAAGAACAAATCTTCACAGACCGTCGGACGATCCTTTAAGAGTGGCGAGAACGATGCGTCTTACGACAGAGTTACGAGTAAATGAAACATATAAACAGGATTTGCAAGCAGCACATTCGTGGACATCAAAAACAGATGTTACATTAAATACATTGTCCGACATAATAAAAAGAGTTAGAGAACTTACTGTACAGGCTGCATCAGGAGAGAAAACTCAAGAAGACAAGCAAAAAATAATGCAAGAAATAAAACAATTAAAAAAAGCAGCAACAGAATTGGCTAATGATGATTATATGGGAAGATATCAGTTTTCAGGATATAAAACTAATCATAAGTTTGTGGATGAAAAAGGGAAATATAATCAAGAGCTTGATTTAGCAGGTCTTAAATACGAAAAAATAAACTACAATATAGGTGTAGGACAAAAGACAGATATCAATTTTACAGGAGTGGAAGTTTTCGGTAATGAGAATTTCACTACTAAAACAAGAGCTGTAGAAGCCATACCTTTTACTGATGAACCGCAGTCAGTATTAGGCGCTAAAATGAAAGTGAAATTACAAAAATATAAAAAACCTAAAGATTATTATGATAAAAATACTGCAAATTTGAACACTCAAGCAGGTGCGGAAGCAGAAGACAAAGAAAATGACAAAGTAGAAGAAAAATACGAAAAAACAACAAAACTTACTGATTTAGATGGAAATGAAATAGATTTAGGAGAAGTAAGCTTTTACGGAAGTTACAAAAAAGGCGATATAAATGCAATTGTTGAAGATTTAAATAAATCACTCAGAGCACAAATAGCAAAAAAAGCAAAAGAAATGTATCCGTCTAATCCTACTAAAGAAGCAGAAATTAGAAAAGAGCTTGAACAATCAGTACAATTTGTAAATGATGACGGAAAAATCTCTATGGTTACAGATAAAGATTATGCCGGAAAAATAGAAGCTGATAAATTAGCTTTAAAAGAGATACAAAAAACAAAAGAAACTTCTACACAGCCTACAATAAATAAAAATTCTGAACTTGGAGTTACATCAGGTCAATTAGTTTACACAGGTAATACTGTAAGGGCATATTTTAATTTTGATATGGAATTGACAGAATATAATAAGGATGCCAATGGAGATATCATAAATACAAGTCCTAAGACACCGACAATAAAACTTAAAGACATAACACTGTCAAAAGAATATGATAAAACAGGAAAAACCGATGAAGAAGTTGCAAAATTGATAGCAGCTGATTTACAAACTCAAATAAATGCTCAGCTTATGAAGAACGGTTTACCAACAGATACTGTAAAAGTTACTGTTGATCCTGCGACAAAACAACCAAGACTTATAGTAGATAGAGAATATGGAGTAAAACTTACCAATACATCAGGTGCTGCAAGTATAACATCAGCGACATCACCTGCAACACAAACATATAATCCTAATGCAAATCCGAGCAGTAATCCTGTCATTAATGAAACTGATTTTAATGTAACTACACCGACTGCAGGAGCAAGCTCTCTTGTAAATTTCAATTTTGGTTTAAAACTTACAGAATATAAACGTTATGGTCAAGCAGGCGGAGATGTTCTTATATCGAATCCTGGAGTAAATCCTGCAACACCGCCAACATCCGGAACACCGGGACATTTGGCGATAGGTGATACTAATTATCCGCCACAGATATTTGACCTTGGCAATATATCTCTTGTTAAGACTTATTCAGGTAAAAATGATGACGGTACAAATAAAACACCGAATGATATACTAAAAGAGATAGCTAAAGATTTACAAGCTAATATAAGTGAAAAAGCGGCATCTCATAAACCTCCGCTTGATACGAGCAAGATAAAAGTGGAAGTAAAAAATGGAAAACTGATGTTGCTTACAGACGGCAATATGAAAATGGAGATAACAAATACTGCGGGAACATTGACTCAAACCACATTTGACGATTCTCCAAAAACACCGAATCCGGATACAAAACCTGCAATGGATATAGATATACCGAATCCGGATCCGATGTCTGCAGGAACAGATCCGGCAGAATACTCAAAATATGATACTCACGTATATATGAATCTTAAAATGAATATACAGAGATATCAAAAAGATGAGAACGGAAATGCTACTACTAATAAAATATTGCCTAATATAGAAATAAATGACCTCACTATAAATAAGACATATAAAAGAGAAAAACCTGACGGTAGCGGAGTTTATACAGATGCAGAGATAAAAGAGCAAATAGCTAATGATATAAAAGCTAAAATAGAAGAAAAATTATCACAGATAAATCCTCCGCTTGATAAAAAGATGATAAATATATCATATGACGGAGCAGGAAAAGTAAAAATTGCTGTAAATCAAGATGTTTCTGTAACAGTGGAATCTGATAATCAAAAACCGTCTTCTATAGATTCAAGTGTAGGATATATGCCTCATAAAACTGCATATGAAGAGCCAACTCGTGAAATGATGCCGTTTTTTGAAATGATGGACAGACTTATGCAATTTATGGATGAAGGTAATTCAAAAGGCTTGTCAAGGATGTTGGATGTAGTCGATTATCATGCCAAAAATACTCAAAAGATTCAAGGTATTGGTGGCGGAAGAACTAATATGTATAATCTCATGTTGGAGAGAACTGAAGATGTGAAATTGAATTATAGTGAGTTATTGTCAGATACAAGAGATACAGATTATAATGAAACTTCTATGAAGATGATGGTGGCTCAATATGTATATAGAGCATCTCTGTCAGTTACAGCTAAGATAATACAACCGTCTCTTGTAGATTTTTTGAGATAATGCTAACAGTTTTTGTTTGAAATTTCTGAAAGTTTATAATATAATTAATATAAATTAAATTTATATTTTAGGAGGCTGTACAAATGCTTATAAAAGAAGTATTACAAAGAAGAGATCAACTTAAAGGTTATCTACATTCTTTATCAATAGCACAAAATTATTGTGAAAAACATATTGGTGATATAGTTATGATAGAAGACTTAAAAAGTATGTATAAAGAATTAGAAGTGGAATTCAAGCAAATAGATGAAAGTCTTAAACCTTTTGAGAATATGGATATGTAATATACTTCTAACTTTGATGAGGGGGAGTTATGAAAATAAACACAAATTATTATGGAGAGCTTGAAGTAAAAGATGAAGATATACTGACATTAAAAGACGGTATGCTCGGATATGAAGACCTTAACAGATTTATTTTAATAAAAGAAGACGATATATTTGTAGAATATTTACAGGCAATAGATGAATTAGTAGCATTTGCGGTAATGGATCCTTTTTTAGTAAACTCTGATTATAGCTTTGATGTGCCTGATAATGTTTTGAAGGCTTTGGATATAAAATCTGAAGAAGATGTAGTTATAAAGACGGTAGTAGTTATACCCGAAGATATAACTAAAATCAGAACGAATCTTCAAGCTCCGATAGTATTTAACAAGTCAAATAACAAAGGAATGCAAATAATCCTTGATGATTCATATCCTATAAGATATGAGTTCTTTGGCAAGGAGGAGAAATAATGCTTGTCTTAAAAAGAAAAGTAGGGGAGGCAATTCTCATAAATACTGATAGCGGAGATAAAATAGAGATAAAAATATCAGAAATATCAGATGGAAGAGTAAAATTAGGACTTGATGCCCCGAAGACAGTGTCTATACTTAGAAAAGAGGTAGTTGAAGAGGCAACACTTGAAAACAAGATGGCTACCCAAAATATATCTATTGACAAAGATAAACTTAAAGATTTATTAAATAATAAATAAAATTACGGCTATTATCAAAACTTTATTGATAATAGCCGTTTTTGGTTTTTTATGCACTGCAACTGTCGCAATCTTCTACTTCAAGTGATTTGCTTCTCACATAATACAGTGTTTTTACTTCTTCTTCATACGCTTTTATATACAAGTTTAAAATCATACTCATACTGTAATCGGTTGTTATATATAGGTTTACAGACTGTGATTGATCTATATGCCTTTGTCTTATGCCTGCAGATTTTATTACCCAGTTTTGATTTATTTCGTGTGCGTTTTCATATAGCCAAAAAGTTTTTGGTGTTAGAGATGGGGCTACTCTTGGAACAATCTGACCTTTTTTCTCCTCAAGATAATATCTTTTCATAACAGGATCTACAGCTGCTGTTGTTCCGGCTATTATTGATGTGGAGCCTGTAGGTGCTATAGCCATTATATATCCGTTTCTTAGTCCGTTTTCAGCTACTTGTTTTTTCAGCTCAAGCCATCTTGTGGAATTATAATTTCTTTTTTCAAAATAGTTTCCATTTTGCCAGTCGGAACCTTCAAAGAAAGAATATTTACCCTTTTCAATAGCAAGCTCGTTGCTGGCTTTTATTGCAAAATAGTTTATATTTTCATACAGTTCATCTACAAATTTCAGATGCTCATCGCTTTGAAAACTTATATCATTTTTCACAAGTGTGTGATGGTATCCGCTTGTACCCAATCCTATCGCACGATATTTTTTGTTTGTTATTTGTGTGTAAGAAAGCGGATAGTAGTTTAAATCTATTACATTATCAAGTGCTCGTATAACTGTTTTTATTACATCTTGCAGTTCATCTTTGTCATTTACGTCAATATTGCCTAATACGAGAGATGCCAAATTGCAAACAACAAAATCTCCGGGTTTTGTTGTTTCTACGACTATTTCTTCACCGTCAATAATTTGTATTGTCGTATCTATGCTTTCTATAGGACTCATATTTTGTGCAATTTCAGTACATAGATTGGAACAATAAATATTGCCTTTGTGGGAGTTAGGGTTGTATTTATTTACTATATCTCTGTTGAATATGAATGGAGTGCCTGTTTCTACAGAAGATTTTATTATTAGTCTTACCATATCTTTTACAGATATTACTCTTTTTTCTATTCTGCTGTCATCTATACATTCAAGATATTTTTTTGTCCATTCATCTCCAAAATAATCTTCAAGATCATAGCCTTTTGCATCTCTTATTTCATGAGGGCACATCATATACCAATTTGAATTTATATTTTCTTTGGCTTGTTTCCAAAAATAATTTGGAACGCATATTCCCGGAAATACATCATGAGCTTTCATTCTGTCATCGCCATTATTTGTTTTTAATTGTAAAAATTCAGGTATATCCTTATGCCATATATCAAGATATACACTGCAAGCACCTTGTCTTACGCCTAATTGGTCCACTGCTACGGCTGTATCGTTAGCTAATTTTATCCATCTTGAAACACCGCCTGCTATTCCTTTAAAGCCTCTTATATCTGAACCCATAGCACGCACTTTGCCGAAATATAATCCCATTCCTCCACCATGTTTTGAGACTTGTGCAAAATTCGTTATAGAACGATAAATTCCGTCTAAACTGTCAGGCACAGTATCTATAAAGCATGAAGATAATTGATGAAACGGCTTGCGAGCATTTGATATGGTAGGTGTAGCCATTGTAACTTTAAGCTTGCTCAGCATATCATATATTTTTTTAGCCCAGTAAATTTTATTTTCTTTTTCAGGTATAGCAAGATGCATAGCTATTCCCATAAACATCTCCTGCATATTTTCAAGGAGAACTCCGTCTGTATTTTTTATAAGATATCTTTTTGATAAAAGCTCTAAACCGCTGTAGTTAAAGAGATTGTTTCTATCATAATCAAGATATTTTTCAAGTGTGTCAATATCACTATCCGTGTAATTTTCTAAAATATATGAACCGTATAGATTTTTGCTTGACAGATATTTAATTTTGTCTTTAAAGCTGTAAATTTCGAGTTTTTCTGTTTCTCTTTTTATGGATGTATTTATTTGTAAAGCTAAAAATCTGCCGGCTATAAATTCCCATTTTGGGGCTTCTTTAGATGTCAGTTCACTTGAGGCTTTTATAAGTATGGATAAGTAGTCATCTTCATTCATATTATTTTTTGCAAATGATGAGAATTTTCCATATAGAAATGATAGATTATAATAATCTTCTTTGAAATCTTCCTGTATTTTTTTCATGGTTTTCAATATATCTTTATCTTTAAAATAAATTGAGAAGTCTTCAATTGTTTTTCGCATCGTATGATGAGATGCTCTATATAATATATACGATTTCACTACGGCATAATAACCTTTTTCTATGAGAGTTATTTCTACCAAATCTTGTACTTCTTCTACTGTTACAATGTGGTCTTTTGGAAATGTATTTATTATTTTACTTTCAACTATTGCAGCGATATTTGAAAGTTCTTCGTAATCTATCTCAATTCCTACGCTTATAAATGCTTTTTTTATTGCAATTTCGATTTTTTTTATATCGAAATCTACTTGTTCGCTACTGCGTTTAATTATTTTCAAAATTATTCTCCTAAAATCTATATATTGTATAAAAATAAAAAAATTCTCTATTACTATACCACATATAGTGTATAAAATAAAGAGAATTTTTGTATAAATTTAAATATATTTATTGAAGACCGCTTATTATTTTTACAATTTCACCTAATTTTTCGTCTATGTTTTCTTTGTTGCCTGTCTCTATGGCATTTGTTACACAGCCATTTAAATGTGCTTGTAATATATCTTTGTTTATAGATTTTAGGGCTGATGTCACTGCCATTAACTGTATTGATATATCAATACAGTATCTGTCTTTATCTACCATTCTTGAAACACCTTCTAATTGTCCCATAGCTATATTTAGTTTTTTTCGTATTTTTTTATAGTCGGCTTGCATTTTATCACCACATACTATTCAATATTTTTGACGTCATATCCGGCATCTTCAACTGTATTTTTTAGGATGTCATTGTCTATATTATCTTCCATTTCCAACACTGCTGTCTTTTCCTCAAGATTTACGGTGGCAGTTACTCCGTTTAATTCGTTTAATACTTTTTCAACTCTTGCTTTACAGTGCTTACAAGTCATACCTTCAATATACATTATTTTTTTCATTTTGTTTACCTCGCTTTTTGATGTATTAATTATATTTTCAGCTGAATTATCAGCATTATTTATTTTTTCTGTTCCTTTTACAGTATATCTTTCTGAAATTTTATTATTATTAATCAATATTACATTTACATCTAAAGAAATCTGTTCTTTTACATACTCCACTTTTTTATCTGCTTTGAAGTTTCTTAATCTAAGTGCATTAGATACGACAAATACAGATGAAAAACTCATAGCTAATGAGCCTATCATAGGGTTTAAGCTCAACTTGAATGCCGGATAAAATATTCCCATAGCTAAAGGTATACAAAGTATGTTATAGAAAAATGCCCAAAATAGATTTTCTTTTATGTTTTTAAGTGTTTGTTTGCTTAGTTTAATCGCTGTAACAACATCTTGCAGATCGCTTTTCATAAGCACAACATCGGCTGATTCTATTGCTATATCTGTACCTGCACCTACTGCGATACCTACATCGGCTCTTGCAAGTGCAGGAGAGTCATTTATTCCATCACCGACCATCCCTACAGTTTTTCCTTGATTTTTAAGATTTGTTATTATCTCATCTTTTTGATTAGGCATTACTTCACTGTAGCATTCATCAATACCTAAATTTTCTGCTATATAATTTGCAGTTTTTTTATTATCGCCTGTGAGCATAACAGTTTTTATGTTTAACGATTTTAATTCATCTATTGCTGATTTGCTCGTGTTTTTTATTATGTCTGCAATTGCTATTATACTTGCAGGTTTATTATCTATTGCAAAAAATACAGGTGTTTTTCCTTGCTCTTGTAACTGAGCGGAATATTTTGTGAAGAAATCCGTATCTATATTATTTTCATTCATAAATTGAATATTGCCGGCTATTATTGATTTTTCATCTATGATTCCTTTTACACCTCTGCCGGAAATTTCTTCAAAGGATGATACTTTTTTATTTGATGAAAAATTTTTACTATAATTAACTATTGCTTGAGCAAGAGGTTGTTGTGAATTACTTTCCAATGATAAGGCAAGAGTTAAAAACTCTTTTTCATCAAAATCTTGTAAAAGTATAATATCAGTAACAGCCGGATTACCTTGAGTAAGTGTACCTGTTTTGTCAAAAACTATTGTGTCAAGACCTTGCATCAGTTCAAGTGATTCGGCATTTTTAAACAACAGACCGTTTTGAGCGCCTTTACCGCTACCTACCATTATTGCAACAGGAGTTGCAAGTCCGAGAGCACAAGGGCAGGATATAACGAGTACAGATATTGCGAGATTAAGAGCAAATTCAAAATCGTATCCTAAAGCTTTCCATACTATAAAAGTTAAAACAGCAAGTAACATCACAATTGGAACGAATACTCCTGCTATTTTATCAGCCATGGATTCAATAGGCGCTTTTGTAGCGTTAGCATCTTTTACGAGTTCAATTATTTTGGACAGTACAGTATCAGAACCTGTACTTATCACTTTTATTTCAAATGCACCTGATTTATTTATTGTTGCACCTATTACTTTATCGCCTATACTTTTTTCAACAGGTATGCTTTCACCTGTTATAGCCGATTCATCTATATTTGCATTACCTGATATTATTATTCCGTCAACAGGTATGCTTTCACCTGATTTTATTTGTAAAATATTACCAACAACTACATCATCTACTGACACATCCTTTATTGTATCATCACTTACTAAATGTGCAAATTGCGGTCTTAAATCTAATAGAGAAGTTATAGCTTCGTTAGTTTTACGCTTGGATTTAGTTTCAAAATATTTTCCGAGAGTAATAAGCGTAAGTATCATAACAGCAGACTCAAAATAAAGATTGTGATGATAATGATGTAAAGTATTTAAATCTCCTATTCCGAGAGAGTAGGACATCTTATATATTGCAAATATACCGTAAATCATGGAAGAAGATGAGCCTACGGCTATCAAAGAGTCCATATTAGGAGAACGCTTAATTAAAGTTTTAAAGCCTTTTGTAAAATATGAACCGTTTATAATCACTACAGGTAGAGCTATTAAAAATTGCGTAAATGCAAAATTTACAGCTCCTTTTGTATCTGTTAAAAAATCAGGTAACGGCATATTTATCATATGTCCCATAGAAATATACATAAGAAGTATTGTAAGAGGAATGCTTATTTTTAACCTTAATTTCATAGATTTTAACTGTTCTTCCCATACATCAGATGTAGAGTTTTTGGTTTCTGCTTTTGCGTTTTGTAAAGAAGCGTCATATCCGGCATTTTTAACAACTTGTATTATATCGTTGTCATTTAATTTAGTTTCATCATATACTACACTCATAGTATTAGTCATAAGGTTTACATTTACATCTGATACAGAATCAATTTTTGATACTGCTCTATAAACTGCACTTTGACAAGCACTGCAAGTCATTCCTTTTACATCATATTTTTGTTTCATAGTGATTGCTCCTGTTTTTAAAAACTATTATGATAAATTTTTTAGTCAGTTAATGCTATAAAAAACACATATAATTTTATAATATAAATAGTATAATTATTCTGTTTTAAGATAATCATTAAGAAACATTTTAATTTTACAAATACAGCTTTTTATTAGCAAATTTGATTTAGAATATGTATAAACAGATTATCTTTTTTAAATGAGAATAAATTTATATAATTTACCACTTGTTATAAATAATTGAATATGTAGTTTATTGATTTAAGTATAAATAATTATTGAAAATAAAAAAATAACAATATATGAAAACTTGTTATTTAAAAACTGACTATAAAAAATAAAAATATAAGTGATGATAAGAAAAATACTTATATGAAGATTGAATATTAAAACAAAAGTTGAAGGCACTTGAAGCAATTCAATCAATGTATTATATTCATATCATCACCTATTTCTATAATACCCATATACGGTATTTTAAAACTAAAATTTTAGTATTATTTTATTGCATAAATTATAAAAATATATTATACTTGTAAACTAAGGCATAATATATAATGTCATCAATTAATATTGAAAGCAGGTGTAATATTTGAACGATTTAAGAAAAAAAGCTATTATAAGAATAGGTATTATGGTCGCTATAATGCTGCTTAGTATATTTTTAGCATTTTATATAAAAAATATATTTTTAAAAATACCTTTTATAATTATTGCCGGAGGAGTTGCAGCTTTACTTATAAGGTTGTATATCTCTTATAAAAGAAAAAAATTATATTTTGATGGAAAAGTGTTGACAATAACTCCGCCTAAGAGGAAAATAGGAAAATATTCTATAATAATTAAAAACGGAAAAGTATCGAAAAAATTCTATTCATTCCAAAAACCGGAGATGAAGTTAGGTGCAAACTATGTTGTCGTATATGAAGAAAAATCTTTTAATATATTAGAATTCCAAGAAGCTAAATTCCAAATGATGAATGCGAAAGCAGTAAGTAAAAACCCTAAATTCAGAATGTAGTTTCATATAAAATTTAAAATAGAAATATATTATCATATATTTATTGCTACGGGTTTATTTATGCTCGTAGTTTTTTTGTAAATTTATTTTAAAAAATTTTACAATATATTTTATTGTAATTTTAATGCTGAAAAAATATAATATATAATAAAATAATTTTAAGCATAATTAACTTAAAACAGAGCAGTTTGTAATATAAAAATAATTTGTTTGAATGTATAAAACAAAATCATATTTAGTAAAGGAGAAATTAATATGTCAAAGGCTTTAAATATAGCTGTTGTAGGTGCAACAGGTAGAGTTGGGAGTACTTTTATAGAAGTTTTACAGGAAAGAAAGTTTCCTATAAATAATATATATTTCTTTGCTTCTGCAAAATCAGCAGGCAAAAAGATAGAATTCGGTGGCAAAGAGTATGAGGTTGAAGAACTTAGAGAAAATTCTTTTGATAGAGATTTGGACTTGGCACTTTTTTCTGCAGGAGGTTCTACAAGTAAAAAATTTGCACCAATAGCTGCAAGTAAAGGTATAATTGTTGTGGATAATTCAAGTCAATGGAGAATGGATAAAAATGTTCCGCTTATAGTACCGGAAGTAAATTTTGAAGATATAAAAAAATACGATTCTAAAATAATAGCAAATCCGAATTGCTCAACAATACAATCGGTTATGCCTTTAAAAGTATTGGATGAAAGATTTAAGATAAAAAGAATAGTATATTCAACATATCAGGCGGTATCAGGTTCAGGATTTAAAGGAATAAAAGATTTGGAAGAAGGAATGAAAGGAAATCCTCCTACAAATTATCCTCATCCAATTTTTAACAACTGTCTGCCTCATATAGATGAATTTTTGGATAACGGATATACAAGAGAAGAAGAAAAAATGATCAATGAAACAAGAAAAATACTTGACAGAGATGATTTGAAAATAACTGCTACAACAGTAAGAGTGCCTGTAATGAATTCACATAGTGTCAGCATAAACATAGAGTTTGAAAAGCCGTTTGAGATGAAAGATATATATGATGAGTTGTCAAAGGTAGAGAACTTAGTAATAGTGGATGATGTGAAAAATAACCAATATCCTATGGCTATAAACGCAACAGGTACAGATGAAGTGTATATAGGCAGAATAAGAAGAGATTTTTCTACAGAAAACGGAATAAATTTGTGGGATGTAGCAGATAATATAAGAAAAGGTGCCGCATCAAATGCGATACAAATAGCTGAAAAAATATTTGAAATAAAATAATTATATCATTTTTGTAAAATCTTTAATAGACTTGTTCGATTACTTATAGTATATAGTTGTAAATAACTTTGTTTGAAGAAAAAAATAAAAAATTCTTTTATTATTAAAATAGCAATATATTTTATCAACTTTTTATAATGTTATCGAATAAGTCTAATTTACAAAAAATATCTTATACTAAAATTCAATAGAATTATAGAAAAATAGCATTGTGTAAATTTAATAAAAATATAACACTATTTATAGATTTCTCACATAAACCATCTATATATTCTATTATGGATTAGTATTAAAATTTATAGAAATATACATTTTATCATTAATACTTCATTTAACTTTGATTATGATGAAGAGTAAAATTATAAAAAATATAAATATAATATAAAAATACTGCTATTTGTAATAAAAAATCGAGGTTGCTATGAGATTGGATAAATATTTAAAGCTTACAAGAATTATAAAACGAAGAACAGTTGCTAAAGATGCGTCAAGTAACGGAATAGTCAGTGTAAACGGAAAAGTGGCAAAACCGTCAACTCAGATAAAAATAGGCGATATAATACAGGTACAGTTTCCTCAGAGCTCATATAAAGTTAAAGTTGTAGATATAAAAGAACATTTGAAAAAAGAAGAAGCATCTTTGATGTACGAGGTAATAGAGGGATGAAAACGCCAAGTTACAAAAATGATGTAAAAAGTATGAGCAAAAATTCAGATGAAAAAAAAGAGAGAAATGATAAGAAACCTGATAAAGATTATTCGATGTTGCTTGTAAAAGGGATAATAGCTGTTTGTATTTTTTCGTTGTTGATTACCATATATAATCAGAAACGTGAGATTTCGGCATTGAACTCAATATATAAAGATGTAGAGTACGAGTATAAAGAAAAAGAAGAAGAGCTTAAAGAGTTAAAAAAAGAGCTAAAAATGGTGGACAGTCATGAATTTATAGAAAAACAAGCCAGAGAGAAACTGAAAATGGTAAAACCTAACGAAAAAGTATATGTGGATACAAGTAAAAGTAACAAAGAAAAAACTAATTAAAAGGGGGTTTTATGAAAGTAGCTACTGTTGACATAGGTACAAATTCTATGAGATTACTGATTGCAGATTACGATAAAAATATTATAAGCAATAGAGAAAAGTATGTGCAAATAACAAAAATGGGCAAAGATGTAGATGCAAACAAAAGAATATCAGCAGAATCTATAAGCAGAAATACAAGTGCCTTAGAGAATTTTGTAAATATGGCAAAAGAACAAAATTGTGAAAAGATAAAAGTTATAGGTACATCAGCCCTTAGAGACTCCATAAACAGAGAAGAATTTATAAATGAAGCTATGAAAAAAACCGGTATTGAAGTGGAGATTATAAGCGGAGAAATGGAGGCTAATTTAGGTTTTTTAGGTGTTAAAAATCTGCTTGATAAAAAAGATTATACGCTTACAATAGACATAGGTGGAGGTTCTACAGAATTTATACTTGCTAACAATTTGGGAGAGTTGATTTTTTCAAAAAGTGAAGATATAGGTTCTGTTAGGATGACAGAAAAATTTTTAAAAACGGATCCTCCTACAGAATTTGAAATTTTAAACTTACACGATTATATAGATATGACGATAAATAAGACAATAGATATATTAAAAACATATAAGATAGGAAAATTTATCGGAATAGGTGGAACAGCTACTTCTATTTCATCTATGTTGCAAGAATTATCGCCATATTCAAGCGAAAGAGTGCATAATTCTAAAATATATTATGATGATTTGCTTAGAGTTTTTTGTGATTTGAGCAAGAAAACTTTAAGGGAAAAACAGATGATAACAGGTTTGCAACCACAAAGAGCGGATGTGATATTTGCAGGAGTTTGCATATTAAAGGAGATAATGTGCAGACTAAACGCATCATACTTGGTAGTTAGTGAATATGATAATTTAGAAGGGCTTGTATACACTATGTGATATTGACCTATTAATCAATTATGATGTAGTGATTAAATTATTTATTCTTATAAAAGGAGGTGTAAGAATGGATAGGCTTATAAATTACAGAGATAAAATAAATGAAATAGATTTAAAAATAGTAGAATTATTGGAACAAAGATGTGAATTATCAACACTCATAGGTAATTATAAAAGGGAGCGTAATTTGCCGGTCCAAGACATAAAAAGAGAGCAAGTCATTATTCAGAATGTAAAAGATAATATAAAAAATCCTAAACATAAAGAAGCATTGGAAAAAATATTTGCGGTTATAATAAATGTATCCAAGATGTTTCAATATTAGTGTTATATTTTATAGATATAAATTTTAACAATTACATAACAAAAAGCAGATTGTATTATATAGTTGCAATCTGCTTTTTTATTTGATAAAATGTTAACTGTAGCTATAGTGGAAATTATTAGTTTAATAAGAATTAATACTATACTATAATATAATTAAAAATATATTAATTTATACTAAAATTCAATAGAATGATATAAAAATATTTTGTATAAATTTAATAGAATATGACACTATTTGTATGTTTTTTATATAAATTATCTATTATTTTATTTGTAATTAGTATAATGTTGAATAAAGTTGAATTAAAATTTGGGGATGATAGTATAACAGATAAACTTAAAGCATTAATATCAAAACTTCCTTCATCAAGTGGAGTTTATTTGATGAAGAATAAAGAAGGTAAGATAATATATGTAGGAAAAGCTGTATCACTTAAAAATAGAGTCAGACAATATTTTCAAAGTCAAACAAATATGCAAGCTAAAGTAAGAGCTATGGTGTCGCATATAGATGAGTTTGAATATATAGTTACAGATTCTGAAATGGAAGCCTTGATATTAGAAAATAATCTGATAAAAGAATATAAACCGCCTTATAATATACTTTTAAGAGATGATAAAACCTATCCATATATAAAAATTACAATATCGGAAGATTATCCAAGAGTTATAAAAACGAGAAGAATAGAAAAAGACGGAGCAAAGTATTTCGGTCCATATTCAAATGCGTTTATTGTAAATGATATAATAGAGATTATACACTCAACCTTTCCTATAAGAAATTGCAAAAGAAATATACAAAAATCCATAGAAAAAAAGGAAAGAGCCTGTCTCAATTATTATATCAAAACCTGCTTAGCTCCATGCCTTGGAACCGTTGATAAAGATGAATATATGGAAATGATATATGAAATAATAGAATTTTTGGAGTCAAAAAACGACAGACTTGTAGAAACACTTAAAGATAAAATGTATCAAGCATCTATGAAGCAAGATTATGAAAAAGCTATGATATATAGAGACAAGATACAAGGAATAAAAGAGATGCTTGAAAAACAAAAAATAGTTTCAACCTCAAACACTACTGACAAAGACTTTTTGGCAATAGAAAAAAATGAAGAAATGTCCTGTATATTTATGTTTTTTGTCAGAGGGGGAAAGGTAGTCGGTACAGAAAATTTTATCTTTGATAAAGACAATAACGGAGAAAAAGATGATATAATGCAATCTTTTTTGAAACAATATTATATAAATACTGGCTATATACCTAAGGAAATATATATAAATCAGCAATTTGAAGATATGGAATTACTTAGCAAGGTGCTCACGAATAAAAAAGAGCAAAACGTTACAATAAAAGTACCGCAAAAAGGCGACAAAAAAGATATGATAGACTTGGTATGTCAAAATGCACAAGAAACTATCAAAAGACGAGAAGCAGTTAAAAAAAGCGAACAGCAAAAAACAAAAGATATATCATATGAGCTTAAAGTGTTGTTGGATATAGATAAGGATATACACAAAATAGAATCATACGACATATCAAACATACAAGGAGTGGATAGTGTAGGCGGACAAGTAGTATTTATAGATGGCAAAAAAAGTCCCAAACTGTACAGACGATACAAGATAAAAACTGTACAAGGAGCAAATGACTATGCATCTATGGAAGAAATATTGTCAAGGAGAATAAAACATGAAGATTTGCCGGACTTGATACTGCTTGACGGTGGAAAAGGTCAGGTGAATGTAGTTCGAAGACTTTTTGAAAGAGAAAATATAAATATACCTGTCTTTGGGATGTATAAAGATGACAATCACAAAACTATGGGGCTTTGTAGCGATAAAGAATTATTTGAATTGAAAAAACACACAAAACTATATACATTTATAGCATCAATACAGGAAGAAGTTCACAGATTTGCAATAGATTACCACAAAAGTCTCAGAGATAAAAAAGTAAGCTATTCTCAATTAGATAATATAAAAGGAATAGGAAACAAGCGAAAAATGTCATTATTAAAACATTTTGATAATATAGAGCAAATAAAAAAAGCAACACTCGAAGAATTATTGCAAGTTGGAAGTATGGATAAAAAAAGTGCAACTGCAGTATATGATTATTTTAAGAAAAATTGATTTTATAAAAAAGGAAAGATAATATATGGAGTCTAAGAAAAAATTTGTCTTTGCATCGGAACTTATAAAAGATTTAAGATTAAGTACGATATTTAGACCTGATAATTTTGATACAAAAATAGATTCAAGTGATATAAACAGACCAGGCTTACAACTCTCCGGTTTTTTAGATAATTTTCAGTATAAAAGAGTGCAGATAATGGGGCAGACAGAATATCTGTACTTTGAATCCCTAAGCATAGAACAAAGAAAAAATGCTATGGATAAACTGATGTCATTTGATATTCCTATACTTGTAATTTCAACGAAACAAGATGTTTTGCCGGAAATATTGGACTCTGCAAAAGCGAATTCGAGGATAGTTGCAGGCAGTAGAGAAAGCTCTACTAAGACATTGTCAAGAATATCGTATTATCTTAATGAGCGTCTTGCACCTGAAGTCACAATACATGGAGTCCTTGTAGATGTAGATGGAGTGGGAATGTTAATAACAGGAGAAAGTGGAGTAGGTAAAAGTGAAGCAGCATTGGAACTCATAAAGAAAAATCATAGATTGGTTGCAGATGATGCTGTAAGAATAATAAAATTAGATGAAGAAACTTTGCAAGGGAAATCTCTTGAAACTATAGAACATTTTATGGAGATAAGAGGTCTTGGTATCATAGATATAAAAACTCTCTATGGAATAGGTGCAGTGAAAAATTCGAAGAAAATAGATATGGTAGTAGAGCTTGAAACATGGCAACAAGGAAAGTATTATGACAGATTAGGATTGGATCAAGATTTTACCGAGATACTCAATACAAAAGTAGAAAAATTGACAATACCTGTAAGACCGGGAAGAAATATAGGGATAATATTGGAACTTGCTGCAAGAAATCACAGATTAAAAGCTATGGGATACAACTCTGCCGTAGAATTTAATGAAAAATTGCTTAATTCATTAGAGAAAAAAAGAAATGAAAATAAGTCAAAATAATTAATTTATAATTTTAAATGTATATCTTAATTTAAAAATATGATTTAGTATAAAAAAATTTTGAATATTTTTTATAAATATAATTGGTTGTTTAAGATAAAAGATAAAGTATTATATCATTTTTATTAATTTTAAAAGAAAGGATATTTGAATTTTTATGATGAATATAGGTATAGATGTAGGCGGAATGACTATAAAATCTGGTATAGTAGATGAAAATTGCAATATAATAGAAACTCTTATAATATCTACAGAAGTTGAAAAAGGTTTTGAAAAAATTGCTCAAAATATGGTAGATATGATAAATAACCTTGTAAAAAAAGCAAAATTAACCTTAAATGATATAGATACAATAGGTGTAGGCATACCTGGAGTTGCAGATGAGAAGGGTAAAATATATTTTGCTACAAATCTTTATTGGGTAGATGTAGATTTAGGTAAGATATTAAGAGATAATTTTCCTTCACAAAAAATATATGTAGAAAATGATGCTACAGTCGCTTGTGTGGCAGAACACAGTTTTGGCAGTATAAAAGGTGTTAAAAATGCCATAATGCTCACATTAGGTACAGGTGTAGGCGGAGGAATAATAATAAATGGAGAAAAATATTCCGGAAGTAATGGAATAGGCTCAGAAATAGGTCATATGGTTATAAACAGAGGTGATAATTTTTATGAATGTTCTTGTGGAAACAACGGTTGTTTTGAAACTTATTGTTCAGCGCTTGCTATAATCAAATACGCTCAAAAATTAGTAGAAGACGAAGAATATTCAGGAAAATTAAAAGGTATAAAAAAAGAAGATATAACAGCAAAGCTAATATTTGAAGGATATGAAGAAAAAGATGATTTATGTGTAAAAGTTATAGACAGATTTATAGATAATTTATCTACAGGTATTGCGAACTTGATAAATATATTTGCGCCTGAATTTATAACTCTTGGTGGAGGAGTTTCAAACTCATATAATTTATATATAGATGAGTTGTATAAAAAAGTTCAAGAAAAAATAATATTTAAAAAACTGCCTTTTGCAAGGATAGTCAAAGCTCAATTAGGTAATGATGCAGGAATAATAGGGGCAGCAATGCTTAAATAATTGTTTGGTTTTCAATTTACGAAAATAAAAATAGTAAAAAAATACTATATAACAAGACAAAATATGTTATAAAAATGGAAAAAATGCACATAATTTGTAAAAAAATAGAATAAAATGTAAATTTATAAACGTAAAATATCTGATTTGTCGTCAATATTATGGGATTAAATGTTATAAAATAAAAAATAAATAGTAAAAAAGACTTGTAAATTTAATTTATATATTTTATAATATACAAAATCGATATTATATTGACAGGAGGTGTTTTTAATTTTAAAGAAAATTAACACTTTTTTTAAGCCTCAAATAAAAAATAAAATCAGAAAATCTTTGTTACTGCTTTATAAAATTATAATTTTTACTGCTTTTATGATGATAATATCTCTTTTATTTGTATCAAATAAAAACGAATATAAATACAACAACATGTATAATCTTGACTATATTGCAAGTTCCGCTGAAATTGAATACCATGATAATATTCAAAAGATTAGTCTTCCATATAAAGTTAAAACTGCAAATCCTTTTAACATTTATATAGATGTGGGCAAATATATAAATAGAACACATCAAAATATTGCTATGTTTACAAGATTTTTAGAATTTGAGTGTTATATTGATGGTAATAAAATATACGAATATAAAGTATCAGATAATTCTATTCCGAGAAGCGGAGGACGTGTTTATCACGTTATAAATTTACCGGATAATTTTAAAGATGAAAATGTATTAATAAAATTTAAACCTAAAACTGATCAGATAAAATCATTTAAGATAAATAAAATATATATTACAAACAGTGAGTATTTTTTTATCGGTGTGTTATTAAGCAAAGATATACTTGGTGTGATTTTAGTAGCTACACTGATAATAGTGTCGATTATGATAGTAATGTTCTATTTTATGGATAGAGGTTCAGGGTTTAGGAATAAAAGAATATTTGATATAGGGATATTATGCTTGATAATAGCGATTTATTATGCTACACAGCTTGAGATTTTCAATTATTTATTCAGAAAATACTATAAAGCTATATATTTTTTGGATTTTTTGTCATTTTCACATTATTCAATACCTATGCTGATATTGGTTAGAGGAAGATTGGATAGAAGATTCGACAAGTTTTTAACTGCATCAATATATATGTGTATTTTTAACTTCTCAATACAATTTATCTTAACCTTATTGGGTATAAGTGAATTTCATAATATGGTAAAATATACACATATTGTGTTATTCATATCATATTTTGTGATATTAATGGCGCTTATTTTTTCATCAAGCAAAGATTATCCGGAAAAGATGAGTATGCTTTTATCAAGTGTGCCTATATTTCTTTCGCTTGCATCTTCGCTTTTTGAATATTGGACAGGAAATTATGATTCTTTATCACCTATATTGCTTATAAGTTTATTTGTATTTGTGATTATTCAGGTGTATTTTGCCATAAACGCATTTATGTATATGCAAAAAGAAAGTTTAAATACAAGAACATATGAAAGATTAATGCTTACTGATGCACTTACAAAATTAGGGAATAGATATTCATTTGAACAGAAATTGGAAGAAATAAAAAAAGGAAGAGATGATGTTACCATAATATCATCAGACTTGAATGATTTAAAAGAAATTAACGATACCTATGGACATTCATATGGAGATGCTGCAATAATATCTGCAGCTCGATATTTAAAAGAAAATTTTGCGAAAGATTCTATATACAGACTTGGCGGAGATGAGTTTGTGATAATATCTTATAACGATATAGATGATGAATACTTAGAAGAAATTAAAAATAAAGAGTATTTTGTAAAAGGGATAAACAAACAAATCAAAATAAGCTTTGCTTTCGGCAAGAGCATATATAAGCATAATTCAAATTATGAACTTGATGACATATTGGAAGATGCAGATAAAAATATGTATATAGATAAGAAAAATATTAAAAATGCCAAAAAGAATACTTGAAATACAGTATTCTTTTTTATGTAATAAAAATTTTTCACATTCTCAAGTATAGTTTTATACTAAAAATCAATAGAAATATTGAAGGATGTAGTAGATAGCACCATAAATTTATTAACTAAAGATATTGTAAAAAATGTCACTCATAGAGAATGGATTATCTCTACTATTTAATTTGTTATTAGTATTAGCATAAACATAAAAAGGAATCGCTGTACAAAAAAGTGTGTACACTCCAAAATTTGATTTTATACTAATATCTTTTTAATTTATATACGCTTATTCATTTTAATTATACTTAATATTACTTAGCTATTAAATTAATATTAGTAAAATATATTTTTTTATAGCTTTCTATATAGGATATTAGTATTATACGAATTGTAAAAAAATGGCATTAAGTATATTTTAAGAAAGAAATGTTAATATATTATCGTAAAACAGCTTTAGCTTAAATAACCATATGATGAGTAATTTACATAAGAGTATATGATTAATTATTCAATAAATAGGGTATATATAAATTTAATATCTGTGCTTAAAAACAGATAACATATAAAATTATTTTTTTAATATAATCTCAATTACATATATTATGCAAACGTTAAACCGAAATTATATAATTATAATTGCATTAAAATCATTTTTGTTTATATTTTTGAACAAGGAGTTGACGATATGATAGAATTCAAATCTGTATCTAAGGTATATTTGGGGGGTAAGGTTGCTGTTCATAATGTTAATCTTAAGATAGAAGAGGGGCAGTTCATAGTTTTTATAGGCACCAGTGGAAGTGGAAAGACTACTTGTATGAGAATGATAAATAAGATGATAGAGCCAAGTAGTGGAAATATACTGATAGATGGTAAAGATATTAAAAATATGAATGATGTTGCACTTAGAAGAAGTATAGGTTATGTTATACAGCAAATCGGTCTTATGCCACATATGAATATATTTGAAAATATAGTTATGGTTCCCAGACTTTTGAAAATGCCGGAAAATAAATTAAGAGAGATAGCGGAAAATCTCATAAAAAAAGTAGATTTACCGGTAGAGTATCTTGACAGATACCCTAAAGAGTTATCAGGAGGACAGCAACAAAGAATAGGGGTAATAAGAGCATTATCTGCAAATCAGAATATTATATTGATGGATGAACCGTTTGGGGCATTAGATCCTATAACAAGAGAAAATTTGCAAACACTTGTGAAAAATCTTCAAGTAGAGCTTGGAAAAACTTTTATATTTGTAACTCATGATATGGA
Source organism: Peptoanaerobacter stomatis (assembly GCF_000238095.2). Taxonomy (NCBI): domain Bacteria; kingdom Bacillati; phylum Bacillota; class Clostridia; order Peptostreptococcales; family Filifactoraceae; genus Peptoanaerobacter; species Peptoanaerobacter stomatis. The sequence continues at coordinate 85,308 of NZ_JH815225.1, forward strand.
TGAGGCACTTTTGCTTGCTGATAAAATTGCAATAATGGATAACGGACAAGTTATACAGTATGATACACCTCAAAATATATTAAAATCACCTGCAAATGATTTTGTAAAAAATTTGCTTGGAGAAAAAAGGCTTGATCACGCAAAATTTGATTATCTGCCTGTGGAAGAAGTTATGATAAGAAATCCTAAGAGCATAAATTACAAAAAAACTACTCATGAAGCTATGGAGATAATGCACAATTCAAGAGTAGACAGTTTATTTTTAGTAGATGATGAAAATGTATTGATAGGTATGGCAGACGTATTTGATATACGCTCATCTAACAGGGAAAGCAGTAAGATTGAAGATTATAAATTGCCGGCGAATGCAATAAACAGAAAAACACCGCTTAGGGACGCTATATTTTATATAAATAAATTAGGTTATAGAAACTTACCTATTGTAGATGAGGAAATGCATCTCATAGGGCTTGTAACAAGAGCATCTGTTATGGATATAATATATAAAGGCTTTTTAGGAGATTATACTCCTGAAAAAAATGATAATGATATAATAGTTACATCTGATATGAAAGAGGTGTAGTTATGTTTATTTTTTTAAAAGAAAATTTTAATCAGCTCTTTATTAAAATAGGAGAACATATTTTTATATCTTCTGTTGCATTGATACTGGGTATTATAGTTGCAGTACCGCTTGGAATAGTAATTACAAAAAATAAAAAAATATCCAACGTATTTATAGCTGTAGCATCAATATTTCAAACCATACCCTCATTGGCTTTATTATCTATAATGGTTCCTTTTATAGGAATAGGAACTCTCCCGGCAATAATTGCACTTTTTATATATTCTTTACTTCCTATACTCAGAAATACTACCATAGGTATGAACAGCGTGGATTTGTCATTGATAGATGCAGGTAAAGGTATGGGAATGACAAGGAATGAAATAATTATGAAAATACAACTTCCTCTCAGTGCACCTGTGATAATGGCAGGTATAAGACTGTCAGCAATATATGTAGTATCATGGACTACCATAGCATCTTATATAGGAGCCGGAGGGCTTGGAGATTTTATATTTTCAGGGCTTAACACATTCGATACAAATTCTATTTTACTTGGGACTATACCTGTGACTCTAATTGCTTTATTAAGCGATTATTTACTCGGAAAAATAGAGAAAAAAGTTATGCCTAAAACATCATCTTTGCAGGAGGGGTAAATATGGTGAAAAAAATAGTAAAAATAATTTTCAGCATTACACTTATTGTATTATTTACAGGTTGTTCGTTACCGTTTTTGGGAAAATCCGGCTCAGGTGGAGGTATAGTTATAGCAGGAGGTAATACATCAGAAAGACAAATTTTGTCAGAGATACAAAAACAGATGATAAAACATTATATGCCTAAAGAAGATGTGCAGATAATAAATAATTTGGGTTCAACTGTACTTATAGTTCAGACATTTACAAGAAATATATGCAATGTGTCCGGAGCTATGTATACAGGAACATCACTTACAGGAGAACTTGGCTTAGAACCTCAAACCGACACAAAAAAAGCCTTGGAGTTGGTACAAAAAGGATATAAAGAAAAATATAATATGAAGTGGTACGATTCGTACGGATTTGAAAATACATATGCCTTTATGGTAAGAAAAGATTTTGCTGAAAAGAATAATTTAAAAAAAATATCAGATTTAAAAAATTTGGCTCCTAATTTGAGAGCAGGGGTTGATACATCTTGGATAAGAAGAAAAGGTGATGGATATGAAGCTTTCAAAGAAAAATACGGTTTTGACTTCAAAAAGGTATATCCTATGGAAATAGGACTGGTATATGATGCAGTGAAAAATTCAGAAATGGATATAGTTTTGGGATATTCTACGGATGGTAGGATAAATTCGTATGATTTGATAATATTGGAAGATGATTTAAAAGTATTTCCTGCATACGATGCTTGTCCGGTAGCATCATATGATATATTGGAGAGATATCCTGTTTTAGACGAAGTGTTGTCAAAATTGGTTGGTAAAATAAGCAGTGAAGATATGCAAAGATTGAATAAAATGTCAGATGAAGATTTAATTGAACCTCAAAATGTCGCAAAGATGTTTTTAGAAGAAAATAATTATTTTGAATAGAAAGTATTTGCATAAAATATTTTAAATTTATTAATACTGTTATTTAATAAAACGGTGGACAATTATTATATATTTTTATAGATAATAACCATATCGATTTTTCAAATAAATATCAGTATAATGTATTTATATAAATTGAACGTGGGTATATTTATGTAGAAATGGAGGATAGGCATGATTAATCAATTCATTTCATATTTTGCAACTAATGGAGATTATGTATTCGGTCAATTTGTAAGGCATTTTTTAATATCGGTATATGGTGTATTATTTGCAAGTATAGTAGCAATACCTATAGGTTTTTTTATATCGAGAAGATATAAAATGGCGGATATAGTAATATCATTAGCCAATATACTTCAAACCATTCCTTCTCTTGCAATGGTGAGTATACTTATGATAGTTATGGGATTGGGTGTGAATACGGTTATAATGGCGGTGTTTTTATATTCATTACTTCCTATAATAAAAAACACATATACAGGAGTAAAAAATGTTGACGATAATCTGATAGATGTGGCAAAAGCTATGGGAATGACGAAAAAACAGATAATATTTAAAATAGAATTACCTTTGTCCATATCCATAATTATGGCTGGTGTAAGAAATGCGCTTGTAATGGCGATAGGTATAACTGCAATAGGAACTTTTATAGGTGCAGGAGGCTTGGGAGATATAATAACGAGAGGCATAAATGTTACAGACGGTTCGGCAATAATATTAGCTGGTGCTATACCTACAGCATTTATGGCAGTTATTAGTGATTTTGTATTACAAAAAATTGAGAAAGTTTTAGATCCTGTAAAATAAAGTTTTTATTTGCAATTAATATATTAAGGTTATATTATAAATCATGGTTTTATAAAATTGCATTATTAAAATCAAAAATATAGTTAACACTAATTAAAGTTTATTAATAATTAATTAAAAAATTATATTTACTCAAATAATAGGTGTATAATAAAGTAGAAATTTTATATTCTGTAATAATGTTTAGTATAAAAAATTAATTTTTTATAAGATTTATTATATATTTTTTAAAACATATGATTTAGCTTTTTAAATGTTAATTATATAAATAAAAAAATTAAAATTAGGAGAAGAAAATGGATAAGGAAGTTTTGTTAACATTTTTAGTGATATTTTCATTAAGAATAGTTGATACTACACTAAGTACACTTACTACTATGTTTATGAGTCAAGGAAACAAAAAATTGGCTCCGATTATGGGATTTGCTCAAACTGCTACTTGGGTTACTTGCCTTAATATAGTTATGAGCAAGTTAAGCAATCCTATGAACCTTCTTATATATGCAATTGCCTATGGTTGCGGTGTATGTGTAGGTATATTGCTTGAAGAAAAAATAGCTTCAGGAAATGTTATTATACAAGGCGTTATAGATGAAAAAGACAAGCATATTATAACTGAACTTAGAAATATGAACATAATGGTTACGTCTATGGAAGGACAAGGTAGAGAAAATTCAAAGAGATTGGTGCTTTTTATAGCACTTCAACGTAAAAAATTGAATGCTGTGAGAAAATATTTAAGAGATAATCATGTCTTTATTACGGTATCAAAAGGAGATATGTACTTGAACATAAACCCTAATTCAAAATAGTGTTATAATAAACTTTTAATAACTGTTTTGTTATGAGAGATAATTATGCTTGAATTGATACCGCTTAATGTGTGAATGTAAAGCATGACAAGTTTTATAATAAGTGTGATTATAATTTATTTTAACTGCACATGGCAGTATAAAAATATATTTAAATTTTATTTACTATATCTCTAATGAGAGGGGTTTTTATGAAAAAATTTTATATATATTATTTTAATGATATAAACAGATATGTTACGATTGTAGATGAAGATTCTTATATAGTAAGTATAGAGTTTGATAAAATAAATTATGATTTTAACTATGAAGAAAGCGAAGCTATATGCGTACTGAAAAAAGAACTTGATAAATATTTTGCTGGAGAATTAAAAGAGTTTAAAACAAAATATAAATTAAAAAATCTTACAGAATTTCAAATGAAAGTCTTAAAAGAAGTAGAGAAAGTTAAATATGGAGAGCATATAAGCTACAATGACATAGCTAAAGCAATAGGAAATCCTAAATCTGACAGGGCTATAGGAAATGCAGTAGGAAAAAACCCTCTTCCTATAATAGTACCATGCCACAGGATAATAAGAAAAGATAAAAAACTTGGCGGATATACAGGAGGAACAGACATAAAAATAAAACTCGTAGAGATAGAAGATATACTTATATCAAATTAAAAAGAGATATTTTTTATATATTTAAGTAAGTCTGAATTTAAATGTATTTTAGTACAAGTGTTATATTTTTATAAATTGTAAAATAAAGTGTAGTATTTTTTAAAATTTTTGTTGACAAAAAAATTATGACGGTATATAATTAGCGAAATTAAAAAGACAATGTTGTATGTGAATAAAGTACATTTTTTGATTTTAATTTTAAATTTATTGTTTTGTTATTATTGAATGTAGCTGATATTTTGTTGGATGTAAAGTCAGGTACAAGAAAGGAATTATAAAATGAATTGGTCAATTTCTAACTCAAGACAATTGAATATACTCTTACTTAGTTGAGGGACTGTGCCAAATCATTTTTTGATAATTGGTATAGGCCCTGTTTGTGATAGGGCTTATACCAAGTGGAGTATCTAAACCGTTTGATATAGGCTTAAAAGCTTAAATCAGACGGTTTTTTTATTTTAGTGCTGCTTTAAATTAATTATACTGATATTTATTTAATTGACTGGAAAATTTTTAGTTTTTATTTTATATTAATCAACATTTATGATGACATACCTTGAAAATTTTTTCAATTTATATTGTTATGAGTAATTATGATGTATTTTAATTACTATTTAACAGATTTTTAATATTGATTGTCGGATGAATGATTAAAAACAATAATATTTATAATTTTATCTGATATCGCTATAAAACTTAATGCTGAAAATCATTAAAAATTCATATTATTTTTAAATCTTGTATTTATTTTGAAAAAAAATTTTAAAATGAAAATTTACAAAATATAAAGGATAGGAGAAAATTATGGAAAAAGTTAAGATTTTTGACACTACACTTAGGGATGGAGAGCAGACTCCAAGAGTTAATTTGAATAAAGAAGATAAGATTATGATTGCAAAACAATTAGAAAAATTGGGTGTAGACATTATAGAGGCAGGATTTCCGGCATCAAGCGTGGGAGATTTTGAAGGTGTGCGTGCAGTGGCTCAAGTTGTGGAAAAACCTATAGTGTGTGCCTTGTCAAGATTGGTAAAGGAAGACATACAAAGAGCGGCAGAAGCTTTAAAGTATGCGAAACATCCGAGGATACACGTATTTTTGGCTACAAGTGATATACATCTTAAGCATAAACTCAAGATGACAAGACAGCAAGTAATAGACAGAACGAGAGAATTGGTATCTTATGCTAAAACATTCGTCGATGACATTCAATTTTCAGCGGAAGATGCTACAAGAACAGACAAAGATTATCTTTGCCAAGTATATAAGGTGGCGATAAGTTCAGGAGCTACTACTATCAACGTACCTGATACTGTAGGATTTATTCAGCCGATGGAATATTATGAATTTATCTCATACATCAAGAAAAATACCAAGGGTGTCGAAAATGTGACAATATCGGCACATTGCCATGATGATTTGGGACTTGCTACAGCAAATGCACTTTCAGGAGTAATGGCAGGGGTAAGACAGATAGAATGTACGATTAACGGACTTGGCGAAAGAGCCGGAAATACAGCGCTTGAAGAGGCTGTAATGGCGATAGATACCAGAAGCGATATGTATGGTATAAGCACAAATATCAACACAAGACAGATATACAAGACATCAAAACTTGTAACGTCGCTTACAGGTGTGGAAATAGCACCTACAAAATCTGTGATAGGCGAAAATTGTTTCTTGCATGAATCCGGCATACATCAAGATGGTATCATCAAGAACAGATCAACTTATGAAATAATGGATTCATCAAAGATAGGCATACCGAAAAATGACGGTCTTGTTCTTGGAAAACATTCGGGTAGACATGCTTTTAAGGTATTTTTGGAACATAACGGATTTCACTTTGAAGATGAAAAGATAAATGAGGCTTTTGCGGAGTTCAAAAAATTGACGGATACAAAAAAATACGTAACTGTAGAAGACATTACATCTTTACTTACAAACGGCGAAGTGGAAAAAGAAAACTATTCATTTGTAAGCTACCACTCAGCTACTCTTGAAGATAAGGTTACACAAGTAAGTGTATTATTGCAAAAAGACGGACAGATTATACAGCAGACAGCAGTGGGCAATGGACAGGTGGATGCGTCTTACAAGGCAATAAATAAGATAGTCAATCAACCTATCGAGATAATAAACTATGAAATCAATGCAGTATCTTCGCAAAGCGACGCTCTCGGTGAGGCAAGAGTAAGACTCAAACTTGGTAATAGAGAGATAAATACATCCGGACTTGATGTTGACATCATCAAGGCGTCGATCTTGGCATATATTCAAGGTATTAATAAATTGGGATTGGAGTTTTAGTTATGAAAAATATTCTTTGTATTGCAGGTGACGGCATAGGACCTGAGATAATGAATTCCGCTCTTGAAATTTTGGAAGTCGTATCAAAAAAATATGCTTTTAAATATAAAATAGAAGAAGAATTTTTCGGTGGAGCGTCTATTGATGCCTATGGCGAGCCTTTTTCAGATAAGCTGAAAGAAAAAATAGAAAATTGTGATGCCATATTGATGGGCTCAGTAGGAGGACCAAAGTGGGATAACGCAAAGATAAGACCTGAAGCCGGATTACTCGCACTTAGAAAACATCTAAAAGTTTATGCAAATGTAAGACCGCTCAAAGTAGAGGACTCTCTTTGTTATTTATCACCGCTCAAAGAAGAGATTGTCAAAGGCACTGATTTGATGATAGTAAGAGAATTGACAGGCGGAGCATATTTTGGAGAGCCGAGAAGACTTGAAGAAAAAGAGGCGCTTGACTCTATCACCTACACATACGAAGAGATTGAGCAGATAGTAAGATATGCTTTTGAAACAGCAAGAAAAAGAAGAAAAAAACTTACTTCTGTAGACAAAGCTAATGTACTTGCCACAAGCAAACTATGGCGAAAAGTTGTGGAAGATGTAGCAAAAGACTATACCGATGTGGAACTTGAGCATATGTATGTGGATGCTATGGCTATGGCGCTTATAACCAATCCCACTAAATATGACGTGATAGTGACGGAAAATCTCTTCGGAGACATATTGTCCGACGAAGTCAGCGTACTTGGTGGTTCACTTGGACTACTTTCATCGGCAAGCTACAGCAAGAGTAAAATTGCACTTTACGAGCCTGCACACGGATCCGCTCCTGATATTGCAGGTATGGATATCGCCAATCCAATAGCGATGATATACTCTCTTACTATGATGCTGAGATATTCATTTTCACAAGATAAGATGGCAGAAGATATAGAAAATGCGGTGAAGTTGGTTTTGGATGAAGGATGTATGACCAAGGATTTAAATAGTCAATATTATGTAAGCACAAGTGAATTTACAAAAAAAGTAATTCAAAGACTTGGATAAGATGAAATTGCAGACTTTAATTCAGGTTAAAATCGCTTATAATATTTTAAAATTTATAAAAGTATAAATATTAAAGCAAAGTTAAAATGTATATTAAATAAAGTGTATACAAAAAGTGAGAAACCGGATTATAAAGTTATAGTTATATTTGTAGATTAGTAATTTTAAATTTGAATATGGGAAAAGGTGTAGAAAAAATGAAGACGTTATATGATAAGGTATGGGATGAACACGTGATTGCAATGGATTCCGACTTGTCACTTATCTACGTAGATATGCACTACATCCATGAGGTTACGTCTCCGCAGGCATTTGAAGGATTGGAGCTATCTGGTAGAAAGATAAGAAGACCGGACAAAACATTTGCAACCATGGATCACAACACACCTACAAAAATTGAAGAAAGAGCAAATATCACAGACGAGTTGGCAAAGCTGCAACTTGAAACACTAAAGCAAAACTGTATCAAAAATAATATCAAACTTGAAGATATGGACAGTGACTATAACGGCATAGTCCACATAATAGGACCTGAGAGTGGATATACAAGACCTGGAATGACGATAGTATGCGGAGATAGTCATACTGCTACTCATGGGGCGTTCGGAGCAGTAGCTTTCGGCATAGGAACTTCAGAGGTTGAACACGTATTTGCCACTCAGAGTATATGGCAGAGAAAACTAAAAAATCTTGGAGTGAAAATCATGGGTAAACTACCAAAAGGTGTATATGCAAAGGATATAATCCTTGCGTTTTTAAAAGAAAACGGCGTATCGGTAGGAGTATCATCAGCGATAGAGTTTTACGGTGACACTGTCAAGGATATGGACATGGAAGAGAGGATGACACTTTGCAATATGGCGATTGAGGGCGGTGCAAAGGTGGGGATGATTGCACCGGATGAAAAGACTTTTGAATATATAAAAAATACAAAATACGGAGAAAATGAAAACCTTAAAAGTGATATAGAAAAATGGAAAAGTTATTTTACTGATGATGAAAGCTGTTTCGACAGAATAATAACCATGGACGTGAGCAATCTAAAACCACAGATAACATGGGGTACTAATCCGTCTATGACTGTGAATGTAGATGAAAAGTTTCCTATGATAACGGATGCATCTGATGAAAAAGCATACGCATATATGGATCTTGCGCCTAATCAGACATCTGCTGATATACCTGTTACAGAAGTGTTTATAGGCTCATGTACCAACGGAAGATATTCTGATTTGGAAGAGGGAGCAAAGTATATTCAAGGTAAAAATGTCAACAAAAATATCAGAGCGGTAGTAGTACCCGGCTCCATGCAGGTAAAGCTCAAAGCTGAAAAAACAGGGCTTGCACAAAAATATATAGATGCCGGATTTGAGTGGAGGTTGCCGGGATGTTCTAGTTGCTTGGGTATGAATCCTGATATAATAGATCCGTACAAACACTGTATATCCACATCAAACAGAAATTTTGAAGGCAGACAAGGTAAAAATGCAAGGACACATTTGGTATCTCCGGCGATGGCCGTAGCATGTGCTGTAAACGGCAAGGTAGTTGATATCAGTAAAATAGATGTATGAAAAGGAGGAGAAAATGAAATCATTTACTGTATATAAGAGTAAGGTTGTCTGTATTTTAAATGACAATATAGATACCGATATATTGATACCCAAAAATTATCTCAAATCGGTAAAACGTACAGGGTTTGGAGATTTTGTATTTGCTCCTTGGAGATACGACAAGGATGGCAATAAGATAAAAGATTTTGTATTAAATCAGGAAAAGTATGCAGATGCATCGATACTGATAACAGGCGAAAACTTCGGCTGTGGTTCCAGTAGGGAGCATGCAGCATGGGCACTTCAAGATTTCGGTATAAGAGTCGTCATAGCAGGCGGATACTCAGATATATTTTATAACAACTGGCTGAACAACGGTAACGTGGCTATAAAACTGGACAGTGAAAAAAGGAAAATGCTTAGTGAGATAGCGGATGGCAAGGAGATCGAAATTGATCTTATAAATCAAAAAATCTTATCGGGAGATTTGAGTATAGATTTTGAATTTCCTGAAATATATAAACAAAGGTTAATTGAAGGTAAGGATGCAATAGATATAACTCTCGATTTGGAAGAAAAAATAAAAGAGTATGAAAATAGAGTGTAAAATTCTGTATTATTATTTAGAAATTATTTTAAAAATCGGATAAATACCAAAATAAAAATTAAGCGTTTATTGGTATAAAAGTGGTTTATGATTTATAAAAATGTTATGGGGTGATAAGTTTTGAAAATGAATGGATCTCATATCTTGGTAAATACTTTGTTGGAGCTTGGAGTAGATACTGTTTTCGGCTATCCGGGCGGTAGTGTCTTGAATATCTATGACGCAATGTATGACTATCAGGATAGGATAAAAAATATAATTACAAGTACGGAGCAGGGAGCGGCACATGCAGCCGACGGATATGCAAGAAGTACAGGCAAGGTGGGAGTAGCTCTTGCTACTAGCGGTCCCGGAGCAACCAATCTCATTACAGGAATAGCCACAGCATTTATGGATAGCGTACCTGTGGTGTACATCACAGGCAATGTTGCACAAAATCTGATAGGCAAAGATTCATTTCAGGAGGTATATACTACCGGAATCACTATGGCTATAACAAAACACAACTTCGTTGTAAGAGAAGTAGGTAAGATTGCGGATACGATAAGGGAGGCTTTTCGTATAGCGGACAGTGGAAGAAAAGGTCCTGTCCTTGTCGATTTTCCAAAAGATGTTACAATAGCAGAGGGTGATTATGAAGTAAAAAAAGCGGAAACTAAAATTAAAAAAGAGTTTGATGATGAAAAACTGCTTGAAAAGATAGCCGACTTGATAAATAAATCAAAAAAACCTGTCATATATTCAGGGGGAGGAGTAATAGCAAGTAATGCATATCAGGAGCTGAGAGATTTGATAGAAAAATCTTGCATACCGGCTTGTAACTCCATAATGGGAATAGGAAACCTTGATTATAACAGATATTTTTTAGGCATGGTGGGAATGCATGGCAGAGTAAGTACGAATTACGCCATAGACAACAGTGATTTGATAATAGCAATTGGTACGAGATTTTCAGACAGAACGGTTACAAATACGGATAAATTCGCACCGAGGGCAAAGATAATTCACATAGACATAGACGCCAGTGAGATAAGAAAAAATGTTGATATAGACTATTATGTAATAGGAGATGTTAAAGATATTTTAGCAAAACTGCTACCGAAGATACAAAAGCAAGAGAGAGATAAATGGCTCGGAGAAATTGAAAATTGGAAAAAATTGGACTATTTACAAGGAAGTTCTCCAAATTCTATAAATCCGAAAGAGTTATTCGAAAAACTCTCTGATATGGTGGGAGATGATTCGATATTAGTGACTGATGTAGGGCAACATCAGATGTGGGCATGCCAATATTGCAAGGTGACAAAACCAAGACAATTTCTCACAAGTGCGGGGCTGGGAACTATGGGATATGGATATGGTGCAGCAATTGGAGCTAAGATTGCCAATCCTGAAAAGACAGTGGTTCATATAACAGGAGACGGCTCCTTTCATATGAACTTAAACGAGGTGGCAACAGCAGTTAGATATGATGTCAAGATTATAACAGTAATTTTGAACAACGGTAATCTGGGAATGGTAAAACAGTTGCAACACTATTTGCACAACAAGAGATATGCCTACTCAAATTTTGAAAGGAGTACAGACTATGTAAAATTAGCCGACTCATTCGGAGCTGATGGATATAGATGTTATAATATGTTGCAGTTTGAAGAATCTTTTGCAAATGCTATAAAAAATTACAAGTCCGCAATAATTGAATGCAAGATATCCGGCGATGAACAGGTATTACCGATGATACCGGCTAACGGTACTATTGATGATTTGATAGTTTCTCATTGATGATTAGCTTATTTTATAAGTGTAGCTTAATATGTTGATAATTTCCATTTAAGTATTTACCTCAATAGTGTAAATTTCAATTAATAACTAAACATTTTAAAATCAATATATCCATATTTTTATTGAAACTTAGTATGAAATAAAGGAATAATATTATAAATCAACATAAGTAATTATACGGAATTATTTTAATAAAATTGAAGATATAATTTATTTACACAATTAAAGCAATAAGGCTTTATTTGGTGAATAAATATTATGTAATTTGAAAGGAGGCAGATATGGAAAGTCAAAAACTGGAAGTGCTTAGCATAGTAGTACAAAATAATTACGGAGTTCTTGCAAGGATATCGAGCTTATTTGGAAGAAGAGGCTACAATATTGACACTCTCACAGTGTCAAACACCGATGATCCAAACATATCAAGGATAACATTGACTGTACAGGGATTTGAAAATGAGATAAATCAAATTGTACTACAGACTTCAAAGTTGGAAGAGGTAATAAAGGTAGATGTTTTGGATCAAAACAAGTCTGTAATGAGAGAAATAGTGCTTGCCAAAATAAAGGCTACTCCTGACATAAGGAGTAAGATGGTAGAAGTAGTTTCAATATACAAGGGTTCTATTATAGATCTTTCACCTACGAGTATGATAGTGGAAGTAACAGGAAAACCTACAAAGATAAACGCATTTATAAAAGTATTGGAAGATTTTGAAATATTGGAAGTCTGTCGTACCGGCATCACAGCTATGTCAAGAGACAGTGACGAGATGATAATACGCAAAAAATAATTTTTAATTAATTCTCAAGAATTGATACTGATTTTTTTTCATTAGTTATTTATTTAAGGATATTAATTGTAAAAAACGAAAAGGATGATTAAAATGATTAAAAAATATTATGATAAAGATTGTAATTTGGATTTATTGAAAGATAAAAAAGTAGCTATAATAGGATATGGCAGTCAAGGGCATGCTCACGCTTTGAACTTAAAAGAAAGTGGAGTAAATGTGATAGTAGGACTTAAAGAAGGTAGCAAATCTGTAGAAATTGCAAAATCTCAAGGTCTTACAGTTATGAATGTACATGACGCTGCAAAAGCAGCGGATATAGTAATGATGCTCGTGCCTGATGAAATATCTGCAGACATCTATAACGAACAGGTAGCACCTCATATGAAAAAAGGTGATGTACTTATGTATGCACACGGTTTTAACATCTATTATAATCTTGTAATACCAAGCGAAGACATAGATGTAATAATGGTAGCTCCGAAAGGACCGGGACATACTGTAAGAAGTCAATATCAAATAGGACAAGGAGTACCGTCACTTATAGCCATATATCAGGATAAATCAGGTAAAGCAAAAGACTATGCACTTGCGTATGCGTCAGGAATAGGAGCAGGAAGAGCCGGTATACTTGAAACTACATTCAGACAGGAAACTGAAACTGACTTGTTCGGTGAACAGGCTGTGCTTTGTGGAGGAGTAACAGAGCTTATGAAAGCGGGATTTGAAACTCTTGTAGAAGCGGGATATGAACCGGAGATGGCATATTTTGAGTGTATACATGAGATGAAACTGATAGTGGATTTGATAGTGGAAGGTGGATTCTCTAATATGAGAAATTCAATATCAAATACTGCTGAATATGGTGACTACACTGCCGGAAAGAGAATAATCGGAGATCAAACGAGAAAAGCTATGAAGGAAATATTGTCAGACATACAAGATGGTACATTTGCAAGCAACTTTATGACTGAATTCTCATCAGGAAGAAAGACAAGATTCCTTTCAACAAGGAGAAAAGAAGCTGAGCATAAATTAGAAGAAGTAGGTAAGGAACTTCGTTCAATGATGAATTGGTTGAAAAAATAAAATGATGCTCAGAGACAATCCTGTACGCTGATATAATATTAGTATTGTAAAAAAGAGGATGTTATGAAAAATTTTATTGCGAAAAAATATCAAAAAATAAGAGATAACGCATTTTCAACAAATGAACAGATAAATTACGACGATATCATAGATTTTTCCATAGGAGATATTGACTTTACTACAGATATGGAGATTATAAACAGTGCATTTGAAGATGCAAAAAAAGGTTATACTAGCTATACAGAGTCATCAGGCTTAGTAGAGCTTAGAGATGAAATATGTAAGTATCAAAAAGAGGAATACGGTCTTGACATAACAAACGATGAAGTATTTGTCAGCACCTCAGCCTGTCATGCTATGTATCTTGCCATGAGTTGTATAATAGACGAGGGAGATGAGGTAATCATACCTACACCACATTTTTCTATCTATGATTTTTGTATAGAGTCCAAGGGAGGCAAGGTAGTGTATCTGCCGACTTATGAAGAAGAGGACTTTGGCATAGATGTACAGAGATTGGAAGATTTGATAAATCCAAAGACAAAGGCACTCATCATAAACACGCCGAATAACCCTACAGGTACCTGCCTTAGTAAAGAAAATCTTGAAGACATAGCAAAGATAGTGCAAAAATACGATATTTTGGTAGTTGCTGATGATATATACACGCTTTTAAGTTTTCAGAACCCTTTTATTCCGATAGCTTCTGTCAAAAATATGAAGGATAGAGTAATAACTATTAGAAGTTTTTCTAAAGACTTTGCAATGACAGGTTGGAGGATAGGATATATAATAGCTTCTAAGGAATATATAAGAGTGGTAAAAGCGATAAATGACAATATAATATATTCAGCTCCTTCAATATCACAAAGAGCTGCACTGCATGCACTGAGAAGCAGAAAGAAAATACAGGAGTTTATAAAAAAAGAATTTGAAGATAGGTTGAATCTGGCATATGAAAAAATATCTCGAATACCTAAACTCAAGGTCTTGCCTGTAAAAGGTACTTTTTATATGTTTGTAAATATCAAGTCGACAGGGATGAGCTGTGAAGAGTTTTGCGAGGAAGCGAAAGAAAAATATCACATACTTATGATACCTGGAACTGCATTCGGAGAATATGGGCAAGGTTATGTAAGACTTGCGATGACGCTTCCTAAAGATAAGATACAAGAGGCGTTTGACAGGATAGAAAAATGGCTTAAATGATTTCAAAATAAAGTCAGTCCATATAGATTTTTGACTAATTATCAAAAAAACTAATAAATCCAAGAAAATAAATCCCGGAAAAATATAAATTTTTATCATATAATTTACAAATGCTTATATAATATTGTAAGCAAAAATAAATTTAAGACAAGCTTCCATTTTACAATTTAACAAGTGGAGTTAAGTTTTTAACTTTACAAAATAGAAAATATGAAATTTTATGTTATGCTACAATAGATTTGTGACAAAAAAGTATAAAAAAAGAAAGCCAACTGATATAATAAGATTTGGAAAAAATAAAAATCAGTAAAGAGGCTTTCTTATGAATAAAAGTATAACAGAAGGAATGAAAAGACGCAAGCAAATAATAGAATATGCAATAAAAGAAAAAAATAATGCAAAAGCAGCAAGAAAATACCATGTAACAAGACAGTATGTACATTATTGGATGAAAAGATATGATGGAACAATAGAATCATTAAGAAAAGAGTCAACAAAACCAAAAAGCCATCCAAAAGAGCACACAGCAGAAGAACAAGAAAAGATAAAACATTGCTATAGATATCATAAGCATGAAGGGTTAGCACAAGTATACAGAAAGTTACAAGAAAAAGGATATACAAGATGCTATGATTCAATGACAAGACAGATAAAAAAATTAAAATTAAAAACTATACAAGAAAAAAAAGAAATTAGAAAAAAGAAGAAAGAAAAGAAAGTAAGCAAAGTAACAAGACCAGGAGAGCAAGTACAAGTAGATATAAAATATGTACCGTTAGAATGCATAGGATTTAAAAGTGAAGTAGACAGATATTATCAAATAACAGGTATAGATGTATATACAAGAAAAAGAATATTGAAGCTTGTAAAAGAAAAAAGCACATACGAAACAAGTAATTACTTAAATACATTAGAAAAAGAAATGGGATTTAAAATAGAGCAAATACAAACAGATAATGGATTAGAATTTACAAATGAGCAAGACAGAACAAATAAAAAAAGTAGATTTCAAAAAACATTAGAAGAATTAGGTATAGAGCATAAACTAACAGCCGCATACAGTCCGTGGCAAAATGGGTATGTAGAAAGAAGTCATAGAGAAGATAGTGAGAAATTTTATGCAAATAGAAGATTCAAGAGCGAAGAAGAGATGTATAAGAGTTTTGAAAGATATGCAAAAAGGCAAAACAATATAGCGAAGAAAGTTTTGAAATTCAAAACTGCAAATGAAATGTTAGAAGATTATATAGAAAAAGAAAAAGCGAGAGTGTGATTTAGAAAATTTTTAACAATATATGGGGTTACCCGCATATATTGTTAAAAAAATATGATATACAATAATCAAAATTATATTATAGGCTTTGTGTCAAAAATGTTTGACTTTTTTACAACAAAATAGAAAATATGAAATTTTAGATATTGACAAAATAACTATTTTACTATATAATGTCGTAGTTAATTGTAATTCGTATGTTCCGCTGATAGCAACATTTATTAAGAACATATTTGTTAGGGAGGAAAACCATGGAAAAAATAAGAGAAATCGAAAAAAGGCAACTTAAAGCCGACCTACCTTCTTTTGGTGCAGGAGATACTGTAAAAGTACACATAAGAGTAAAAGAAGGAAAAAGAGAAAGAATACAGATATTTGAAGGCGTTGTAATCAAAAGACAAAATGGAGGAATAAGAGAAACTTTCACTGTAAGAAAAATATCTTTCGGTGTAGGAGTAGAAAAAATATTCCCAGTACACTCTCCTTCAGTAGAAAAAATTGAAGTTACAAGAAAAGGTAAAGTAAGAAGAGCTAAGATTAACTACTTAAGACAAAGAACAGGTAAGGCTGCAAAAGTTAAAGAAGCAATAACAAAAAGATAGTAAAATGATAAGGCTACCGTATTATTCGGTAGCTTTTTAAAATTATCCATATAAATTGGATTATTATTAAATAGGGATAGAGAAATGGAAGAAAAAAATAGTATTAATTGGTATCCTGGACATATGAAAAAAACAAGAGAAGAGATAATAAAAAATATCAAACTTGTAAATCTTGTAGTGGAAATTGTTGATGCCAGAGCACCGATAAGCAGTAAAAATCCGGATATAGACAGCATGATAAACGGTAAGAGCAAATTAGTTGTACTTACAAAAAAAGACCTTGCAGACGAAGAAGATATGGGGAAATTCATATCATATTATAAAGAAAAAGGAATAAAAAGCGTTGCTATAAATTCTACAAAAAAGACGGGAATTTCACCGCTTATTAATATCTTAGAGCAGATAAAGGAAGAAAATTATCAAAAAAACAAAGCAAAAGGTATAATAAAAAAGCCACTCAGAATAATGATAGTAGGTATACCTAATGTAGGAAAATCAACTCTTATAAATCAGATAATAGGTAAGAAAAGTGCCAAGACTGGAAATACACCTGGTATTACAAAATCACAACAATGGTTGAAAATAAAAGGTGATATAGAATTACTTGACACTCCGGGAATATTATGGCCAAAGATAGAAGACAAAATTACAGCACAAAAATTGGCTTTTTTAGGAAGTATAAGAGATCAAGTAATAGAAATAGAAGACATATACTATGAATTTATAAAATTTTTGATAGAAAACAAAAAACAAAAAAACTTGTTTGAAGAATTCGAGATAAATTTTGATGAAACTGATTTTGAAAAAATATCTGAAATTATAGCAAAAAAAAGAGGCGTTTTACTAAAAAATAATGAAGTGGATTATTTCATATTGGCAAACATTGTGCTAAATGAGTTTAGAAATGGAAAATACGGAAAAATACAATTAGATGAGATATAAAATTCTTAATAAAAGTATAATGTAGATTATAAGAGAAATTTTAATAAAATATAAAATCTGATAAAAATATAAAGATTTTTTGCTTGACACTTTGATATTATTGTTGTAAAATCTATTGGTAATGTTTATACACCAAACCAATCTATTTTATATTAATGCTCCTTCTGATTTAGGAATTTTAGGAGGTGGATGAATAATGAGAGTAAGAGTAACATTAGCTTGTCAAGAATGCAAAAACAGAAATTACAATACAACTAAAAATAAAAAAAATGATCCGGATAGGATAGAACTTGAAAAATATTGTAAATTCTGCAAGAAACACACTGTTCACAAAGAAACTAAATAATGAAAAGGGTGTGATGAATTGGCAGAGCAAAATAAACAAAATTCTGGCAAAGGCACAAACCAAGCTGCAAGCCATGAACAAAAAAGAAAAACTTTAGGTCAAGCAATAAATGATACAAGAGTAGAACTTAGAAAAGTTCATTGGCCTAAAAAAACTGAACTTCAAAAATATACCGTAGTAGTAATCGCCACAGTTGCATTTTTTAGTGTAGCGATATATGCTATTGATTCAGGACTCGGTTTTGTAATATCAAAACTTGTTGTTAGGTAAGAGAGGATTTTATCTATGTTGGAAAAAGAAGAAATGCTTTGGTATGTAGTGCATACATACTCAGGCTATGAAAACAAAGTTAAGACTTCACTCGAAAAAACAATAGAAAATTTGGGAATGCACGAGTATATACAAAAAGTAGTTATACCTGAAGAAAGCGTAGTGGAAAATAAAAATGGTGTAGAAAAAGTCAGAAAAAGAAAAATATTTCCGGGATATGTACTAATAAAAATGGTAGTAACTGATGATTCTTGGTATTTGGTTAGAAATACTAAGGGAGTTACAGGATTTGTCGGTACTAATTCAAAACCTATACCTCTAACACCTGATGAAGTTATCAAGATGAGACTTGAAGATGAACAGACGGTTATAGAGGAAGTTGATTTAGAAGTAGGCGATAAAATTACTATAATAGGTGGACCATTTGCAGATAGAGAAGCAGTTATAACACATATTTTTATGGACAAGAGATTAGTCAAAGCTCAAATAATGATGTTTGGCAAAGAAACTGTTATGGAACTTGAATTTTCTCAAATAAAGAAACTATCTTAAAGGAAATGTTGAATAAGGAGGTGTAGATATGGCAAAAAAAGTTATAGGACAAATAAAATTGCAGATACCTGCAGGAAAGGCTACTCCTGCGCCACCGGTTGGTCCAGCTTTAGGACAACATGGTGTTAATATAATGGGATTTTGTAAAGAATTCAATGCTAAGACAGCTGATCAAGCAGGATTAATAATACCTGTTGTTATTTCAGTTTATCAAGACAGGTCTTTCAGCTTCATTACAAAGACTCCTCCGGCAGCAGTTTTAATAAAAAAAGCTTGTAAAATAGAATCAGGTTCAGGAGAACCTAACAGAAAAAAAGTTGCAAAATTGACAAAAGCACAATTAAAAGAAATCGCTGAGTTGAAATTGCCTGATTTGAATGCTGCAAGTGTTGAAGCTGCAATGAGTATGATAGCCGGAACAGCAAGAAGTATGGGTGTAACAGTAGAAGACTAGTATTATTTATATAGATTGGTGGGAGGCATTAAATTACCGTTAAAACCACAAGGAGGAAACCAATGGCTAAAAAAGGCAAAAAGTATCAAGACGCTTTGAAAAAATATGATGTAAAAAACTTTTATGACGCATCTGAAGCCTTAGGTATAGTGTGTGACGTTGCAACTGCAAAATTTGATGAATCAGTAGAAGTTCATATAAAACTTGGAGTTGATTCAAGACACGCTGACCAACAGGTTAGAGGAGCGGTTGTATTACCACATGGAACTGGAAAAACTAAAAGAGTTTTAGTTTTTGCAAAAGGAGAAAAAGCAAAAGAGGCTGAAACAGCAGGAGCGGATTTTGTAGGTGCAGAAGAATTAGTTCAAAAAATTCAAGGAGAGAATTGGTTTGACTTTGATATAGTAGTTGCAACACCTGATATGATGGGTGTAGTAGGTAGATTAGGTAGAGTTCTTGGACCTAAAGGACTTATGCCGAATCCAAAATCAGGAACAGTAACATTTGACATAGAAAAAGCTATATCAGAAATCAAAGCCGGTAAAGTTGAATATAGATTAGATAAGACTAATATAATGCACGTTTCAATAGGAAAAGTTTCATTTGGAAAAGAAAAGCTGTTTGATAACTTTAAAACTCTACTTGATGCAGTAGTAAAAGCAAAACCGGCATCATCAAAAGGACAATATTTAAAGAGTGTAACAACTGCAAGTACAATGGGTCCTGGAGTTAAAATAAATTCTTTAAGAATAAATGATTAGTAAGTTACAATTAAATATCGTACCATAGACAGTAGGAGCGTATGCTTAAAAAATAATCCTACTTAGGTAATATAAAAATTTTTTAGCCTATTTTTGTCTATGTTATGATAATAATAGGTTTTTTATTTTATAAAAAGCCTATTTCTTGAGATATATTATAAGGAGGTGCAATTAATGGGAAAAAAAGCTATAGTGCTAAAAGAGCAGATAGTTGAAAGCATAGCTGAAAAGATTAAAAATTCTCAATCATGTGTAGTTATAGATTACAAAGGATTGACTGTAGAAGAAGATACAGAACTAAGAAAAAAATTCAGAGAAGCTAATGTTGAATACAAAGTGTATAAAAACACAATGGTGAGAAGAGCTGCTGAAAAAGTAGGCAATATGGAAAAATTTGACGATGTTAATTTAGTCGGACCGAATGCATTTGCATTTGGAGTAGATGATGCTATAATGCCTGCTAAAATAGCAAAAGATTTTGCAAAAACTCATCCTAAATTAGAGTTAAAAATGGCATATATAGAAGGTGAATTCTATGATGCACAAAGTCTTGACAAGGTTGCCAATATACCTTCAAGAGAAGTTCTTATTGCAAAATTGCTTGGAAGCTTCAAAGCTCCAGTTTCAAACTTTGTATATATGCTTGATGCTTTATCAAAGAAAAAAGCAGAAGAAGAACAAGAATAATATAATAAATGCATAGCTTAATAAATTGGCGTGTATTATTGTATAATGAGTTTAACAACTTAGTATTAAATTGAATGATAGATTTATAAAAATAGAATATTAAACAATGGAGGAATAAAAATGAACATAGAACAAATATTAGAAGCTATTGAAAATATGAAAGTTCTTGAATTAAATGAACTTGTTAAAGCAGCAGAAGAAAAATTCGGAGTATCTGCATCAGCACCTGTAGTAGTTGGAGCAGTTGCAGGTGGAGCAGAAGCAGCAGAAGAAAAAACTGAATTTGATGTAATATTAGCAGATGCTGGAGCATCAAAAGTAGGAGTTATAAAAGTAGTTAGAGAAATAACAGGTCTTGGATTAAAAGATGCTAAAGATTTAGTTGATGGAGCACCAAAACCACTTAAAGAAGGAGTTTCTAAAGAAGAAGCTGACGATATAAAAGCTAAACTTGAAGCTGCAGGAGCAAAAGTAGAAGTTAAATAGTTTATATAAAAAAATACCGCTTTTTTAAAGCGGTATTTTTTTATATAACTAAAACTCCCTCGCTATGATGCGAGGGAGTTTAAAAAAGACTGAACTGACGAATGCTTATATTTGTTATCTTGAAAGGTTTCCTCTAAGTCTGTCATCTTTGTAATCAAAAGAACCTAATTGTTTGCTGTTGTTTGATTCATCATATATTGTGAAGTAAACATTTACATTTTTGAACGGCTCTTTTTTTGTTATTTCTCTACCTACATCTTCAAGAAGACGTGTTAATTGTCTGTCGTTATCTTTTAATGCAGTTACATCATCATTGGAAAGTCCTTTGATATATACTTCTGCTTCAAAATCTCTTTTATATCTGAAACTGTAGCTTACTGTAAAGTCTTTTCTGTTTATGGTAATTCTGTCGTAGTCTCTGTCTCTGCTTATATCAGATTGTAAATCATATACTTTGTTTTTTATATCTCTGTCATCTGAAGACGGAGTTGATCTGCTGTCAGATTTTTTCTTCAAATCGCTGTTTTCATCTGTAAGTTTTTTTACATTTTCTTCAAGCTCTTTTATTTTTACATCTTTTTGAGCTATTTGAGTAGCAAGCTCATTTAATTTTTGCTCATAATAAGCACTCTTATCTTCCGCAGCTTGTGCAGGCATAACTCTAAGTTCAGCCGGCATACCTGCATTTTGTGGTATCCATTGTACATTAGCTATACCAAGATCGCTCAAAGTAGATATAGGTACATATACTCTTGAGTTAGCTATAAAAGGTTTTTTAGTTATATCGCTTATATATTGAACTATGTTGTTAACCTTAAAAGTAAAAGTATCATAATATGCTTGTTGAGCTACAGGTATGCTTGCAGCGTATGAAGAGCTGAAAGAAGCTAAACCTATTAACAATCCGCAAAGAGCGACGTTTTTTAAAAATTTAAATTTCATAAATTACCTCCGATGTATGATATAGTTTTGCAAATTATTATCTTTAAATATCAATTTTATATTTTTTATAAAAATAACAATTTGAATTTATTCTAATAGTCATTATACTATGTTTTTGTTGCATTTGAATTACAAAGATATTACAATAGATTAAAAAGAATATTATTTTCTTCATAATTGATGGAAATTTACGATAAAAATTAAGTAAAACATATAAATTATTTTTCTTATTTATGATATAATAATTGATATAGTTTTTCTGATTTTCAGCATATTTTGTCATATTATTTGACGAATAATATTAATTAAGCATTCAATAAATTAAGCCACAGTATCTTGCAAAATATAGATTTTAAGGGGGAAAAATTTTGAGTAAATTTAAAAGATGTATAGCGTTTATACTATCATTTATATTGATTTTTACGCTTATACCAAAAGAAGTTTTTGAAGTTTTTGCAGCACCTGTGAACATAACAATTACAAATTTTGACTATATTCAGACTAATAATTCCGGGAATACCAGCGTTAGAGTGGTAATAAAAGGAACTAATTTTCTACAAATGCTAAGTGGAACAAAAGAAGAAAGTGTAATCAAAGATATACTTGTGAAATCAGGTGCAGAGCCTAAATCATTGATGCAAGGAGATGCTGTAACTCAAGGAGTGAAAGTAAATGTTACAGATTCTCTAATAACTATAGTTGCACCTAAGGACGGAGATTTTGCAACTTTAAATATAAATACGAATGCAAAAAACACTATAACAATAAATACAAAATCATTGCCTACGAATTCTTATGATTTTGATGTACAAATAAACAATTTACCTTCAATGTCAGGTAGTTTAGATAATAAAAGAAACTATGTTGGACAAAAGCTTACTATAAAAGGTGCCAATTTTAATGGAGTATCTGATACTGTAATCGCAGGTGCATCACATCAGGCAGCAACAGGTGAAATGCAAGTAGATGCGTCAGGAAATACAATAACTATACCGAAATTGATAAAGGGTACTTTGAATAAAGACGAGAAAATACAATTTATAAAAGTCGATACAACATCTAATACAACAGGAACTATAAGACCGGCTATACAATTTACGGCAGAATATCTTAATAAAATACTTGTCTTTGAAAAATTGGTTGGTATGGACAATCTTGAGGTATTGCCTTCAGAAGGTCCTCACTCTACACCAAGCAAGATAACTGTAAGAGCGAGAGATATGTCAGGCAATTTGCTTAAAAGGATATTTAATTCAAATAATGAATTATATTTGAGAAGAGAAGTTAACGGAAAAGAAGAAAACTTAAAATTAACAGATGTAAAGCTTGTATATGAAGATCCTGATAATACATCAAGTGATGTGGTAGCAATAGAAGGTTGGACACCAACAGGTACAAGACCTGCCCCATCTGTATGGGATTTGGTTGTAAAAGATAAAGGAAATGTATCATCAGAAGGTGTTAAACAAAGAGCGTTCACATTTAGTACATCTAACCCTGCACCTCAGATAACAGGTATATCTCCTGCAGAAGGACCTGATACCGGTGGTACAGATGTTTTGATAACAGGTAAAAACCTCATCAATGTAAATACACCGGGAATAAAAATACCCAATAATTTTAGATTATTGCCAAGTGGAAATGCTACTGTTGAAGATAATGATACGCTTGTAGTAGAATATTCAGTGCCAGGCGGAACTAATCTTAAATACGGAGACAAAGTAGTATCAGGTGTAAAAAGAAAAATAAAGGTAAGAATAGCATCAATGACAAATGCCAACTCCGGACAGATATTCACGCCTACACAAACGCCTGGACCTGGAGTTACTCAAGGTGGTATAGAATACGGAAAATATCACTTTTTGGCAGGAAATGGAACAGACGGTTTGGTAGTTACTACTACAAATGCATCTACCGGAGGACCTCAAGATGTGATATTGGAAATGGATACAATATTTACATTTAATGACAGTAGTGAAATAACAATACCGGAAGCGGCAAAGTATAAATCATTCACATATAATGAGAAAAATCCTACACCGGTAGTAGATAAAGTCGAACTTGAATATGGATATTTCAACGACAGTGCTGAGGAAGGCGAACCTCCTGTTGGTGGAACAGACGGAGTTAAACCGTTGATGTTAAGGATAACAGGGGATAAATTAGAAGCATATAAAGGTGCAGACGGAAAGATGAAATTTCCTACAGTACAATTTGTTTTGCCTGATAATACAGTGCTTCCTGTTGTATCTTCTACAGCAGATGATGACACAAAAGTTCTTGATGAAAAAGGCAATCCGATAGACGGTATATATAATAAAGTTGGTAAGACATTAGTTGTATCAATAATACCGCCTACAAACGGAAAATATGATTTAAGACAATTAATTGGAAGTTCACAAGAACAACCTGGAGGGTATAAAAATTTAGAAGGTATAATACAAGTGACAAACCCTTCAGGAAATCATAATACTACAAATGCGACAGGTTCAAAATTTCAATTCAGAAGACCTGTTGAGACTTCATATACAGATGTAAACAGTAAACAGCCTGTTATAACACAGATAACATCAAATGGAGCTCCACTTAAAAAACTTCCATCAGATGCAGAAACAACAATAGAAATAAGAGTAAAAGCTGTTGCAGGTATATCAGATGCAAAAAAACTAATAGTTACTGTAGATGGTCTTGATATATCTAAAAATATAAAATCAACCAAGTTGGATGGAGAAGAAACAGTAATATCTTTAACTGTTCCAAAAGGTTTTGTAGGAAAATCAAGATTGCAAGTGATAATTCCGGAAGGTCTTATGGATTCTTATCAAATAATTTTTGATAATGTTAGAGGACCGGAGATAAAAGAACTTATACCGGAAGAAGGAGATAAGGGCACTATAGTAGTAATAAAAAGAGATGATCAAGCTAATGAGGTCAGCTTTAAACCTCCAGTAGAAACTTCTTCCAACGAAGCGGAAAGAATAGGTTCAAAAGTATTATGGAACGGTATTGATATAAATGAAATCTTCAACGGATATACTAAAGACGGTGCTGGAAAAGTAGTATATCAGCAAAGTGATACCTTTAAAAATTTTAAACAATCAGATAAAGATGTGCCGGCAGAATTGGTAAACTTACCGGGTAAATATGTGTATGTTGTAGATGCGAATACCATATATTTAAAAATACCGCAAGATGATGCTTTAAAAGAGGGAGAATATAATATACAGATAAAAAATCCCGATGGTAGTGAAAGCAGTATAGCAAAAGTATTTAAAATAGTAGATACAATAGATAAGACAAAAATAGGTACGATAAGTCCGAATGTAGATGATATAAAAGGTGGAATAATCACCACTATAACAGCAGGAATAAAAGATGGAATACAAACTAACTTTAAAGGTGGAGTAGATGTATATATAGGCTCACAAAAAGCTGAAGTTATAGGTTATGATATAGACAACAAAGAAGTTTATGTTAAAGTCCCACCATTAAAAGATTTTGAATTTCCAAAATCATTATCTGATAAGGTAGGTTCATATACAGTACCTGTTACAATACAAAACAAAGTAAATAAATCAACAGATACAATAAATGATGGATTTATATACTTAAACCCAAATTACAAAGTGGAAATAACACAAGTGTATAATGAAAAATATTCTACAGATCCTAAAAATGCAAATGCCAATAAAGGTGTAGAAGGCGAATTTATAATAATAAGAGGTAGCAACTTCAGATTAGAAACTGATGCAAATGGAAATTTTGTATTGCCTAAAGTGATGTTTGGATATAAGCTGTCAGAAACTCCTGTAGCTTTCGGTGCAAAAAACTTAAAACCGGACGGTTCACCACAAACAGATTCACAAGGTAGAGCTGAGCTTGAATGGATAAAAGTAAAAGTACCAAAACAGCCTACAATAGGTATAAACGCTGACGGTTCAGTAAATCTGTTAGTACAAAACCCTGACGGAGCAAAAGCAATAAAAGAAAAAGGCTTTATATATAACAAAAATAATCCAAGCATAAATGAAAAAGCTTCAATATTGCAAGCATCAAGATTCCACGATACTATAACAGTTGTAGCAAAAGAAATTAATAAAGATGGGCTTGTTATAGCATTTGGAAATAAAAAATATGAAAAAGAGCTAAGCTCTACTGAAATGCAAATAGAAACCACTAAAGAAGTAGAAAAAATCGTAGTAAAATATATACCTAATACAAGTCAAAATATAGAAATATATTACAAAAAACCTGACGGTACGTTGGTGCTTATGACAGATACACAAGGTACAACAGGCGGTAAAGCCAGATTAGGGGCAATAGGTGATAAAATCATAGTAGGTCTTAATTGGAAAAACCCTGCATATCATTCAACTGAAATAACTAAAAATCCGGAGCTTATATCTCAGCTTAATACGGAATATATGGAAATATATGCAGAAAATAAAGCACCTAATATAAATACTTTAATAGTCAGAAGAGGACTTGGAAAATTAGTAGATTTTAAACAGGATTCTACAAGTGGAGATGCACAGCTTACAATAGAGACACCATATAATGACAAGTCAGAAAAAACTACTATAACACTTATCAATTCTGACGGTTCATCAGCAACAGCACCATTTATTTTCCATGGAGGTCTTAACGGTCCTGAAATTACAGATATAGACGGAAGTAAGGATAGGGACATCACAATAGAAGGAAAAACTGTAAAAGCAAAAGTATATACGAGTGATTATACATCAGATACAGAAATAACTGTAATAGGTAAAAATTTTAAAGATATAGAAAAAGTGCTTGTAGGGGATAAAGAAGCGGAAGTCGTAAGTGTATCATCAGATTATACGAAATTAAAGATAAAAGTGCCTAAAGGTAACAAAGATGATGTAGGAAAACCACTGCCAATCACAGTAGTTACAAAAGAAGGTACAGGATACTCAGACAAAGCGAATCCTCCTGCTTACTTTATGTATATACAGGCAGGCTCTAAACCTGTAATAGAAAGCGTAACTCCAAAAAAAGGACCTCAAACTGGTGGAACAAAAGTTACTATAACAGGTACTAACTTCAAAGATATAGATGAATTCGGTACAAAGGGAGATATAGAGGTATTTTTTGCAGGAGTAAAAGGAAAAGTATCAAAAATATTAAAAAATGAGAAAGGCGAAATAGTAGGTTTAGAAGCAATTACACCGGCAGTTGATATGATAGATGACAAATCAACGGTTGTTGTAAAAAATGCAGATGAAGGTAAATCTGAAGGTAGCGAATTTAAGTATATTTCACAACCTATTATTGAAAAAATGGAAGGCAATTTTAAATTTTTTGCCGAAAAAGGTGAAGAAGATGATGATGTAAAAGTAACCATAATAGGTAAAAACTTTTATAATCCTTCAAAAGTAATGATAGGCAGTAAGACAATAAAGGTAGATAAAAATAAAGATAACAAAGAAAATGAATTGATGCTCGGAGTAAAATCAGACGGCTCAAACCAATATGTTGAGCTTGAAAAAGATAAGGACGGTAAAGTAAAGGGTTTGGAAATATCTGTTGGCAAAGACAATTCAAATTCATCAAATAACAGCAATGCAAATGCCAATAAAAATAAAAATAATACAACATCATTTACAATAACTGTTCCACAGATAACATTTGAACAAATGGAAAGCATGGTATCAAAAAATATAGTAGTGATAAATGAAGATGGCGGTATATCTCCTGAAGTTCCGGCGGATATTAAACTTCCTGTTCCGCAAGCACCTGTAGTTATAGCCACTCCTGGATACGGAAATACAGTAGGCTTATCTTGGGATTTGAAAAAGGATGACAGAAACAAAGCTACAAGATTTGAGATATATGCAAAAGAATACGGAAGTTCAAATGACTATGCTCATGTTGGAGATTTACCGGCAAATGCAGACACATCAGACTTGAAATATACTTTTACAGTAAAAGATTTGAAACCGGATACCAATTATCAATTCAAAGTCAGAGTTATGAACAAATTCGGTGAGGCTGAAGACTTTGGATATGCAACAGTAAGAACACTTAAAAAAGAAGATGATTATAAAAACAAAGAAAAAGAAAAAGAACTTGAAAGAGCAAATACAAAAGTAAGACAAGAAGGTACAAAAACTGTAGTAGGAGACACTCTCAAATATACAGTAGGAACAAAAGAAAATGTAATAGATTTGAGCAATTATCAAAATGTTGCAAAAAAAGAAATAAGAATACCAGCATCGCAGATAAAATTAGCTCCAAATGCAAACATACAGATAGTTGATAAGAATATGAGATTATCAGTACCGTTTAGAGCTTTTTCATTAAATCAGGTTTCTTCATCAAGTGATAATGCTGTAGTTGTAATAAAATTGCAAAATAATGACAACAAGCTAAACACATATGTAAGCAAAGCTATACCGAAAAATAAAAAGAGAATAACACAAGTCCACAAGATAGATTTTCAATTGGAAGAACCTAAAAAAACAGTTCCGATTAAATTTACAAATGCACCATTAAATATGACACTCATACCAAACAAACAAGTAGGTGCGAGCATACTTGCAAAATATAATGAAAAATCAAACTCATTAGAGCAATATGCAGATTCCGGTGTAACACAAGGAGGATATTATGTACTACTTGGAAATAAATAGAGCAAAGACCTTAAAAGGTCTTTGCCTTTTCCTAACAGCATTTATTATAATTACAACTTCAATACTGAATATCTATGCAGAACAGCCGATTTCATACGGTAATTATCCTGTATTAAGAGGTACTACAAATCCACAAGAAATACAAGAGGATAATAAGATAACGGATGCGGGCAAAGATTTAAGACAAATGGTATTGTCATCAAGATTAAAAGCATTTAAAGTGCAAAACAATAAAATATATCCAAGCAGACAATTGACTAATCTTGATACAATAATTGCACTTACTGCGCTTTCAGGAAATGATAAAGATATAACCAACACTGATAATTTGCAAGAAACGTATAAAGCAAAAGCGATAGAGCAAGGATTTATAACGGAAGAAGAATTAAATAAAAAAGAAAATGAAAAATTTTTTGAAAATAAGACAACTATGCGACAACTCAACAACTATTTTTCAAAAATTATGAACAAAGAGATAAAATATACTTCGCCTACAAATAAAATTGCAACAAGATTAGATTTGGCGAATATGATTTATGAGAATAAACAAGATTTATTAAATAAAGAAGATATATCAATATATTCAGGTCAAGTTATAAGCAAATCACAGATAGTAGAAGACGGAAAGAATAAATCATTGATAACGGTTAAGCTTGACAAAAATATAGTAATAAAAAAAGACTCTCAAGATACAAAAAGAAACACTAATAATAAAAATAATTCTAATACTGCTGAAAAGCCTGAATACTCGGAAAATCAAGTTGATAAGATTGTAGATGACAACAGTTATGATTCCACAGTTGTATCATATCTGAATATAGTAAGCCAAAAGGATGTGCCTATACTCACACCGTCAGGCTTTACAACAGATGTAAATAATATATGGGAACAAAGCCAGATAAACATTTATACCAAAAACAACAATATAATCTATGTTGAACAGTTTACTGTGCCGACATCTGAAGTTGTGGGAGTATTTGAAAGCATAATGAAAGAGGATAAACAGCTTTTATCTAATGACTCATCAGAAAAAGGAGATAAATCAGCAGATAACACAACCAATATAATAAAAATAAAAGATTATAATAACAAAGCTCATTTATATAAATTACATCCGGATGTAAAGATTTTACAAGTAAATGGAGAGATAGGCGATAATATAAGTGTAGAAAAACCAGTAGATAAAGACCAACTCAGCTATGGTCAAGATGTAAGTCTTACAGTTAGAAACGGAGTAGTTACTTCTATCAAAGGTTATGTTCCTGTAGAAGAAGAACTCAATTCATATGTACCTCCTGAATCACAACTAAGCAGCGGAATTGTTTTAGATGTGAATGACAGCAGTATAACACTTACAAATAATAAGACATACAGCATAAGCTCAGATACACTTATAATGAAAAATGGAGAAATAACTGATTATAGACAAATAAAAGATGGAGACAGATTAAAGTTCTTTTTTGATGACATATATTCAAATATACCTTCAAAAATAGAAATAGAAGGCAGTCAAAGGCAGGCGGACAGAATAATAAAAGCAAAAGTTGGTCCATATTCAATAGCCTCAAAATCAATCACATTGAAAGATACAAAAGAATTACAAAACGGACAATGGGTAGATACAAAAGAAGATGCAAAAGCATATGAAAATGTGAAAATAAGAGGAGATATATATGCCAATTCAGCAAAAGTAAATAATAAACTGAAAAATTACAACAATCAGGAGATATATGCAGTTTTAGCAAAAAATCAAGGCATACCTACAATAGAGCAAGGAAAAATAAGATTAGGAGATTCTCTAAAATTTGACAGCAGTATTACTAATATAGATTATTCACAAAATACTTTACAGATAGACGGAAATCTTGTAAAATTTGATGATTCAACAATAATAATAAAAGACGGAAATATTGTAAAAAGTGGAAATTTAGAAAAGAATATAAACAGCAATATAGAAACCAATCTTTTGAAAACTGCTCAGATAATAGTGCAAACAGGTGCAAGTCTTAATATAGATAAATCAGAGAACTATCCATACAAAATATACAGAGGAACTTTAAGAGATGTGTTCGATTATTCAGTATTATTAGGAAATGACATAGAAAACGGACGAAAAGTTAATCACTACTTTATGTGGCAAGGCGGAGTTTGGAACAGATTATCAGAAGGAAAGACTACGCCGAGGATAAACTTTACAGAGCAAACTCAAGTATATGACTTTGACAACAACAAAGCACTTACAATAGATGAAATAAGACAAAAACAATACGCTCTTAACGCATTCGGAATAAGACCTGATTATTTTAACAGACAAGTCTATATTGTAACAAAAGATGATGTAGCAGTATCCATAAATTTCATAAAAGCACAAGGTTATGTTCAAGTCAATTCACAAAACTTGATAGTGGCAAAAGGAGTTGGAGAGTACACATCATCAGATAACAACAATAACAATGGAAATAATAATAACAACAATAGTAATAATAATGCCAACAATAACAATAATAATCAGAAAAAAGAGTCTATAAAACCTGTGCTTATTAAAAATATATATGAATACAATTCAAATACAAACAGATTACAGCCGGTAGCTCCAATAACGACTACAGACACTGCAACACAGCAAATAAAGAAAACTCCTGTAAGAAAATTGATAAACGTTCAAAAAGCGGTTGTAATTTATAACGGAAAAGCAATAATGAAGACATCTCCTGATACATTAAAAGATAAAAATTTGACAATAATATTTAAGCAAAATAGGGATAAAAAAATAACAGACAATATTGAAGAACTGGACGCAATAGTAGTTATAGCGGAATAATTAAAGTGTTAAATAGACAATATGATAATTTATTTTACCATATTGTCTATCATAAAAACAGGAATATAAAAAGAGGAATATATAATGAAAAAATCAAAAATATTTTTATTGTATAGTATTTCATTTTTTATTATGAGTACCAATATATCAAACGCAATAGGTATATATGATGCCGGTATTTATAAAAAGACAAATAATGAAGCCAAGACATATCAATATGAAGAAGTAACTTTTGTCACAGGGAAACCGGTAATTTTAAAAGGTACACTCACAAGGACAAAAATAGATAAAGAAAAAGAAAATGATACATTAAAAAAAGAGATAGAAAAAGCTAAAAAAACAACCAATAAAAATAATAAACAAAAAGAAACATCAAAAAGCGACCCTATTCCACAAGTAACAAATGAAGTTCCCATAACCTACAAAGGCACGAAAATAAATGAGAAATATACACTTTCAGGTGGAGGCATAACCTTGACAAGAGATTTAACAATATCCCCTGTAAATGAATATTATAGAGGTCAGATAGTCCAAACAGAAGAAATAAGTAAAATAAAAGAAACAATAACAACAAGCGGACAAACATATAATTTAGATTCAAATTTATC
This sequence comes from Peptoanaerobacter stomatis, assembly GCF_000238095.2. Classification (NCBI taxonomy): domain Bacteria; kingdom Bacillati; phylum Bacillota; class Clostridia; order Peptostreptococcales; family Filifactoraceae; genus Peptoanaerobacter; species Peptoanaerobacter stomatis. The sequence goes on from NZ_JH815225.1 coordinate 117,535, forward strand.
GGAAATTTCAGAATCCATAGTTATAGATAAAAAACCGGCAATAGATTATTATGCAGGTAATTCCAACTTCTATAAAGTATATACTACAGGTACTGGAAATACCAATACAGGTAAAAAACTAATAATACAGATGGACGGAAAATCATCAGGTTATGACGAGTTTTGGGGTTCAACAGAAACAAAAATAATGAACTATACTATTACAACAGAGCAAGAAGCTGCAACGAATAATACAAGTAATAATAACAACGATAACAACAATAACAATAATGGAAATAACAATACAAATAATAACAATAATACAAACGCAGTAGTAAACGGAACATATACAGTAAAAACATCACAAAATACAATAAAAGACCTTATATACTCAGAAAATGATCCTAAAAAAATATCATTTAGAGGAGGATATATAATAACATCTCAAAATAATGCCGCTATGGAATACACCTACGACATAAACGGCATAACAGGTAAAGGTCAAAGTGAAAATGAAAATCTTCCGGAAATACAAAGACTTTTTGCACCGGTTTTAACAGATGTACAAGGGCATTATGCAGAAGAGGCGATAAAAATAATTACATCTATGAACGGATTTGAAATGGCAAAAAAAACATTTTTGCCAAATGCACCAATATCGAGAGATGAATTTGCAAGAGCAGTTGTAGTTACATCAGGAATATACAATCCAAATGCAAAAAAGACAACATCGGTGCTTAAAGAAGAATTATTTTCAGATATGAAAAAATCGGATTCAAATTATAATTATGTAAAAAAAGCTGTGGACAGCAAAATAATGATAGGAAGAGATGATAATAAATTTGAACCTAAAAGTCCACTTACAAGAGCAGAGGCTGTAAGAATACTTACAAACTCTTTAGGATTGGAATCTTTAATACCTAATGGCAAATATAACACAGGCTTTGAAGATGAAAGTCAGATACCGCCTTGGGCATTCGAATCTGCATATATAGCTCAAGATATAGGGTTGATAGAAAAAGGTGGAGCATTCAGACCTAATGAGTCGCTTACAAAAGCAGACGCAAGCGAATTACTGTTAAGATATATTAATTATATGACAGGCGATTTAAAAGAAGATTATATGCAAAGAATACTTAATTATTAAATTAAATACCCTCACAATTATATCTTGTGGGGGTATTTTGCATAAAAAAATATTAACAAATTAATATATTTTCTATTTTAATTTGTTAATATTGAAGTTTAAAATTAATTATTTTTTACTTTGAAACAGTAAACCACGGACTGTATTCTTTTTCCGGTTCTATCTTTGATTTGTTATTATCAGTGTAGACTTTGACCATAAATACACGCTGGTCCAATTTTCCGTTTATAGTTTTCTTGATTTCTATGCCTATTATATAGGATGAATTGCCGTCGTCAAATATCAAATTTGGAGATACCAATATCTCATTATTTGAAAAAGGTACGAATTTTTTGAAATCATTGTATATTTTCTGTCTTTTTTCAATATCGGTTAAAAATATACTATGTTTTACAGTATCTATCTTATATTTCGACATAGGTATATTTGAAAGTGCAAAATCATATTGTACTTTACTCATATATTCATCATTTTTGGAAATATTAAAAGCGTCTATCAAATTGTTAGATTTGTTATTTTTCAGTAATTTATCAACTAAAACAATAGCTTCCTGCCTGCTTATATTTTTTGAGGGCATAAAATTCCTGTTAGGATATCCACTCATAGCTCCTATTGCAACCATTGAACCTACACCTTTTTCAGCCCAGTTAGGAATAAATTTATAATCCTTAAAATTATTTATTGTACCATTTTTGGAAGTTCCAAGAAGTATTTCAACGTTGTTTGCTATGACGGCTGCTTCACTCCTTGTTATATTCATATTAGGCTTAAATGTACCGTCTGTATAACCTGTAGTTATGTTCAAATTGGATGCAAGGTTTACAAAAGTATCATTTACATCGGAATATTCTTTTTTTGAAGAAATAAGATTATAGTTTTTATTTGACAGCAGATAAGTTATTATAAGATGAGTAAATTCAAGTCTTGTTATACTATCTTTCAGATTTTTTTCTCCCATCAACACATCAGGTAATATTTTTTTATCAATTAAATTTTTGTATGCAGGCCTTGCCCATTCGTCCATAACCTGAGCATAAGAAAAAATGTTGCCGGATGAAAAAAATATTAAAATACATAGTAACAAGCATAATATTTTTTTCAAAATAAACTACCCCTTTTATATACATAATACTTATATTCTATAGATTTGTAAGTATAATATACATTTTAAATTGTATTGGTATATACTTTTTATTCAGAATTTCAGTGAAAACAGTGAAATTTAATTTTATATATTATAATATATTTTACTAAAAAATAGAATGATTATATTTACTTTGTAATAAAAACAAAATATATGAATTTTATAAAATATTCATTAAAAATCATAACAATATGCAAACACAATTAAATATTTAGAAAAATATTGTATTTTTTTTGTAAGTATAATCTGTTGTTATTTTGCATATAATATGATATTCTTAAAAGATAGAGTAGTTATGAATGTTTATAAAATATGTAAATTTTTATAATTACACATAAAAAATATGAGTTAAAAATTTTTATAGCTTATAAAAATTGTAAATGATAAAGAAAATTAGGAGATATTTAATGGCAAAAAATATAATGTTTGTGGGAACAAATTCGTCAGCAGGCAAGAGTTTTTTCGTTACTGCTATGTGCAGAGTGCTTTCTGATTTAAAATATAAAGTATCGCCATTCAAATCCCAAAATATGGCTCTCAACTCATATGTGGATGAAAACAATTTGGAGTTTGGACGAGCACAAGCATTGCAAGCTTTTGCAGGTAGAATTATTCCTGATGCAAGAATGAATCCTATACTTTTAAAACCAAGAACGGATAAAAAATCAGACGTTATATTATTAGGTAAAAAAACGGATACTTATGATGCAAAACAGTATTATAAAATAAAGTCAAAATATTTACCATATATAAAAAAAGCATATCAAGAATTATCTAATATTTCAGATATAATTGTTTTGGAGGGTGCAGGTTCTCCGGCTGAAATCAATCTTTTGGACGGAGATTTTGTAAATATGGGAATGGCTGAAATGGTGGACGCACCTGTAATATTAGTAGCAGATATAGACAAAGGTGGAGTATTTGCGTCGATATATGGAACAATAATGCTTACACCTGAAAAATGGCGTAAATATTATAAGGGAGTAATAATAAATAAATTCAGAGGACAAAAAGAAATATTAAAAAGCGGAATACAAGAAATAGAAAAGCTTACAAAAGTTCCTGTTATATCCGTAATGCCTTATATAGACGTAGAAATAGAAGAAGAGGACTCATTAACAAACAAATTGAAATTGTATTCATATGACAAAGACAAAATAAATATAACCATAATAAAATTACCTAATCTTTCAAATTTTACCGAGTTTTCACCGCTTACACTTTTTCAAGATGTAAATGTGAATTATATTACAATAAGAGATGATATTCCGACAAATACAGATATTTTAATCATACCTTCGAGTAAAAATATATTTAAAGATTTGGAAGAAATAGTAAAAGTCGGATTTGATGAAAAGTTAAAAAGCTATGCTGAATATAAGAATGTATTGGCAATAGGCAACGCAGTAGAATTACTTGCAAAAAATATATATGATATTCAAGGTATATACTCTGATAAAAAAGATAAAAAAGCACTCGGATTACTTGATATAGATATAAGCACAGTTCAATCCTTTTCAGAAAAAATAAATGTCAAAATTATAAATAAGAAAGGCTTATTGGAAAATTCACAAGATGAGATAAATCTGTACAGAATTAAAACAGGAGAAATAAATAAATTTTCTGATAATACTAAAATTATAATGGAGTTTGAAAACGAAATAATATCCGTTCAAAAGCGAAACATACTCGGGATATATGCCTTTGGAGTATTTGAAAACACAGAATTTATCAATAATATTTTAAATGGTTTAAGAATGAAAAAAGGTATAAAAAAAATAGATGTACATTTAGATTACAACGCTTACAGAGAAAAACAAATATGTAAGCTGGCAGACGAATTCAATAAATATATAGATATAAAAAAGTTAATGGATATAATAGAAAGCGGAGTGTGAAATGAGCAGTTTTAAAGATTTAAAAATAAAAGCAGAATTTTTGCAGGCATTAAAAAATATGAGGATAAGTGAACCAACACCAATTCAGCAAGAAGTAATACCGATAATGTTGAAAAAAAGAAGTATAATTGCAAAAGCGCAGACAGGAACAGGCAAAACCTTAGCGTTTTTATTGCCTATAATGACAATGGCAGACGAAGCGCTTAAATTACCGCAGGCATTGGTTTTAAGCCCTACAAGAGAACTATCCAATCAGACCAAAAAAGTGTTTGATGAAGTGAATATAAATAGTAATTTAAGTTGCAATAATATAGTGGGCGGTCATGATTTAAAAAAACAAGAAAATAAATTTGCACAAAATTCACAATTAATAGTAGCCACACCTGGAAGATTGTTGGAGCATATAAGAGCAGGCAACATCAATATGAAATATATAAGACAACTCATTATAGATGAGGCGGATCAGATGTTGGAATATGGATTTTTGGAAGATATAGTTCTGTTGAAAGATAAGTTGCCTGATAATTTACAGATAGTTTTATTATCAGCAACTATGCCTAATCCTATAATAGACTTAGCGAAAAAACTCATAAAAAATCCTGTAAAAATAGATATTACGCAGGAAAATACAGTAACAGACAACATAGAACAATTAATATTTAAAACGAGTGAAAAAAATAAATTAAGTACATTAAAATTTGTAATAGAGCAATACAATCCATTTATGGCTATAATATTTTGCAATTCTAAAAAAAATGCCGAAAAATTATATGAGTTGATGGGAGTTGACGGATACGACTGTGATATTTTGCATGGAGATTTTTCTCAGAAAAAAAGAGAATTTATCTTGGAGCAATTCAGAAAGATGAAATTCAGATTTTTGGTATCAACAGATTTGTCCGCAAGAGGATTTGACATAGACGGAGTAACACATGTCATAAACTATGAAATACCGGCAGATCACAAATATTATATACACAGGATAGGAAGAACAGGCAGAGCCGATAAAAACGGTATAGCAATAAGCCTTATAGACGAAAAAGATGAAAAGAGAATAGAAAAAATAAATCAAAAATTCAAAATAAAAACTAAAACATTTTATGACAGAAATGAAAATGAAAGAAAACAACTGATTAAAAAGTTGAATATTTAGGTATAAAGTAGTTATAGCAACTGTTATTTTTATATTAAATATGATATAATAAACCAAACAGATTTTTATATTAATTTTGCTTAAAAATAATTTTAAATAAAATGATAAAAAGTGATATTTACTGAATTTTTAAACTATTATTATAATAATTATGTATTTAATTATTTTTAGTTAAGTATAGTTTACAGTATTTTGAAAGGGTAATATAATTAGTATGGATGTATTTTATGAACTATGTAAAAACAGTGAGTTACAAACGGTAAAAATAGAATATGAACAAAATGGAGAAGTTATAAAAAAATATCTCCATAGCAAATATGACCCTATAAAAGAAGCTAAACAATGGGCAAGTTCAGTATATGATGAAGAAGATAAGGTTTATATAGTCTATGGTGGAGGCCTATTATATCATATAATGGCATTACATGATATAATAGATAATGAAGAAGACAAGATAATAGTTTTTGAGCCTATACAAGAATTATATGAAAAAAATAAAGATATAGATTTTTTAAAAGAAAATACAAATGTAGTTTATACAAATGAATTTAATGAAAACTTAGTTGTAGCATTATTTTCAAAAAATATACGCTCTATGCATTATAATAAGAGCAATATTCATATATTTACATCATATGATACTTTTGACTGTTCTAAACAGCTTACTATTTATAATGCTTTAAAAATATTTAAATCAGATGTATATTTATCATATAATACAACACATGTAAGAAAAGAATGGGTTATTGAGAATTTTATAAAAAATTACAGATTTATAAAAAGTAACAGTATAATAAATGATTTTAAAGATGTATTTGAAGGTATGACAGCAGTTATAGTTTCAGCAGGACCTTCTCTTGATAAAAATATAAATGATCTTATAGGACATGAAAATGATGTAGTAATATTTACAGGAGGTAGACCTTTAAAGGCTCTTTTAAATGCAGGAATAAAACCTCATTTTAATTTATCTGTTGATATGATGCCGGAAAATTATGAGTTGTATAAAAGATACGATATATTAAATGCAGATGTTCCGCTCATATCTTCAGTAGAAAATCAATATCTAATAACACAAAATTATAAAGGTAAAAAAATATTTGCAGATTTAAGTGGATTAGAAAAAAATTTGGCGCAAGAGTGGTATGAAGAAGATATAGACAGTGTTTTTACTAAAGGAAGTGTAGCCACATTGCAATTATCAACAGCTATATATATGGGTTGTAAAAAGATAATATTCATAGGACAAGATTTGGCATATTCAGATGATAAAAAACACAGCTCTTTAGCCTCAGATGTAGATAATACTGTTGAAGAGAGCGATAATAAATTATATGTAAAAGGCAATTATCAAGATAAAATATTATCCAGAGCAGATTTGAATTATTTTAGAATTGCAATACAAGACTATATAAGAGAATATGCGCCTGGCGATTGTGAATTCATAAATGCAACTGAAGGTGGAGCTTTTATAGAGGGAACTAAAATATGTACATTAAAAGAGTCATTGAAAAATACAGATACAAAAGGTATTGATATAAGAAAAAAAATTAATTACCTATTGTTAAAAGAACAAAATATTTCAGACTATAAGAAAATAGATGAAAAGCTTTCATCACTTTTGGAAGATATGGAAGCCATATTAAAGCTTTCAAAAAAAGGATTGAGTGTATCTAATAAGTTAAGAGCTATTGAAGGGTATTACGGCAATAATAAGTATTTGGAACAATTAGACAAAATAGATGAAAAACTAAAAAAATATAAAATTGCTTATAATTTTGTCATAAGATATACAGCATCTTTATCTATAAGTGTTGAAGGAAAAAAATCCAAGTCAATAAAAGATATATTAAACAATACAAAAAAAATGTATGAAGATATAAATGATATTACACAAATGTATATAAAATATTTAAAAGAAGAGTTAGAAATTATAAAAAAATTGAAATTAAATCATTAAAAAATTAATATTATACAAAAATTTGACGATAAACATTAAAAGGCATGATGTCTTTGAATTATTTTAGGAGGGATGATAAAGATGAGCAGTAACCTTACAAGAATAAGCGGTCTTGCATCAGGTATGGATACCGAAAGTATGATAAAACAGCTCGTTCAGGCAAAAAGAAGCAGGGTAGATGGATATGGACAAAGAAAAACAAAAGCTGAATGGCGTCAAGAAGCTTATTTAGGTTTGAATAAAAATATGGCAAATTTCATATTGGATGCCAGAAAAAAATTAAACCTTACATCTTATACTTATTTTGGACAATTAAAATCAGGAAGTATTGATAAAGTTGACTGGGCAAAAAAGGCAACAGTACAAAATGAAGAATATTTTACAGCAAAGGCTACAGCAACAGCATCAGGAGATTATGATGTGCAAGTTAAACAATTAGCACAAAATGCTACTTTTACAGGAAATGCAACTTCAACTGTAAAAGCATCAGATACTGTAGGACAAGACCAAACATTATCACTTAATGTAAACGGAGAAGCAAAAACTGTACAACTTAATGCAGATGATACTATATCAACAGCTATTAAGAAAATAAGAGAAGCAACCGGACTTAACGTAAGTTTCGGTAAGGTAGGTCAAGTAGGAAGTAATGAGACATCTATGCTTTTTGTATCCAGTAAAAAAACAGGAGCTAATGAAACAATACAATCCTCAGATCAAACTACATTGAATTTCTTTAATAGATTGGGCGCTGATACTACAGCTTTAAGTTCAGCGGATGGAATTAAAGGGAAAAATTCTATAGTAAATGTAAATGGCAGTGATATAGAAAATAGTTCCAATGATGTGGATATTAATGGAGTACAACTATCACTTAAAAAAGTTTCTACAACAGCGCAAAAAGTATCAGTTACTACAAATGTGGATGGTATAGTCAGTAAAATAAAAGAATTTGTAGAAGGATACAATAAAGTAGTTGATGAGTTACAGAATAAATTAAAAGAAAAAACATATAGAGATTATAAGCCTCTTACAAAAGAACAAAAAGAGGCTATGAAAGAAAATGAAGTTAAATTATGGGAAGAAAAATCAAAATCAGGTCTGTTAGCTGATGATTCTACCATAAAATCTATGTTATCAAAGATGAGATCCGGCATGTACCAAAAAGTAGAGGGTGCAGGATCAATGTATGAGCTTGGAATTACTACAGGCACTTATAAAAACGGTGCTAAATTGGAGATAAACGAAGAGAAGTTGAAAAATGCAATATCAAAAGATCCGCAAAAAGTATTGGATACTTTATTTAAAGCACCTGAAGATATAAACAATTATAAAATAAGTAGTAAAGACAGTGCTGCAGAAATTGCAAGAAAAAAAGCAGGAGCACAAGCTCAAAGAGAAAATACAGGAGTATTTGTCAGAATGATGGGTGACATGTCTGACGGTATGGAAGCAATTGTAAAGCAAGCCGGTGCAGGACAAGATTCATCTCTTCTTAAAGATGTAAGAGGCAATATGCTTGCAGAAGTAGTAGCAGGAAAAGGCATAATTGATCAAGATATATTAGGAATTGATAAAAGAATTGATGATGAAAATAGAAGATTAAATTCTTATGAATCAAGTTTATGGAAAAAATTCTCAGCTATGGAAAAAGCTATAAGAGATATGCAAGGACAATCAGGTTGGTTGTCACAACAATTTGGCGGTAAATAAAAAATTAATATAAAGTACCTAAGTATTTCTTGGGTACTTTATATATTCTGTTTTATGTATCATACTAATATTCTTTATAATTATGGAAAAAATCCTCTATAATTAATTTGAAAATGAATGATTTTTATTAAATTAAAAAATTTGTGGTTTTCAAATATTTGATTGAATTTTAGTATTAAAAGATTGTTCAATAAAAAATCTGGATATTTTTGATTTGGAGGTAATTTACTTTGTTATTGAATCCTTACGCAAAATACAAAGAAAACTCAATAAATACAGCTACAAAAGAAGAACTGACCTTGATGTTATATGACGGCTGTATAAAGTTTATGAATTTGGCAAAAATAGGTATAGAAGAAAAGAATATTCAAAAAGCTAATGACAACTTACTCAAAGCTCAAGCTATAATTACAGAATTGGATGTTACTCTTAATATGGATATAGAAATATCTAAAAATATGCATAGTTTATATGATTTTGCGCTCAGCAGACTTGTTGATGCAAATCTTAAAAAAGATGCATCATTCATAGACGATGCAAAAATAGTAATCGTAGATTTGAGAGATGCCTGGAAAGAAGCTATGAATATTGTTAAAAGAGGTAAATGATGAATGACTATGAAAAACTTGTGTCTATAACAAAGAATAAACATACATTAAGCAATGAATTTTTAGAAATTGTTAAGAAAATGCAAAAAGATGTATCACAAGAAAATTTTGAAAGTATAGAAGTACATTTGATTAAGAGACAAGAAATAATAGATTCTGTAAATCTATTAGATAAACAGTTTTTAACATTATTTGAAGGACTTAAGAAAAATGATGACTTTGAGCAAAGTATAATTAATTATCCTGAATTAAAAGAATATATATCAGATATAAAAGCAAATTTTGAACTTTCGTATGATATAGATGAAAAAATTATGCCTATTATAAGAAATGAGATAGCAAAAACGCAAAAAGAAATAAAGAAAATAAAAACTCAGGAGAAAGTTGTAGATAAGTATTCTCAAGACGTTATGAAAAAAATTACCGGAGCAAATTTTGGGGTATTTATAGATGAAATGAAATAAAAACACTATTAAGGAGTAACTATGTTAAAGGATGAACAAGTTGAAATTTTAACAAGTATTAAAGACTATACAGCTAATGTAATAGATATGATGCCATATGTTGTAAATGCTTATAGAATGGCTGATATAGCAAAGATTTCAGAGTATTCTTTACCACTTATAGAAGGGTTTGAATGGTTGAACGAAGCAATAACACTTACAAATCAATTTCATGATATAAGTATGTCAGAAATTAAAGAGGTTTTTGAAGAACTTATGGATTCTATGCAGTATAAAGATTATGTATTAACTGCAGATTTATTTGAATTTGAGATACTTCCTAAATTTAAAGAATGGAATAAAAAAATTTCTGATTTGTTAGAAATAAATTAAGGTATTTAGAAAAATATTATAGATTTTTAATACTTAAATATTCAATTATAAAAAATGTTAAGAGGTGAGTGAATATGGATATAGCAGCTATGTCAATGAACCTTAGCAGTATGAAAACAATGACCAATATAAATGTATCATTATTAAAAAAAACTATGGATGTTACAAAAGAAAATGCAGACCTGATGATAGAAAACATAAAACAAATGGAGTTGTCAGTAAATCCTAATTTAGGTTCAAATTTTGATATGAAAATATAAAGTAAAAAAAGCAAATAAAATTTATGATTTTATATGAATTTTATTTGCTTTTTTGTTAGCCTTATGTTTATTTATATCTCATTAATATTTTGTATAAAATGGTATATGCTCTTACACGATTATATATGTTTATTAATTATACAGTAAATATTTTATTTATTGGTATGATTGAATAATTGCTATGGATATAGTAATATTTTTTATTAAAAAATAGTGTATTAAAGTTTTATAAATAGTTTTTTATAAATGAGGCTAAAAAAATTATAGAAATATGTTTAAAATATAAAAAATATAGGAATAATATATTAAGGTAAGCTATATTATTAACTTATATTTTGTATCAAGATATCTCTATAAAAAGTAATACAAAAAAATATAAAAAATTAAAAAAATACTAAAGTTATTTTTAAGTATTACGATATCAGATATGTAGACAAAATATACTTTAAAAATATATTTTGAAATAGATAATAGGCGCCATTATTTATGATAAATATATTATATAGTATACTTTAAATTATAATTTAAAATATATTAAAAAAATTAGGACAAGGATGTCCATAAAAATTCATGGAGGAAAATATAATGATAATTAACCACAATATGATGTCAATGAACGCA
>NZ_JH815225.1:129203-130000 GCF_000238095.2 Peptoanaerobacter stomatis
AAAAAATTAGGACAAGGATGTCCATAAAAATTCATGGAGGAAAATATAATGATAATTAACCACAATATGATGTCAATGAACGCACACAGATCAATGGGAGTAAACGCAGGCGGAATGAGCAAATCTGTAGAAAAATTGTCAACAGGACAAAGAATAAACAGAGCGGCAGATGACGCAGCAGGACTATATATATCAGAAAAAATGCGTTCACAAGTAAGAGGACTTACACAAGCATCAAGAAATGCGCAAGACGGTATCTCAGCAGTACAAACAGCAGAAGGAGCATTGGACGAAGTACATGCAATGCTACAAAGAATGAGAGAGCTTGCAGTACAAGCTGGTAATGATACTAATCAAGACGAAGATAGAAAAGCTATAAAAGCAGAGATAGCACAACTTGGGTCAGAAATAGACGATGTAGCTAAAAAGACACAATTCAACAAACAAACTCTATTAAGTGGAGGATTTAAGTCTGGTAAAAAACTACAAGTAGGAGCTAATAAAGGACAAACTCTTACTATATCTATAGTTAGTATGACTGGAAAAGCTATAGAAATAGGAACTGGAGCTTCAGCTATAAGTGTTGGAAGTAATGGTGATGTTAGTAAATCATTATCAAGAATAGATGCGGCTATAGCAAAGGTATCAGAACAACGTTCAAAACTTGGAGCAATTCAAAATAGACTTGAGCATACAATCAAGAACTTAGATAATGCAGCAGAAAATACACAAGCGGCAGAATCAAGAATAAGAGATACTGATATGGCAAAAGAGATGAGTAAGTTTACAAAAGACAA
>NZ_JH815225.1:130980-212623 GCF_000238095.2 Peptoanaerobacter stomatis
TCAAGAATAAGAGATACTGATATGGCAAAAGAGATGAGTAAGTTTACAAAAGACAACATATTAACACAAGCATCTCAAGCAATGCTTGCACAAGCAAATCAATTGCCACAACAAGTATTACAATTATTAAGATAGTATAATATTTTTTAAGAAAGTGCTATATAATGCTTAGATGTATTATATAGTGCTTTTTTTAGTTGCAAAAATAATAGTTATTAAAAATATAGCAATTATGTACTATATATATTTATACTAATACTATTTTCTAATAAAATTATGGATAACTTATATAATTATATAACATCAATATAAATAGTTTATTAAAAAAATTAATTATTATGTTTTTCCATTGTTCTATTAGATTTTAGTATAAAGCTTAACAGAACGATAAAAAATATGTGTAAATTATAGTATTCTTATATGAATTATCTATTATTCTATGTGGGCTTAGTATTAGTTTAATTAGTGAATAAAAATAAACGTAATAATTGGAGTATATTGAAAAAAAGAGTTTTTTTTGTTATACTCTATATTGTCTATAGTGTATTTTTTTATTTGAAACTAATAATATTAAATATAAAAAATAGACAAATTAGTAAAGAATTACTATAATTATAGAAGATTTGTTGTTATATAAAGAATTATAGTAAATTTTATATAGAGGGTGTAAAAGTACTCATGAACGAAATAACCATTGTTATGTATCATTATGTGAGAGAGCTTGAAAACACAAGATATCCGAATATAAAAGGGCTAAAATTGTCAGAGTTTAAAAAACAGATTGAATATTTTAAACAAAGATATACGTTTATATGTTTGGAAGATATTTTTGAAGCTATATATGGTGGGAAAAAATTAAAAGAAAATTCTATTTTTTTGACATTTGATGATGGATATTTAGATCATTACACCAATGTATTTCCGATTTTAAAAAACAATGGAATTAGAGGTTTTTTTTCAATGCCAGCAAAAATATTAAATGAAAATGAATTACTGGATGTTAATAAAATACATTATATACTTGCTGTTGCAGATGAAAACTCTCTTATTAAAAAATTATATGAAAAATTGGATTATTATAGAGGAATCGAATTTAATTACCCATCGAATGATGAAATTTTTAATGAAATTAATGTAGAAAAAAGCAGATTTGATAATGAAAATATAATATTTTTAAAAAGAGTATTACAGACATATCTACCGTATGAATTGAGAAATAAAATTGTAGATGAATTATTTTTAGAATATGTACTGGAAAATGACATCAGCAAAAAGAATATACTGCTTAATGAAACGTATATGAATATGGAACAGATTAAGCTTATGATAAAAAGTGGTATGTCATTTGGATTACATGGATATAATCATGAACATTTAAAAAATATGAGCATAGAAGATATGAAAAAAGATATTGATAAAAGTATTTATTTTTGGGATGAAATAATAGATAAGAATTGCTTAACTATTTGCTATCCATATGGTTCATATAATAAGGACACTGTATCTTATGCTATAGAAAAAGGATGTAAGTTGGGATTTTCAACAAAAATTGCAAAGACTGAATTAAATTTAAAAAATGCATTGACTTTAAGCAGATTTGATACAAATGATTTTTATCCGAAATCTAAATGATTTTATTTATATATTTAATATTATTATCTAATAAAATAATAGATATTTTATAAAAATAAGTCTATAAATAATATCATATTTTATACAGTATAATTTTTATAGCATTCTATCAAATTTTAATATAAAGCAAAAATACTTAAATTTAATATTTTATTTAAATAAATATAATTTAGGAGGAGCTATGGTTAATTTTGAAGAAGAGGCGTTAAAACTCCATAAGCAAAACAAAGGAAAAATTGGTATAAAAAGCAAGATAAATATAAATAGTAAGGAAGTATTCAGTTTGGCACATACTCCTGGAGTGGCATTTGCTTGTAAAGAAATACAAAAAAATCCAGACTCTATATATGAATATACTGCAAAAGGGAATTTGGTGGCTGTTGTAACAGATGGTTCGTCTATATTAGGTCTTGGTAATATAGGCTCTAAAGCAGGTATGCCCGTTATGGAAGGTAAGGCTATGCTTATGAAAGAATTTGCAGATGTTGATGCTTTTCCTATATGTTTGAATACACAAGATACAGAAGAAATAATATCTGCAATAAAAAATATATCACCTACATTTGGTGCTATCCATTTAGAAGATATAGCTGCACCAAAGTGCATAGAAATAGAAAAAAGATTATCTGATGAACTTAATATACCTGTTTTTCATGATGATAGAGATGGAGCAGGAATAGTAGTAAGTGCAGCTTTATTGAATGCACTTAAGTTAGTAAATAAACCTATAGAAAAAGTAAAAATATGCATAAATGGAGCTGGAGCTGCCGGATACGGTGTACTTAATATGTTAATGTTACTTGGAGCAAAAAATATAATAGTTTGCGATAGAAAAGGTATAATATATAAAAATAGAGAAAATGACAATTTATTTAAACAAGAAATTGCTGATATTACGAATAAAGATTTAATAACGGGTAACTTGAAAGATGCTGTCAATAATGCGGATATTTTTATAGGTGTATCTTCGTCTAATCTATTAGATGAAAGTATGATACGATCTATGAATGAAAAATCTATAGTTTTTGCTATGGCAAATCCTGTTCCTGAAATATATCCAGATGTTGCAAAAAAATATGGGGCATTTATTGTTGGTTCTGGTAGGTCAGATTATGAAAATCAAATCAATAACATATTAGCTTTTCCGGGAGTATTCAGGGGATTATTGGATGCAAGAGCTAAAAAGATAACAGATAGTATGAAATTGGCTGCAATAAATGCAATAGCTGAGTCTATAAGTGATAGTGAATTAAATCCGAGCTATATAATACCAAGCGCCCTTGACAGAAGAATAGCACCTCTTGTATCAAAAGCAGTATTTGACGCTTATAAAAAAGAATTTAATATTAATAAAGAAAGTGATATATATGAAATATGATGATGTCTTAAAATATGAACCATTTTCATTAACTAAAGCTGAAAAACAAATACTTTTATTAAAAAGATTAAATTATCTAACTAAATTGCATTATGAAAAATGTGATGATTATAGAAAAATTCTTGATTTTTTAGGATTCGATAAAAATAAAAATTATAATGTTGAAGAACAAATATTTTTACCTATTAGACTTTTTAAAGAATTGGATTTAAAAAGCATACCTGATGATGAAATATTTAAAAAAATGACCTCATCAGGAACAACAGGGCAGCAAGTTTCAAAAATATATTTAGATAGAGCCACATCTTTATACCAACAAAAAACTCTAATAAAGATAATGAGCAGTATTATTACTCATAATCGTATGCCTATGATAATAATAGATACAAAAAGAGTTGTGAGCGATCCGAATTTTATTTCAGCAAGAAAATCTGGTATACTTGGTTTTTCATTATTTGCAAAAGATAAAATTTTTGCACTTGATGATAATATGAATTTGGATATAGATTTATTAGAAAAATTTTTAGAGAAACATAAAAATGAAGATATTTTCATATTTGGATATACTTTTATAATATGGCAATATTTTTACGAAGAATTAAAAAGACGTAGAAAAACTTTAGATTTATCAAATGTTATACTACTTCATGGTGGCGGTTGGAAAAAACTGAAAAATTTAAATATATCTGATATGGCTTTTAAAGAGTCCTTGAATCAAGTAGCAAATATAAAAAGAATATCAGAATTTTATGGCATGGCTGAACAAACTGGCAGTATATATATTACTTGTGAACATGGAAATATGCACACAAGTACATATTCAGATATTATTATTAGGAGAAAAGAGGACTTTTCTATATGTGATATAGGAGAAAAAGGAATTATACAGCTAATATCTCTTATACCGGAATCATATCCTGGACATAATATACTTACAGAAGATGAAGGAGTAATATTAGGAGAAGATGATTGTCCTTGCAATAGAAAAGGAAAGTATTTTAAAATATTAGGCAGAATACAAAATGCTGAAATTAGAGGATGTAGTGATACCTATGAGAGAAAATAATGTATATCATTATATAAAATCTGATATATATAAAGGGAAGATTTTAGATATATTTGACAGTTTAATTTGTGAGTTTTTGAATGATTTGTCGATACACTTAATGAATACTACTGACAAGAAGTTGTATCCTGATATAATAACATTTGCGTTTTATATAAGAAAATCTAATATACTAAAAAAGAAAGAGCTGTATGCAAATTCAATGACAAGAATAGGAAAAGGAGTAGTTTTTCATATTGCACCATCTAATGTGCCGATAAACTTTGCATTTTCTTTAGTATTTGGATTATTATCTGGTAATATAAATATAGTAAGAGTTTCAAAAAAAGATTTCAAGCAAACAAAAATAATATGTAATAGTATAAATAATATTTTAGATAATGATAAGTATAGTAGTATTAAAAATAATATAAGTATAATATCTTATGAACATAATAAAAAAATTACAGATTATTATTCCAATCTATGTGATGTTAGAATTATTTGGGGAGGAGATAATACAATAAATGAAATAAGAACATCCCCTATAAATACACGAACTATGGAGTTAACTTTTGCAGATAGATATTCGTTTTCTATAATATCTGCAAAAAGTATACTTGATTCATCAGATGAGCAATTAAAAAGATTATCAGAAAATTTTTATAATGATACTTATTTAATAGATCAGAATGCTTGCTCTTCACCACATCTGATAGTATGGAAAAATGATGTCGAAAATTATGAATTATTGAAAAAATCTAAAGATATTTTTTGGAAATTTGTTTATAATACTGTAAAAAAATGGGAAATTGAAGATGTTTATGCAAGTGAAAAATATACTCTTGCATGTGAATATGCTACAATTTATGAAGAAATAGATAAGTTGGAAAGATATGATAACTATATATATATATTGAATCTCAATTCAATAAAAAATTCTACAATAAAAATAAAAGGTAAGTTAGGATTATTTAGTCAAATATCTATTGATTCTTATGATGAAATTGCACCATTATTAAAAAAAGAAACTCAAACAATAACATATTATGGCATTGTTTCCGGTGAAATAGTAGACTTTATAAAAAAAATTGGTACAAAAGGTGTTGATAGAATTGTACCATTCGGAAAATCATTGGAATTAGATTTAATTTGGGACGGATATGATATTATTAATATGTTGTCAAGAATAATATATAGGTAGATTAATTATGGATAACAACTTGTTTTTTAAAAGAGCAACGATAAATGACTTAGATAAGATTATAAATTTTTTGAAAACTAATTTTAAAAAAAGAAAATCATATTATGAAAAGAAAGATTTTTTTAAAAATGAATTTTTAGATTTTGATGAGTATAATATGAATTGCGTTATATCTTGTGATAAAAGTGATAATATATTGTCTTTATCAAGTTATTATATGCCTAATAAACATTTTATGCTTTCTGGATTATGGTCTTCTAATGAAAAATCACCTCCTATGACAGGTTTTTTAACAAGAAAATATATGATTGACACTGTAAAGCCAAATATATTTTGTGGAATAACTGAAATTAAAGAATCACTTATATCTCATAGGAGATTTGCACCCAATATATTGAATTTCGAATATTATATAGTAGATAAATACAAGTACAAGTATAATTCCAATAATTTAAAACTAATAAATCTCACATCAGATATTTATTTTTTGGATGAAAAGTCATATTCTAATATGAAGGTTAATTTTTATAAAACTTATTCTTATTTTTTAAAAAGATATATTTCAAATTTATTTTTAGATTATAAAATATATGCCTTGTATGATGCTGATACTTTGCTTTGTATTATTGTTTTTAAGATAAATTATGAAAAAAAAATTTTGTGTATAGTAGATTATTTAGGTAATTACCAATATATAAACAATATAGATATGTCGGTATTAGCAGATGAGTACGATTGTAACTTTATTGATTTTTTATGTTATGGATTTGATAGTAAAATTTTGCTTGATTCAGGCTTTATATTAAAAAAAGATATAGATTATTCATATACATATAATGGAAAATCACCTACTAATTATGGAAGATTATATGCTTTTTCTACAAAAACAGATATATTTTTAACAAGGGGCGATGGTATACTGCAGGAAATCTAATAATTGATACTAATATCTGCTTAATTAATAGATAAAATTTATATTGAGATATTTATTTTAAGTATGCTTAATTTTTGGTAGCTAATCAATTCTTAAAAACAGAAATATCCATTATTGTATTAACTTTTAGTATAAGGAGATTTTATGAAAAGTAAAGTAAAGATAAGATTTGCTAATGTTCATGATGTTTCAAAAATAATGACATTTATAAAAAAATACTGGGCTGAAAATCATATACTTGCAAATAATAAAAATTTTTTTGAATATCAGCATAAAATAGATGACAAAATTACTTATGTAATAGCAGAAAATGATTCAGAAGAAATATTAGGTCTTATAGGATACATACCGTATTCTAACGAAGATAAGCCTGATATAGCTACAGCATTATGGAAGTCTATAGATAGTACAAATCCTCTTTTAGGATATGAAATTTTGAGATATGTTATTAATAATACAAATTCAAGAATAGCCTGCTGCTGTGGTATAAATACTACTACATTTTTATTTTATAGAAAATTAGGTTATACCATAGGTACATTAGAGCATTATTATAGACTAAATGATATAAAAGAATATAAAATAGCTATAATAAATGATAGAAAAATCTTAGAAAACCCTACATCAAATAAAAATTATGAACTTAAAGAATTTTTTGAATTTAATAAATTACTGTCGGAATTTAATTTTAGTGTGTGTAGAGATAGAAAACCGTATAAAAGTAAAGATTATATAAAATATAGATATTTTGAACATCCTATATATAAATATAAAACATATGGAATAATAGGTGATTATGGTAAATGTAATTCTATAATTATTACAAGAGAGCAGTGTGTAGAAGAATCAAGACAATTAAGAATAATAGATTTTTTTGGAGTTGATGATGATTTAAAACATATATATAATGCTTTGGGAGAATTAATGTGTAAAAATAATTATGAATATGTCGATTTTTATCAATATGGTATAAGCGAAGATATATTAAATTCTTCAGGCTTTATAAAAAAAGACAGTAATGATATTAACGTAATTCCAAATTATTTTGAGCCTTTTGTACAAAAAAATATAGATATACATTTTTATATATCTGAAAAAGACAATTTTTATTTATTTAAAGGTGATGCTGATCAGGATAGACCAAATTTTTATTAAACATAAATATTTAAAATTCAAAAAATAGAATTTTGAATATGATATATAGCTATAAAATTGTGATATTATTAAATATAAAGGAGAATTTATTATGACAAATATAGAAAAATACAATGCTGTTTTTATGGGAACTTTTTCAATAAACGAAAATGATTTGAAAGAAAATCCTACTTATCAAAAACTTAAAGTGTGGGATTCAGTTGCTCATATGTCTCTTATTTTTGCGATAGAAGAAGCTTTTGATATATCATTTGAAACAGATGATATGATAGACTTTGATTCTTATGAAAAAGGAAAAGAATTATTAAAAAAATATGATATACAATTCTAAGGGATGATAAAATGTTAAATGATAAAAATATAATAGTTACAGGAAGTAATAGAGGCATAGGAAAATCAATAGTAAAGATATTGGCATCCAATAAGGCAAATATTTGGGCTGTAAGTAGAAATATAACTGATGAATATATAAATTTTTTAAGAGATTTAGAAAGAAAAAACGGTATTTTTATAAAACCTATATATGCAGATATGAGAAGTGAAGAAAATATAAAAGATGCATATAAAGAAATAAGTTCTGAAAAAAAACAAATAGATGGTTTAGTAAATACTGCAGGTATTATGAATAATACATTATTTTCTATGACATCATCAAGTGTTTTTAAAGATGAAATGTCTGTGAATTTCTATTCTATTTTTCTACTTACACAACTTGTAAGTAAGAAAATGCAAAGACAGAAGAATGGTAGTATTGTAAACTTTACTTCTACAGTGGCAATAGATGGTTGTGATGGAAAGGCATCATATTCTGCTACTAAAGGAGCAATTCTTTCTTTTACAAAATCAATAGCTAAAGAATTAGGCTCATATAATGTAAGAGCTAATTGCATTGCTCCAGGTATAGTAGATACAGATTTGATAAGTAATGTTAGTGATGAAAAGAAAAAAATATATATTGATAGTACATCACTAAAGAGAATAGCGCATACTGACGAAATAGCAAATGTAGCATTATTTTTACTTTCAGAGTATTCAAGTTATATTACTGGTCAAGTTATAAGAGTAGATGGTGGATTATAGAGAAAAGGCGATGTTAATGAATACACAAGAAGATATATTTAAAAATTTGGAATTTCATCATATAGGAATAGCTACGAAATCCATATCAGATGAAATCATGCTTTATAAAATGTTAGGATATAAAGAGGAAACAGATTTTTTTAATGATTATGAGCAAGGTATAAGAGGAATATTTTTAAATAGCGATAGTGGTGTAAGAATTGAATTATTAGAAAATCTCCCTAATAGTAATATACTTGATGAACATATTAAAAAGAATAATAAAAATTATCATTTAGCTTTCTTGTCTGAAACTCTTATTATAAAATCAAGGAATCTTAAAATGCTAAAAGAGCCTAAATATTCCAGTTATTTTAAAAAGAAAGTTTGTTTTTATATTATGAAAAATATGGCTATTATTGAATTAATAGAAAAATGAAAGAAGATATTGTTATGGAATTTTATAATTTAGATGATAGATATAATGATAAACCTATAATTATAGATTATAGAGGAAATTTATTAAATAAAGATAAATATAAAAAAATAAATTTAGAAATTAAAAATAATATAAAAAAAAGAACTCTTGTATTCTTATTTTGTGAAAACAGTATAGATTGTATATCTATCTATATAAGTCTTCTAAATAATGGGATTGTACCTGTTATGATTTCTCCTGATTTAGATGAAGAATTGTGTAATAATTTGATAAATATATATAAGCCTTCATATTTGATTTTGAATATTAGTATGAAAAAACAAAAATTTGATTATAAAAAAGTATTAAGTAATGGAGATTATATATTTTTAAAAACTGATTATTATGAAAAGCATAATCTTAGTGATGAATTGGCAATTCTTCTTACTACATCAGGGAGTACAGGTTCTCCTAAATTAGTAAGACAAAGCTATAAAAATATAAACTCTAATGCAAGTGCAATAGCTAAATACTTGGAATTAAATGAATATGAAAAGCCTATTACTACATTGCCATTTAATTATACTTATGGTATATCGGTTATAAATAGTCATTTATTAGTAGGAGCAACGATACTTGTTACCAATAAATCAATAATACAAAGAGATTTTTGGGATTTTGTAAAAAAATATAAAGCTACATCCATTGCAGGAGTACCATATACGTATCAAATGCTCAAAAAAATAAGATTTTTTGATATGGATTTACCTTATTTAAAAACTATGACACAAGCAGGTGGGAAATTATTAGTTGAACTTCACGAAGAATTTGCAAACTTTGCATTAAAAAATGATAAAAAATTTGTAGTAATGTATGGGCAAACTGAAGCAACAGCAAGAATGGGATATCTTCCGCACGATAAGTCTATTGAAAAAATAGGAAGTATGGGAATTTCTATACCAAATGGACGTTTTGAGTTAGTAGATGTTGATAATAATATAATAGATACTCCGGAAGTTATAGGGGAATTGGTTTATTATGGTGACAATGTAACACTTGGATATAGTGAAAATATAGAGGATTTATCAAAAGATGATGAAAGAAATGGCAGACTTGTAACAGGTGATATGGCAAAATTTGACGCAGATGGATATTATTATATAGTTGGAAGAAAGAAAAGATTTTTGAAAATTTTTGGTAACAGAGTCAATCTTGATGAAGTTGAAAGAATTTTAAATTCTCAATTTACTGAAAATGAGTTGATTTGCTCAGGGAAAGATGATAACATGATTGTTTACTATACAAAATTATTAGATGAGAAGATTCTCAGTGATTTTTTGTCGGATACTTTGCATATTAATAAGTCTGCATTTAGATTTAAAAAAATAAAAAACATTCCCAAAAATGAATCAGGTAAGATACTGTATTCTAAATTATAATAATAGCAAATAAAAAATAATGAATATTTTAAATTTATATGCAATTAATAAAACGATAGTATTAAATATAAATTAATTGATTTTATAAAGATGAAGTTAGTAAGTATATTATTTAATTTAATTTTATTCAATTAAATTAAATAGATATTTTTTATATAATGATAAAATATATTTTGCTTGGGGCACTTTTATAAATATCTGCTTTGCAGGTATTTATAAAAGTGTTATTAATTTAACTCACAAAACAATTTGAGAATCTCTTGATTCAAATAGAGTTTGCAATAAAATCATAGTTTTTTATAAATTAATTGTTTATTAAAGTGTACATGCCTCCTAAGGTATTAAGTTCCCAGTTTTCTATGTTTTGAATTAAGTAATGATAATAATTACTGTTATGTGCCAAGCTTCTTGAAACAGCACGTACTATATTGAAAAAATCTTCTTTTTTTATGCTATCGTTATCTTTTGCTATTCCAAACATTAGTGATTTTATTATAAAGTAATCTCCACATAATACTATTAGAGATTTCCATATATCATCAGGATATGTGAAAGGCATTAAATCTAAAAAATATTTGTTTACAAGATAATTTTCAATCATCATGCTACCTATATCGGAGTCAAAAAAAGGTCTTATTTTATTTTTTATAACAAAATTATATTCATTTAACAATGTATTATCATCTTTATCGTTTTTAAAAAAATCTATTGTAGAATTTATAAAAATAGAGATTGATGAATCTTTGTTTTTAAGAGAAATGTTTTCTAAACTAAGTATTATTTCTTTGCACAATAATGCTTGTTGGAATTTATTTTCAGATAAACTGTCTAAAAGAGAGTTATCGTTTAAATTTTCTAATGTATTTACAAATTTTATTATTTCATCATCTATTAGTTGATAATTTTTCTGTTTTATAAGCGCATTTACTTTTTTGTAAAGTATGCCAAGAAAAGTAAGCCTTGACACTATATCAATATTTCTATTCTGCAATATTGTAATTGAAGCTATTCTGATATTCCAAAAATATTTGTGAGCGTTTTTGCTTACAAATCTGCCTTTTGTATATATCCTTTTTTTATAATTCATATATTTTTGGTAATCAAGTTCTATATGTTCGAAACATATTCCGTTAGGAGAGTATAGTATTTTTCTTGCTGCTTCAGGGCATGATGGGGTAAGAGACATTTCTAATTCATCATCTACAGAGTTGAAATGCCTTGGATATGTTTTGCAAGTGTCACACATATAATCTTCGCCAAGATTTATGTATATATTACATAGTAAATCTTCATTTAAAAATGGACAACTGTTTCCATTTTTATTATCAAGATTTATAATTGCATAATCTTCATCAGATATAGATTTTTTATTTTTTATTACTTTATTATCTTTAAGAGGATGAAAAATATTGTCTTTTAATTTTTTGTATTTCTTATATGTTTCTTTATCTACAGTTATATTCCAATTTTTACAACAGGTTTCTTCGCAGTTGGAACCTATACAGGTAAAATCTTTTAAGTATTCGGGCACTAATACCTTTACTTTTCCCATTTTTTATCACCTAATTTAAATTTATTTTAACTCTTTTATTATATCATAGGTGCATTGCCCTTTAAAGATTTTTTATAAATATTATTCATACTAATTTCAAATAGAAGAATAGATAGTTTATATTAAGAAGTCTATAAATAATGTTGTATTTTATTAAATTTACAAAGTGCTATTATTTTGTAATTCTATTGAGTTTTAGTATCAATTATGAGAATAATTTTTATAAACATTAATATTCATTTTTTAAAATATATTGATGTTATATTAAATATTACATAATAACTCTATTTTTTCCGCTGTTTTTACCTTTATACATTTTTTTATCTGCAAGTTTAATTATTTCTTTTACATTTGAAGACTCTTTGGAGCTTGCAGCACCTAATGTTATAGTTGTGTTTATTTTTTTGTTGTTTATGATTATAGAAGATTTTTCAACTGTTGTTCTTATTCTCTCCAATATGCTGTACACAATATTATCGTTTAAGGCTTTTTCTTGACCTTTTGGAGTTTTGAACAACATTAAAAACTCTTCTCCGCCCCATCTGAATATCATATCAGAACTTTTTGTTTTCTTGTTCAATATATTCGATATCATAACAAGTATGTCATCGCCGATGTCGTGACCGTATGTGTCATTTATTTTTTTGAAATTATCAATATCTACAAAGGCGATGTAAAAATGCTCGTTATCAGAAAAATTCTGTATATTATCATCTATATTACTAAGAACATCGTCAGCTTTATGTCTATTATATAGTTGTGTAAGTCTATCGGTATACATAATATTTTCCATTCTTTCAAATTTGTCTTGAAAAAATGCTTTTTCCATATTTGCAGACCATTTTAGGACTTTTTCTGCAAATAAAATCATTCCGAAAAGACCGATTATATTCGTAAGAGAAAAATATACCGTCAAAAATGTCAAGTTTCTGTTAGAAAAATCAAGTTTTACATCAAAATATAATATAAAATATAATACACATTCAATTACTGCCAATATATAGAAAATTTTTCTATTTGGAAAAGGTACTGTTATTGCTAAAAAGCATAAAGCTATGAGCCAGTTTTGAAAACTGTACTCCCAGCCCAATATATATGTAATTACAGTATAAAGTACAGTACCTTCTATAAGTGATGAAAGTACAGCAATCCGCTGGTTTTTAAATATATAAAATATGTTTATCAGCAATATAATTGTACCGATAAAGTCCAAATAAACTAATTCGTATTTACCTATACTGAGAAAAGCAAAGAAAAGTGAAATATTTAATATAAGTCCAAATAATATTAGTAAGAAATAAGTTGGTCTGTCTGGAATATTTTTATTAATCATACTTAAGTACCTCCATATATATTTTAAAAATTAATACGTTATGATTATTTAATATAGTATAATAATCATTTATATAGTATTATAAAATATTTTGGACTAAATGTCTACTAAATTTACATTATAATTATAAAAAAGTAGATATAATTTTAAAATATAAAAAATAGTATTATATATAATATATAAGTTATAAATAATAAATAAGTATCATAATTAGATATATTGTGGTAATTTTTGTAAAATTATAAAAAAAGTAATTATATAAAATTTTAACAATTTTTAAATTTTTATATTGTTTTAACACACTAATATTTAGTATAATAGAACAAATATATTTTTGTTAGGAGAGAAATTTTTTGAAAAAGATAGATCATACAAGGAATTTTTGTATAATAGCACATATAGATCATGGAAAATCTACTCTTGCGGACAGATTGATAGAAGATACAGGAGTGGTTGCTCGTAGAGATATGAAAGAGCAATTGCTTGATAATATGGATTTGGAACGTGAAAGAGGAATAACTATAAAATTGCAAACCATAAGGCTTATATACAAAGCAAAAGATGGAGAAGAATATTATTTCAATTTAATAGATACTCCGGGACATGTAGATTTCAGTTATGAAGTATCACGTTCGCTTGCGGCTTGTGAGGGAGCGATATTAGTGGTTGACGCTGCTCAAGGAGTAGAGGCTCAGACTCTTGCCAATGTATATCTTGCACTTGATCAAGATTTGGAGATAGTGCCTGTTATAAACAAAATAGATTTACCAAGTGCAAGACCTGATGAAATAAAAGAAGAAATAGAAGAAATAATTGGACTTGACGCATCAGATGCACCTTTAATATCTGCTAAGCAAGGGCTTAATATACAAGATGTGCTTGAAGCCATAGTACAAAAAGTGCCAAAACCGTCAGGAGACATCAATAAACCTTTTAAAGCACTTATATTTGATTCTTATTATGATGCTTATAAGGGAGTAATTGCATATGTAAGAGTGTTTGACGGCAAAATCAAAAAAGGTGATAATATACTTATGATGAACACTAAAAAAACTTTTGAAGTAACTGAAGTGGGTATAATATCGCCAACACATATTGCAGTAGATGAACTTATTACAGGTGATGTAGGTTATATAACGGCTTCTATAAAGGATATAAGGAGTTGTAGGGTAGGAGATACGATAACTTTGGCAGATACTCCTACTGATGAGGCATTGCCGGGATATAAAAAAGCAACACCGATGGTATATTGCGGAGTTTATCCTGCCGAAGGAGAAAAATATGAAAATGTAAGAGATGCACTTGAAAAATTGCAAGTAAATGATGCAGCTTTGGAGTTTGAGGCGGAAACATCTGTTGCACTCGGTTTTGGATTTAGATGTGGTTTTCTTGGATTACTTCATATGGAAATCATACAAGAAAGGCTTGAACGTGAGTTTGACCTTGACATCATAACTACAGCGCCGTCTGTTGTGTATAGAGTAACAAAAGTTGACGATACCGTACTTATGATACAAAATCCTACTAATTTACCGACTGAGCAAGAAATAAGAATAATAGAAGAACCGATAGTAAAAGCGGATATAATCGTGCCAAAAGACTATGTAGGTGCAGTTATGGAGTTGTCACAAGAAAGACGTGGGACAATGCTGAATATGGAGTATTTGGACGCTACAAGAGTGATGTTGCATTATGAATTACCGCTTAATGAAGTTATATATGACTTTTTTGATTCATTAAAGTCAAGAACGAGAGGTTACGGTTCATTTGATTATGAGTTTAAGGAATTTAGGCAATCAGAACTTGTAAAACTTGATATACTTATAAATAAAGAAAAAGTTGACGCATTATCATTTATAGTGCATGAAACAACTGCACAGACAAGAGGTAGAGTAATGTGTGAAAAATTGAAAGATGAAATACCTAAGCATCAATTTCCAGTGCCGATACAAGCGGCAGTAGGCGCGAAGATAATAGCAAGAGAAACTATAAGCGCATATAGAAAAGACGTGCTTGCAAAATGTTATGGAGGAGATATATCAAGAAAGAAAAAATTGCTTGAAAAACAAAAAGAAGGTAAAAAGAGAATGCGTCAGATAGGAAACGTTGAAGTTCCTCAAAAAGCATTTATGTCAGTATTGAAGATAAATAAAGATTAGTGTTATAAGAGATTAGATTATTTTAGTGTAATATGCTGAAATAATCTAATCTCTTATTGTAAAATAATTTATATTATTTTCTAATAAAATTATGTATAACTTATATAACTATATAACATTAATACATATAATAATTTATTGAAATATGTTTGGTATAATCAGGCATTATTTAATTTAAAAAAGATTTAGTATTAAAGGAAATATATGAATAAACTTTCAAATAAAACTTTTCTTGTGGATTTTAGGATTGATGAAGAAATAGAAAATGAACTCAAGAAAAATGATATTGAATATATAAAAACATTAAAAAATGAAAATCTTTATTATGAAATATGCGGACATCCGGATATTGCAGCGTGCGATTTAGGTGATGTTACAGTCATAGAGCCTGATACATATAATTTGATGTATGAAAAGATAAAAGATTTCAAGATAATAAAAGGAGAAACAATATTAAGAGGTAAATATCCATATGATATAGCCTATAATTTTGTAGTAACTGGAAAATATATAATAGGAAAATTAAATTATATGGATAACGTTGTGAGAAAATTGGCTGAAGAAAAAGGATTGGAATTTATAAATGTGAAGCAAGGATATGCAAGATGTTCGACAATAAGTTTGCCGAAAGATAGATTTATAACATCAGATTCAAATATATATGAAACATTGATTTCTAAAAATTTAAAATGTTATTTAATTGAATGTCAAGATATATATTTAAGCGAAAGATATAATGGGTTTTTAGGAGGAAGCTGTTTGATATATGACAATGAAATAATGTTTTTTGGCGATATAAACAGTATAAGCACAGGAGATATTTTAAAAAAAATATTGAAAGAAAATCATATAAAATATTATGATATAAATAATTTAAAGCTAAAAGATTATGGCTCAATGATTAAATTATAAAAATGATAATTATTTTTGAACAATTAATTGATAATGAAAAGTGGATTTTTTATCAAAATTAATAATTCGATTTAAAAGAAAAATATTTATCTAATGATAATAAATATCTATAAATTAAAAAGACTTGTTTATTCAAATACAATAATGCTATAGAATAAATAATATAAAAAATTAAATAAAAGTATTTACAAATGAAAAAATAGGTGATATAATACGAAAAGAAAATTAAATTATCAATTGAATTTAATAAAACAAAATTTTTTATATTATTTAGGAGGAATTTAATATGGCATATGTAATTCATGATACTTGTATAAGTTGTGGTGCTTGCGAACCTGAATGTCCAGTAGGAGCAATATCTCAAGGAGATTCTCAATATGTTATAGATGCATCTGCATGTATAGACTGTGGAGCATGTGCAGGAGTATGTCCTGTAGACGCACCTCAACCAGAATAATTGTTGCTTAAAATTTGGCCAACGCATTTATGCGTTGGCTTTTTATATGCTATATAATTTGAATAAGTATCTTTTATAAAAATATTACTGCTATTTAATGTAATACTAAAATCTTATAGAATAATAATATAAAAACATAACAATTAATTTTTTAAATAAATTATTTATATTAATGTTGTATAATTATATATGTTGTTCATAATTTTATTAGAAAATATTATAAATCCAGATATTTTTTAATAAAATGCTCATACTAAATACTATTATGAATTATTATATTTTTGAATTTTATATATTTATTTTTAAAAAGTATAATTTTTTACAAATATAATATAGTTTTATATCAAATATATTTTGATAGGTTGTTTTTTTATAAACATCAGTAAGTCGGATATTTGTAAAAGCTTTAGAAATTTTACTTGTAAAACAATTTAGCCTATTCTAATTTAAATAGGTTTTTGTATAAAAATAATTTAATTTATTTGTGCTATGTTATGCTACAATAGATTTGTGACAAAAAAGTATAAAAAAAGAAAGCCAACTGATATAATAAGATTTGGAAAAAATAAAAATCAGTAAAGAGGCTTTCTTATGAATAAAAGTATAACAGAAGGAATGAAAAGACGCAAGCAAATAATAGAATATGCAATAAAAGAAAAAAATAATGCAAAAGCAGCAAGAAAATACCATGTAACAAGACAGTATGTACATTATTGGATGAAAAGATATGATGGAACAATAGAATCATTAAGAAAAGAGTCAACAAAACCAAAAAGCCATCCAAAAGAGCACACAGCAGAAGAACAAGAAAAGATAAAACATTGCTATAGATATCATAAGCATGAAGGGTTAGCACAAGTATACAGAAAGTTACAAGAAAAAGGATATACAAGATGCTATGATTCAATGACAAGACAGATAAAAAAATTAAAATTAAAAACTATACAAGAAAAAAAAGAAATTAGAAAAAAGAAGAAAGAAAAGAAAGTAAGCAAAGTAACAAGACCAGGAGAGCAAGTACAAGTAGATATAAAATATGTACCGTTAGAATGCATAGGATTTAAAAGTGAAGTAGACAGATATTATCAAATAACAGGTATAGATGTATATACAAGAAAAAGAATATTGAAGCTTGTAAAAGAAAAAAGCACATACGAAACAAGTAATTACTTAAATACATTAGAAAAAGAAATGGGATTTAAAATAGAGCAAATACAAACAGATAATGGATTAGAATTTACAAATGAGCAAGACAGAACAAATAAAAAAAGTAGATTTCAAAAAACATTAGAAGAATTAGGTATAGAGCATAAACTAACAGCCGCATACAGTCCGTGGCAAAATGGGTATGTAGAAAGAAGTCATAGAGAAGATAGTGAGAAATTTTATGCAAATAGAAGATTCAAGAGCGAAGAAGAGATGTATAAGAGTTTTGAAAGATATGCAAAAAGGCAAAACAATATAGCGAAGAAAGTTTTGAAATTCAAAACTGCAAATGAAATGTTAGAAGATTATATAGAAAAAGCGAGAGTGTGATTTAGAAAATTTTTAACAATATATGGGGTTACCCGCATATATTGTTAAAAAAATATGATATACAATAATCAAAATTATATTATAGGCTTTGTGTCAAAAATGTTTGACTTTTTTACAAAAATAATTTAATTTATTTGTGCTAAATATTGACAAAATAAGTGATTAACGGCTATAATATTGTAGATATAATTATGCAAACTTATATTGATGTTGTTTGATTATATTAATTAAACATTTTTATTAAATATTTTACTGGTTGTTGAAAATAATCAATAAGTATTAAGTTTTGAATTTGTATAATATAAGTTTAAATAGAGTGAGGGATAACAAGTGGATATAAAAATAAGTTCATATATTCAACATTATGTAGGGCCGTCACAATCATATTATAATGCTCAAAATAGATTTGATTCCATATTGAAATATAAGCTTGGGATTTTTAAAGAAGATAAAAATTTAACTGATGAAAATATAATTTTTGATTATGGTGATACAAAAACAGAAAATACTGAAGATAGTGCAGTGTTTTCTGATAATTCTAAGATTTCAAAAGACAGCTTTTCTTCTGTGAAACCACTTGCAAAAACAGTTGGGTCTATACTCATAAATGGAATTTTGGATACAACGGATGTTAGAAAAAAATCTAATTATTCTGCTGAATATCTCAATTCAAAACTTTCAGGAACGCCGTTAGAAGGACTTGGCGAAGATTTTAAACGTGCAGAGGATTTGTATGGCATAAATTCAATAGTGCTTATGTCTATGGCAAAATTGGAATCTAATTTTGGAAGAAGTAAAATAGCTTTGGATAAAAATAATTTGTTCGGTTATCAAGCATATGATTCAAGCCCATATACATCTGCGAAATCATATAACACTAAAAAAGACAGTATATATGATGTAGCAAAACATCTCTCTAATAATTATTTGAGTCCGAATGGAGATTATTTTAATGGATATTCTGTGGATGCTATAGGCTTAAAATATTCTACTGACAGTAGTTGGGCATCTAAAGTTAAAAAGATAGCATCAGAGCTTATAAAAGCATAACTATATTGTTTTTTGCATTAAGGGGATATGCTTATGAGAGGCAAGAGACGCTCACAAAGAATAAGAGACTATAGAAAAGCACGTTTTGAGCGTGCTATAAGTGTTATTGAAGGAAAAAATTTTCATAGAAGTAAAATGTCAAGGGGTAATAAAATTGTGTTATTCGTCATATTGGCTATTTTACTGGGAATGAATTTTTTTTCTATGAGATATAGAGCAAAGACTTTTGATTTTTCAAAAGATGATTTTGCCTCAAAATATGAACAATTTATAGTTAAAAATAAAGATAAATTCGATTATGACAAATCAATAAAAGATATAATAGAAAATAACGGAGAATACTCTTTTTTGCAGGAAAGTTCTTCGGCTACAAACAGTTTAATAGCTGTTTATCAATATTCAGACAAAGTAAAAAAAATTGGTGTTATAGGCATACCAAGAGAAGACGCTGATTTTGAAAAGGCATATATTGAGAATGTGTCGGTTATAATTTCTTTAATAGTCGGCAAAAACTATAATGATTGTAAGGAATACCTTAGAGATATAAATATTTTAGATAAAAATTATAATATAAGAAAAGAAAAAGAGTTACCGAGAGTGAAGATAAATAGTAACATAATAAATTTTTCTTACAAAGAAAGCAGCTTGATATTCAGTATAGAAGCTGAATAAAATATGAAAGGATTTGTTAATATTGGCATATTTATTAGTGAGCCAAAGCGATAGTTTAAGAGGAGAAGTTGAGATAAGCGGGGCAAAAAATGCTGTGCTTCCTATAATAGCTGCTACTCTTTTGGTGGATGGCCAAAGTGTAATAAAGGGTGTTCCTAATTTAAGCGATGTTAAAGTTATATGTGATTTGCTAAGTTATTTAGGGGCAGATGTAAAATTTGAAGGGGATACATTAATTGTAAATGCTAAAAATATAAGAACAAATGAAGCTCCTTATGACCTTGTGAGCAAGATGAGAGCATCGTTTTTGGTGATGGGACCTTTATTGGCAAGATTTAAAAGAGCAACTGTATCTATGCCCGGAGGTTGTCCGATAGGTTCAAGACCTATAGATTTGCATTTAAAAGGATTTAAAGCGCTTGGAACTAAAATAGATGTTGAGCATGGTTGCATAGATGCTTATACTACTAAATTAATTGGAAACCAGATTTACTTGGATTTTCCGTCAGTGGGTGCTACTGAAAATATAATGATGGCGGCTGCACTTGCAGATGGTGTTACAGTAATTGAAAATGCGGCAGAAGAGCCGGAAATAGTAGATTTGGCAAATTTTATAAATGCAATCGGTGCAAAAGTAAGAGGGGCAGGAACAAATACAATCAGAATAACTGGCGCCTCAAAATTGAATGAAGTGGAATATACAGTAATACCGGATAGGATAGAGGCAGGAACATATATGGTTGCATCAGCTATTACAAGAGGAGATATTACTATAAAAAATGTGATAAGCGACCATTTAAGACCTGTAATTGCAAAATTGCTTGAAGTAGGATGTATTGTTGAAGAAGGTGGAAATTTTATCAGAGTTAAAGGCCCTGATATAATAAAGTCCACAGATATAAAAACTATGCCACATCCCGGTTTCCCTACAGATATGCAGTCATTATTTATGACATTGTTATCAGTGTCTCAAGGTAGCTCTATAGTAACTGAGACAGTATTTGAAAATAGATTTATGAATGTGGCTGAGTTGAAAAGAATGGGAGCGGATATAAAAATAGAAGGTAAATCCGCAATGATAAACGGTATAGAACAGTTGCAAGGTGCAAAAGTAAAGGCTACCGATTTAAGAGCGGGAGCGTCTTTGATACTTGCAGGATTGATAGCCAAAGGAGATACTAAAATATCTGATATATATCATATTGAAAGAGGATATGTAGATATAATAAATAAAGTAAGTGCTTTGGGCGGAACTATAAAGAGAATTGAAGATTAGAATTAAGGTAAATTTAAGACGGTAATATTATATTTAAACAGTCTTAAAAAACATTTGAAATATATAATAAATAATGATTTAATTTATAATTTTATAATTAAGGAGATAATTATCGTGATGAGTTTTTCACCGGATATAGGAATAGATTTAGGTACTGCATCTGTGCTTGTGTATGTAAAAGGAAAAGGAATAGTTTTGCAGGAACCATCAGTTGTTGCAATGGATACTTCTACAGGGAAATTGCTTGAAGTAGGAGAGCAGGCTCAAAGAATGCTTGGTAGAACTCCAGGACATATAGTGGCTGTTAGACCTCTTAAAGATGGAGTTATATCAGATTATGATATGACTGAAAAGATGCTCAAAAATTTTATACAAAGAGTTACAGGTGGAGTAGGTCTTTTTAGATTTTTTAAACCTCAAATAATAGTATGTGTGCCTTCCGGAGTTACAGAAGTTGAAAAAAGAGCAGTTATAGATGCTACTATGGAGGCGGGAGCAAGAGACGTATTTTTGATAGAAGAACCGATTGCGGCTGCGATTGGAGCAGGAATAGATATTGCACAACCGAGCGGATCTATGATAGTAGATATAGGTGGGGGTACAACGGATGTAGCTGTAATATCATTAGGTGGTATAGTTGAAAGTACGTCAATAAAGATGGCCGGAGATAAATTCGATGAAGCTATCATGAAATATATGAAGAAAAAACATAACCTGCTTATAGGAGAAAGAACGGCTGAAGAAATAAAGATGAACATAGGTTCTGCTTACCATAGAGATAAAGATATATATATGGAAGTTAGAGGAAGAAATCAGTTATCAGGACTTCCTGAAATTGTAAAAGTTTCATCAAAAGAATCTTTAGAGGCTCTTGAAGACAGTGTAGTTCAAATTGCAGATGCAGTTCATTCAGTGCTTGAAAGAACACCGCCTGAATTATCTGCCGACATATCTGATAAAGGTATACTTATGACCGGAGGAGGCTCACTTCTTTGGGGATTGGATAAACTTATTGAAGCGAGAACAGGAATAAAAGTTTATATAGCGGAAGAAGCGATATCTTGTGTTGTAAAAGGTACCGGAGAATCATTAAAATCTTTAAAACATCTGGGAAGATCTACAAATTCAAGAAGAAGATAATACAATAACAATATAGTTTTTTTAATAATTTGTTCTGTATCTATATTATTTTGTAATAATCTAAACTTTTTGTGTTAACATACCGATAATATATTAAAATTGTATTTTAGGAGATATTATGTTTAGAGGAATATATACAGCGGCAAATGCTATGCTGACTAAGCAAAATAGAATAGAAACCATATCCAATAATATAGCAAATGTTGATACAACCGGATTTAAAAAAGATGTAGACGTTATAGAAGCATTTTCAGAGAAACTTTTGTATAAGAGAGAAAATAACGAAGGATATCTTCGTGCTTTTCCAAACAGAGCAAAAGTAAGCAATAAACAACTTAGAGATGGCAATACAAGAATAGATATAGATATAACGAGAGGTTATCTTCAGCTTGAGGATAAAAACGGCAACAGCTATCATAAATCAGCAAGTTTAGTAAGAGATGAAGAAGGTTATTTAAGGACTGTATACAGAGAGTATAACTCCGATGTTATAACTAAGTTCGGAGCATATTTGTTAGATGTAGACGGTAATAAGATAAATGTGCCACAAGGTGAAATTGCAATAGATTCATTAGGCAATTTGACAGCCGGAGGAACAGCTGTTGCAAAAGTTATAATACCTGAGGCGAGAAAATCAATAGGTACAATAAATTCTGGTGCTTTGAGAGATAGAGTTATGATTAATTTCAATCAAGGCAGTCAAGAAAGAACAGAAAACCCTATGCATATAAGTCTTGAAGGTGAAGGATTTTTTAAGATAAGAATAAATGGTACAGACAGCATAAAATATTCCAGAAGTGGAGCTTTTACCATGGATGAAAATAGGGTGATTAAAGACTATCTCAATAATACGGTACTTTCAGAAGATAACAATCAAATAACAGTACCTGAAAACTCCAAATTAGTTGAATTTAAAAGAGATGGTAGCGTATATTCATTGAACAATGATGGTCAAAGAGAACAGATAGGTAAACTTGCCCTTGTTGATATAACCAATAAAGAAGATATGCAAAAATATGGGCATAGTTATATGCAGATGATTGGGAATACACAGCCTCAAGAAAAGGCATTTGAAGGTAAAGTGCTTCAAGGTTACCTTGAACGTTCAAACGTAAATACTATTGATGAAATGGTAGATATGATTGAAATGTTCAGAGGGTTTGAATCCGACCAAAAGGTTATAAATTCTTACGACCAAATTATGCAAAAGGCTGCTAATGAAATAGGTAAGATTTAGAATTCATTAAAAACTGTATGGATATATTTTTTGATATAGATTTTTGGAGGTAGTTTATGAGAGCTTTGTGGACCGCTGCAAGTGGAATGAAAGCACAACAGACTAATATGGACGTAATAGCACATAATATTTCTAACGTCAATACAACAGGTTATAAAGCACAAAAAACAGAGTTTAAAGACTTATTATATACTTATTCAAGTCCTGTAAGCAATGATGTTCAATTAGGTCAACCTGTGAATTTACAAATAGGTCACGGTGTTATGCCGGTTGCAACATCAAGAAAGTTTATTACAGGAAGTGCAGAAAGAACAGAAAATCCTACTGATTTGGCAATAGTTCAAGGAACAGGATTTTTTGTAGTGGAAAATCCGAATGATGCCGGAAATGAAAACAACAGATATTATACAAGAGACGGTAATTTTAAATTTTCAGTTGAAGACGGTCAGTTGACACTTGTAACTTCACAAGGGGAAAAAGTACTCACGACAGATGACGGATATATACAATTGCCTGAAAACAGCAAAGAATTTTCCGTAAGTCAAAATGGAACTGTTACTGCTAAAAGCCTTGAAGGAGAAACTTTATCATTAGGACAGATAAAAATAGTTACTTTTGTAAATCCTGAAGGATTAAAAGCAGTAGGAGATAACTTTTTTGTTCCGACAGATAACTCAGGACAGCCTGTACAAGAAGAAGACGAAACAAGAGAAACTAAAATATATCAAGGATATTTAGAAATGTCGAATGTACAGCTTGTGGATGAAATGGTTAGAATGATAACAGCGCAAAGAGCATATGAAATAAATTCAAAATCAGTACAAACAGCGGATGATATGCTTAATACGGTAAATCAATTAAAGAGATAATTAAACTTATAGTATAAAGAGGTTTATTATGAATATAGATACGTCATATCAACCATATATATCAAATTCAAACTTGAATATATCTCAAGAAAAAATAAATACGCTTGATAAGAAAAAACTTAAAGAGGCTGCACAAGGTATGGAGGCAGAATTTTTAAAAGTATTTTTAAAACAGAGCAAAAAACTTATGTTCAAGGAAGATGACGAAAAAAATAAAGCTCCCGGAAAGGACATAATGACAGATTTTATGTTTGAAAGATTAGCTGAGCAAATGTCAAAGACATCACCGCTTGGTATATCTGAAATGATAATAAGAGACGTCGAGAACAAACAATCTGATTTGGACAAAAATTTATCCCAAGAGGATATAACAAATACAATAGAAGTGTAATTTATAAAATATAGTCAATTTATTGGCTATATTTTTTTGTACTAATTTTAGTTTTTGATGTATAATATAAATTGTATTATACTAATTTCTAATAGAATAATAGATAATGTATATTAATAAATCTATAAATACGGTTGTATTTTATTAAATTTACAAAACACTTTTTTCTATCATTTTATTGGATTTTACTATTAGTATAAGCTAAGTGTATAAAAGTTGATTAAAAGACTAATAACACAGATATTTTTATTAGCCTTATACTATGGCTGTCATATAGCATTTTAAAATGGATTTAGTATTGGATATTGTATTTGAAGATTGGAGAGTGTATTATGAAAATAGTTGTTTTGGATGCTTATTCTATAGTTTATAATGACTTGTCTTTTGATTTCTTAAAAGATTATGATGCGTCAATTTATGATTTTACATCACCTGAAGAGGTTGTAAGTAGGATTGGAGATGCTGAAGCCGTTTTTACAAATAAGTGCGAAATAGATAAGAATGTTATAGACAGTTGTCCAAATTTAAAGTTTGTAGGAGAACTTGCAACAGGCTATAATAATATAGATGTACAATACTGTAAAGAAAAAAATATTATAGTAAGCAATATACCAAGCTATGCATCGAATAACGTATCAGAAATGGTTTTTGCATTCTTATTGGACGTTTTTTATAATCTGCATGACTATGATGTTGCAATTAAAGAAGGTGAGTGGATAAATTCAAAGATATTCACATTTTTTAAGCATACTACACATAATTTGGCAGAAAAAACAATAGGAATAATAGGATATGGTGACATAGCTAAAGCTGTTGAGAAAAAAGCGATAGTTTTTGATATGAATGTTCTTGTGCATAGAAGAACTCAGGATACATCGGACAAAAAATTTGTCAGTCTTGATTATTTGCTTGCAAATTCAGATATAATAACAGTACATACGCCACTAAACCAACAGACAGCTAAGCTTATAAATGAAGAAAGCATATCAAAGATGAAAGACGGAGTAGTTTTTGTAAATACTTCAAGAGGAGGAATCGTAGATGAAAAAGCACTTTACAATGCACTTGAAAGCGGTAAGATTTCTCATGCTTGTCTTGATGTGTTAACGAAAGAGCCTATGGAAAAAGATAATATATTGTTAAAGGCAAAAAATATTACAATGACACCGCACATAGCTTGGGCAGCATATGAAACACGAAAAAAATTGATAGATATATTAGAAGAAAATTTGAAGGCGTATGTATCAGGCAAACCTATAAATGTAGTGAATAAGTAAAAAATTATATCTTGAAATTATAAAAAAATTATATTATAGTATACTTAAACTAAAAAAAGGAGGATAAGCAATAACAGATTGCTTAATTGTTGTTAAATGAATGAAAATGCAGTATTAGCAAAAATTGGAGATTTAGATATAACACAAAGAGATGTGAATTATATGAAAAAAAGTATGGATAAAAGACTTCTTTCTCAGTTTTCAGGAGCACAGGGAGAATTTTATCTATTACAAGAGCTTGTAAATCAAAAGCTTATGGCTCTTGATGCAAAAGATACAGGAGAAGTTGAAAAAGATGAGTTCAAATTTGAATTCGAATCTATGAAAGATAATTTCATATCACAATATATGATAAAAAAATTGCTTGAAAGTGTGGATGTTACAGATGAAGAAATCAGAGAG
Organism: Peptoanaerobacter stomatis; assembly: GCF_000238095.2. Classification (NCBI taxonomy): domain Bacteria; kingdom Bacillati; phylum Bacillota; class Clostridia; order Peptostreptococcales; family Filifactoraceae; genus Peptoanaerobacter; species Peptoanaerobacter stomatis. The sequence continues at coordinate 157,508 of NZ_JH815225.1, forward strand.
TTTTATGATGAAAATCAAGATTCTTTTGGAAAAATGGAAACAGTAGAGGCAAGTCATATATTGGTAGGAGATTTAGAAAAAGCTGAAGAATTATATGAAAAAATAATTAACGGAGCAGATTTTGCTGAAGTTGCAAAAGCAAACTCTACTTGCCCATCCTCAAGACAAGGTGGAGATCTTGGATTTTTCGGCAAAGGTCAAATGGTAAAAGAATTTGAAGATGCAGCTTTTTCTCTAAATATAGGAGATGTATCAAAACCTGTAAAGACACAGTTCGGATATCATATTATAAAGCTTACTGATAAAAATACAGAAGAGAAAAAAGAATTTGAAGAAGTAAAAGATGAGTTAAGACATACATTGCTTGCAAAGAAACAACAAGAAGCATATGTAAATAAAATAAATCAGTTAAGAGATAAATACGATGTAAAATAAATGTTTTATAATAATGTTTATCATTAAAATAAAATGTGTATAAATATTGTGTACAATAGATTTTTAAATTTAATTGAATATTGTAAAATACGAGGAGATATTTTAATGAATTTGTTGAATTTTAATTCACTTTATTTATAGTTTACCTGTTCTTGTATTTTATGTATTCTAAATAAAAATATATGTTTTTGGGAGGATAATATGGAGAACGTTATAAGCATTGACAAAAAAGCCTCAGATGAATTGAAAAGTATACTATCATCTATGAGCATAAATGCAGATACTATAAGAATATTTATATCAGGAATGGCTTGTCATGGACCTATGTTCAACATAGCTAAAGACGAAGAAAAATCAAATGACTATGCAACAGAGTTTGACGGTATAAAATATGTGGCGGATAAAGCCCTTATGGAAGAATTTGGAGGTTTTGAGATACAATATCTTGAAGAAGACAGTTTTCACGGATTATATGTAAAACCACAAATAGTAGCGGAAGCAGGAAGTTGCGGTTCTTGTAGCGGTTGTCATTAACAAAAAAACTCTAATACCAATAAAAATTTTTATTGATATTAGAGTTTTTTTATGCAAAATATTCTTCGAAATCTTTTGCAATTTGCTTTGCAATTTCAATGGAATTATTATTGTTATATATTTTTGTAAAATTTTCTTTCGGTAATTTATAATTTCTATCATAGTAATTTTCGCATAAATCTTGTATCAAATCATTAAAATTATTATTTTTTAGAAAATCCATATACATATTTATTCTTGATTCAGATATATATTTTTCTAATTTTTTTACGGTTTTTTCAATAAGTTCTTTATCATTTTCAAAGTCCACAAGGTATTGTGTCTTTATTTCGTTTATTCTAAAATCCATATCTGAATTTATCAAAATTTTTGTGCTTGCTCTTAATTTTGTATATAAAGATGCAGGGAGTATTATATTACCTATCCTTTTTGATTCTCCTTCGGCAAAAGCATATGAATTTTCAAATTTTTTTAAATCTTCAAACAGCAAAGATTCAAATTTTTTTTGTGAAAAAGGTTCAGATTTGCCTATAGAACCAAGCAATGAACCTCTGTGATTGGCATATTTTTCAAGGTTTAACACGTTATATCCCATATTTTGCAGTTCGTTTAATATAGAGGTTTTACCTGTGCCGGTATAACCGTATAAAGTTATGAGCTTTACATTGGAAATCAGATTTTCTAAGTGTTCATTGACATATTTTCTGTAAGACTTATATCCGCCTGATATTTTATGACATTTTACACCTACTCCAAGCAACATATTTACAAGTGCTGAGCTTCTATAACCTCCTCTTGAACAAAAGAAATATAATTCATCATAATTTGTTTTTAATTCTATTATTTGTGTGAATATATCAGGCAATCTTTTTGATATGGCTGTTACTCCTACTATTTTAGCTTGTTCAAGTTCCCCGTTTTTGTATAAAGTGCCGACAATTTCTCTTTCATCGTCTAATAAAACAGGGATGTTTATAGCATGTGGTATGCTTGAATGATTAAATTCCGATGGGCTTCTACAATCTATGTATAATTTGGTCTTGTTTATATTCAGAGTATCTTCATAATGAATAGTTTCAAACATAATAACCTCTTTATTATAAAATTATTTTTATTCTATTACAATCAATCATTTTATAGTATAATATTTTATAGAAATTTTTCAATAAAAAATTGTTCGAATTTTAATTTATTGTATTAATATTTTTTGATATAAATTTGTTATATTTGGGTATGAAAAATAAAGTATTTTCAGTTTTTAATTTATTTTCTTGTATAGATTATAAATTGAAAACAGTTATGGAGGGATTATTATTTTTGACAGTAAGTGTATGTGTGATTATCAGATTATAGATCTTTCACAAAAAGATATGATGAAAAGCTATTTTGACCTTGTAGATTATAAGGCATGTGAATATAGTTTTATGACACTTTATATGTGGCAACATATATATAACACTCATGTTATGGAAAAAGATGATACAATGTATGTTTTTGGACATGATGAAAAAGGATATTTTTCAATAGTTCCCATATCCAAGAAAAAAAGATGGGAAAGAGATTTACAAGAGCTTGAAAAAATATTCGCAAAATGTTTTAACAGTAGTAAGATAGTCATGAGAGCCGTGCCTGAAGAATATGCAAAATTTATAGAAGAAGAATATCCTTCAAGATTCAACATATATAAAGAAAGAGATTCTTTCGATTATATGTATGATGCGGAAAAACTCAGAACCTTGTCAGGAAGAAAATTGCATGCAAAAAAGAACCATTTCAACTCATTTATAAAAGAATTTGAAGGCAGATATGAGTATAAAAGGTTGACTACAAGAGATCAGTTCAATGACGCACTTGATCTTATGAAGAGATGGGCTGAAAATAAAACTATAGATGATACTATAGTAATTGAGCAAGAGGCAGTAGAAAAAATATTCAAACACTATGAAAAACATAAAGATACAAAAGTAGGCGGTATATATATAGACGGCAAACTTGAAGCGTTCACATTTGCTGATATGCTCAAAGACGACACAGTTTGTGTACATCTTGAGAAAGCCAATCCTGAAATAAAAGGGCTATATCCGGCTATAAATAAGATATTTTTATGCGAAGAATTTGAAGATGTAAAATTTGTTAACAGAGAAGATGATTTAGGATTAGAAAATTTGAGAAAAGCAAAACTCTCTTATAATCCGGTAGAATTAGTAGAAAAATATGTGATAATAGAAAAATAGATACTCTATTTGAGGTTTCATTATGGAATTTACTTTTGCAAATCATGAAGACAAAAAAGCTGTAAAAAATTTATGGAAATACTGCTTTACAGACACTGATGAATATATTGATTATTATTTTACCAAAAGATATGATATAAAAAATAATTTTCTTATGAAAAAAAATAATGTTGTAATATCATCTCTTATGACAAATCCATATAAAATTGATATAAACGGCAACATATCAGATACGGCATATATAGTTGGAATATCATGCGACGCTGTAAACAGAGGGAGAGGCTATGTAAGCGCTTTGATAAAAGAAACTCTAAAAGACAGATATTTAAAAGGTGAAGATGTATCCATGCTTATGCCGATAGACACAAATATATATACGAGATACGGATATGCCAACATCGCTGACATGATAGAGCTTGATATACCGCTTGACAGAATAAAAAATAAAAGATGTAATGATGTTGAAGTAAAAGCCTATGATGAGAGTTTGTTAAAAGATTTAATATATATATATTCAAAATCTTGTGAAAATTTCGGTGCATATTTTGTAAGAGATGAGATTTATTTTAAAAATTTCATAGATGAGATAAATTTGGAAAACGGATATGTATATTTGGCATATTTTGATAATGAGCCTATAGCATATATGGTGTTTTATCCCAAATATGAATTGGAAAAAACAGGGTTTGTAAGAGAAATTTTTTCACTTTCGAAATCAGGATATGACAAGTTACTTGATATAGTGAAATCTCATTATACACAAATTAAAAATATATTGCTTCATACGAGTAAAAATTCACATCTTCTGCAATATTTTGATAATGACAACAATATTGTTTATAAGATAAAACCTTTTATTATGTCAAGAGTTATAAATGTATTAAGTACACTGAAAAACTTAAATTCACAAGAAAGATTTTGTATAGAAATAAAAGATGATATAATAGAAGAAAATAATGCAAAATTTGAAGTATACAAAGATTTGGTTAAAAAAACAGAAGAAAAATGTAATTTTAGTATAAATATATATGATTTCACACAATTATATTTCGGCTATTCATCTCTTGATTACGTTATATTTAAAAACAATATTTCATTAGAAAAAGATGAATATGATATATTAAAAACAATATTTTTACAAAAAGACAATTATTTTAACGATTATATATAATCAAGTTAAGAATACATCTTTTATCAAAAAAATTTTTGTTAATGCTTAAAAATATAATTTAATTTCAGACAAAAATTAGAATAAAAATATAAAATTTTTGATAATTCAAATTTTATTAATAAAGTGAAATTTGTATTTAAAAAAAATTATTATAAATCTGATTGCAAGATATATATTATCAAGCAAAAAGATATATATACAATATTATTGTTTCTGGCTATATAGGAAAAATCCTTAATATAAGACAATATCATCATATTTACAACTAAAAATATTTTATATTATAATATTTGAAAAATATAATATTTGAGTTGGTTAATTACACAATACTATGTGATGAGTGCGTCTTGTCAGATAGTATATTTTTTTGTCAAATTATAATTATATACTTTAAAATTTTGTGTTTTTTAAAAAACATATTTTATAAAATTCAAAAGTTTTATAATTTGCAACAGTGTTTAGTATTAAAATAATAGAAAGACTTGGAGGGAATATATGCAAAGCAGAGTGGCAATAATAGGTATAATAGTAGAAGATAATACCTACATAGAAGAACTTAATAATTTGTTGCATAAATACAGTCATATAATAGTAGGTAGAATGGGAGTACCATATAGAGATAGAAACATAGGGGTTATAAGTATAATAGTAGATGCGCCAAGTGACGAGATAAATACTTTGTCAGGTAAGCTTGGAATGATAAAAGGCATAAATTCAAAAACTATTTATGCTAAGGTTGCAGACAAGCATGAATAATTTAATTCACAAGATAAAAAACAGAGATGAACTTAAAAGGGAAGAGTTATCGTATTTATTGGCATTAGACGATTTTTCAAAGATTTTTAGACTTGCTGATGATATAAGAAATGAAAATTTTGGGAATTACGTGGATATAAGGGCAATATTGGAATTTTCAAATTACTGTAAAAGAAAATGTAAATATTGTGGTCTCAACTCCACAAATAAAAATGTAAAACGTTATCGTATGAGCGTTGATGAAATTTTAGAAACGGTAAAAACTGCATATTATGCAGGATATAAAACCATAGTTTTGCAGTCCGGAGAAGACAACTACTACACAGCTAAGATGATAGGAGATATTGTAAGGCAGATAAAAAAACACACTTCTATGGCTGTAACTGTAAGCTCAGGAGAGCTCAGTTATGAAGACTATAAATATATAAAATTATGTGGAGCGGACAGATATTTATTAAAACATGAGACATCTGATGAAAAAATATATTCATATTTACATTCATGTGGAACTCTTAAAAATCGTCTTAATGCACTTAAAAATCTAAAGTCTCTCGGATATTATACAGGCAGTGGCTTTATGATAGGACTTCCTTTTCAAACTCTTGATACCATTGCAAACGACATACTTACTCTTGCGAGCATACCTTGTGATATGGCAGGGATAGGACCGTTTATATCACATAGTGATACACCGCTTAGAGATTTGCAAAATGGAAGCACAGAGCTTACCAAAAGAGCGGTAGCACTTACAAGAATAGTGTTGCCTAAAGCTCACTTACCTGCAACTACTGCACTTGGAGTTATAGACTCAAAAGAAAAAGATAATATATTTTCATGTGGAGCAAATGTCATAATGAGGAAAGTTACCCCACAAAAATATGAACAGTATTACAGTATATATCCGTCAAATATAAAAGTGAGTGATATATACAAAGAAAGAAAAATTTTAGAGCAACAGATAAAAAATTTAGGAAGAATACCTGTGTGATACGAGTATAATACTAATACCAATATTAGTTTGATTAATGGATAAAATTTATATAAGTTGTTTATTTAAGTACACTTAATTTTACTTAGCCAATAAATTATTAAAAATATCCATTATTCTATTAATTTTTAGTATAAATTTGAATATATTTTTGGTGTTACATAGCATTTTAAACAGGTTTCAATGTAATTTTTTATTATTAATATCAAAAAAATAAAAAGGTGGTGTTTATATGTATAATCCAAAATCATCAAAAGCACAAGAATTTATAAATGATAAGGAAATATTGGATACAATAAAATATGCAAAAGAAAACGGCAGTAATATTGAACTTATAGAGCAAATACTTGAGAAAGCTGAAAAAATGAACGGTATAACACATAGAGAATCAGCAGTGTTATTGGAATGTTCGGATAAAAATGTATTAGAAAAAATATATTCAATAGCAAAAAAAATAAAAGAAAGAATTTATGGTAAAAGAGTAGTTATGTTTGCGCCTCTTTATTTGTCAAATTATTGTGTAAACGGATGTACTTATTGCCCATATCATCTAAAAAACAAGACTATAAAAAGAAAACAATTATCTCAAAAAGATATAATAAGAGAAGTTACAGCTCTACAAGATATGGGACACAAAAGATTGGCACTTGAAACAGGAGAAGATCCTGAAAAATGTCCGATAGATTATGTGCTTGAAAGTATAAAAACAATATATTCCGTACATCATAAAAACGGAGCAATAAGACGTGTGAATGTTAATATAGCGGCAACAACGGTAGAAAATTATAAAAAGTTAAGAGATGCGGGGATAGGAACATATATACTTTTTCAAGAAACTTATCATAAAGAAACCTATGAAAAAGTTCATCCTACAGGTCCTAAGCATAACTATGCTTATCATACCGAGGCTATGGATAGAGCAATGGAGGCAGGGATAGATGATGTGGGTATAGGCGTATTATTCGGACTTTATCAATACAGATATGATTTTATAGGATTGATGATGCACGCAGAACATTTGGAGGCTAAATTTGGTGTAGGACCTCATACTATAAGCATACCGAGAATAAGACCTGCAGATGATATAGACTTGAATGAATTTCCCAATGCAATATATGATGAATTATTTAAAAAAATAGTGGCATTAGTAAGAATATCGGCACCTTATACAGGGATAATAATTTCTACAAGAGAATCACAAAAATCAAGAGAAGAAGTTTTGAAAATAGGTGTATCACAAATAAGTGGAGCATCATCTACAAGTGTAGGAGGATATGAGCAAAAAGAAAGCGAAGAGGATAATTCTGCACAATTTGATGTAGATGACAACAGAACATTGGATGAAATTGTAAATTGGCTGTTAAAATTGGGATATGTGCCAAGTTTTTGTACAGCCTGTTATAGGGCAGGGCGCACAGGTGACAGATTTATGAAACTTGCAAAATCAGGTCAGATTGTAAATGTATGCCAGCCGAACTCACTTATGACACTTAAAGAATACTTGATAGATTACGCAAGTAATGACACAAAGCAAAAAGGAGAAACAGTTATATTAAATGAACTCGAAGAAATACAAAGAGAAGTTGTAAAGAAAAAAGCAAAAGATTATATACATCAGATGCAAGAAGGAAAAAGAGATTTCAGATTTTAATATATCAAAATTTATTTTATTGAAATGAAGAAGGTAAAAAATAATGAGCTTAAACGAAACTCCAAGAGGAGAAAGAATTCATATAGGATTTTTCGGTCGAACAAATGCAGGTAAGTCATCAATTATAAATGCCATTGCCAATCAGGAGGTTTCAATAGTATCAGATATAAAAGGAACTACGACAGATGCAGTTTTTAAATCTATGGAAATAGCCGGAATAGGAGCTTGTGTGCTTATAGATACGGCAGGATTTGATGACGACAGCAATCTTTCAGAAAAAAGAATAGAGAAAACTGAAAATATTTTAGAACGTACAGATATAGGAGTTGTAGTATTTGCAGATGATGATATATCGCAAGAGCTTGAATGGATAGAAAAACTGAGAGCCAAAAAAACTCCTGTAATAGCCATAATAAATAAGATAGACGAAAATAAAAATACAAAATTATTACAACATAAAATAGAAAAAATAAATCTTAGAGCTATATCTGTAAGTGCAAAAGAAAAAAAGAACATACAAAAAATAATAGAAGAATTGAGAAACATAGCATTAGATATAAAAGAAAGCTCCATATGCGGACATTTGGTAAAAAAAGATGATGTTGTACTGCTCGTTATGCCACAAGATATACAAGCACCAAAAGGCAGATTAATATTACCACAAGTACAAACTATAAGAGATTTATTAGACAACAAATGTATAGTTATATCAGTAACGGCAGATAATCTTGAAAAGGCATTTAAAATCTTAAAAGAACCTCCTAAATTGATTATAACGGATTCACAAGTTTTTGCAAAAGTATATGAGCAAAAACCGCAAGAAAGTGCATTAACATCATTTTCCGTTTTATTTTCAAGACATAAAGGAGACATAGATATTTTTGTAGAAGGTGCTTATTCCATAAGCAATTTAAAAAACGGAGATAAAGTGCTTATTGCGGAAGCTTGTAGCCATGACCCGCTTGACGGAGATATAGGTCGTATAAAACTACCGGCTCTGCTTAGAAAAAAGACAAGAGCCGATTTGGATATACAAGTTGTAAGCGGTAATAATTTTCCCATAGATTTAAGCGAATATGCACTTATAATACACTGTGGAAGTTGTATGTTCAACAAAAAATATGTTATGAACAGAGTAGAACAGGCAAGAAATCAAGGAATACCCATAACCAATTACGGCATAGCAATAGCATATATGAATAATATTTTAGAAAAAATAAAAAAATAATATAGAGATAAAATATGAAAATTGTGTATTTAAAATAATATAATAATTTTCATATTTATTTTATCAATAGCAGTAATTATGTTGTAAAAAACTTTTTTCATATTTATTCTATTATCAAATTAAATACAGATATTTTTTAATAATGCTCAAATATATTTTGTTTGAAAAATAATTTGAGCATTATTAATTTAAACAATGTTCAGTATAAATTATCAATATATTATATTTTAAAACAGATTAAATGGATGTATAATAAATATAATATGAGGAGATGGTTTAATGATAAATATAGCAATTTGTGACGATATATCATATGTATGTGAACAAATAAATACATATATACAAGAATTTTACATAGAAACTGAAGAGCAATTTGAAATATATATAGCAAATGACGCAGAAACTTTATATGAAATTATGAAAAAAGAAAAAATAGATTTGCTTTTCTTAGATATAGAATTACCTGATATAAACGGAGTTGAAATAGGAAATTACATAAGAAAAAAAATGCAGGATGATGATATGCAAATAGTTTATATATCGGGTAAACAAGACTACTGCAGAAGTCTTTTTGATATAAGACCTATGAATTTTTTGGACAAACCTTTTACAAGAGAAGACATTCATAAACAGTTAAAAGACTATCTGAAACTTTGTAAAAAATTTTTTCCGACATTTTCGTACAAGATAGGTCAGGATACATTTTTTCAAAAAATTGATGAGATAACATACTTTGAAATTGTCGGGAAGAAAATAAAAATGGTAACAAAAGCGTTTGAAATTTTATTTTATGCAGATATGAATCAAATAGAAAAAGAACTTGATAAATTTTATTTTGTTCAAATTCATAAATCATATTTAATAAATATGGAAAAAATAGAAAAATACGGCAGTAAAGAGGTTGTTATGAACGGCGGAAGAAGAATTGCCATAAGTAGAAGTAAAAAAGACGTTTTTTTAAATAAAGTCTTGGAATTTGAAAAAAATAAACTATTTACAAAATTTTGATTAAAACAAATGTAAAATGTTCAGGAGTTAATATGCCGATTACAAAATTATTTATGCCGTTTTTAAGTGTTTTTTATATTTATATAGTACATTTAATGGTCAATGCCTTATCAAATGAAAGAGTAGAAGAAAATGATAAAAAATATTATCTTAGATATATAGTATCTTATATAATAGTCGTTTTTTTTTCTACAGTAATCCAAAAACCTATATTTAATCTATTTGCGAGCTATACAGCTATTTTTATTATATTGAACAACTATTGTTATGATTTAGTTGACAAAGCTTTTAATGCTTTATATATTGATACTGTTTTACTTATTGCCGAGATTGTTAGCGGGACTTTTTTAGGATATGCTCACATAATTCCTACAAGAGACATAGAAATAAAACAAGTTGCAGATTTGATTATAATGCAGGCTTTCAGCTATATAGTAGCTTTGATTTTAGCAAAAGTGAAAAAAGAAAAAAATAATAAAATAGATGATTTTACAAAATATTATTTACTTACAGTTCCTCTCTTATCATTAATTCTACTCATATTATTTTACTCATTTGAAAAAATACAGCCGGTTCAAACTTCAATTCTCACAATACTGCTGTTATTGATAAATGTCATTACATATAAAGTGTATATAAATACAGTTAAAATAATTACTTTCAAAAAAAATAAAGAAGTCGTGGAAGAACAGAATAACTTTTACAAAAATCAGTTAAGACTGATGAAAGAAAGCGAAGAAACTATCAAATCATACAGACATGATATGAAAAATCATATGACCGTTATAAATTCTTTAATTGATAAAGATGAAATTGAAGCATTAAAAAAATATCTGAACGAAATAAGCAACATAAGTTTTGACAATGAAAAATATATATCAAGCGGAAATGAAATAATAGACAGCATAGTAAATTATAAATTAAATTTAGCTGAAAATGAAAAAATAAGATTTATTACAGACATTTCAATTTCTACAGGCTTGCATATATCATCTTATGATATGACGATAATACTCGGCAATATATTGGACAACGCCATAGAAGCATCTAAAAAAGTGGATGAAGTTGAAAGAAAGATCATATTAAAAATAAAAGAAGAAAACGGTAAATTTATCATATATATACAAAATAAGTTTAATGGGAATTTAAAAAATAACTATGAATCTACAAAAGATAATGAAAAAGAACACGGGTACGGAATAAAAAATATAAAAAAAGTAGTTGAAAAAAATAACGGTATATGTAAATTTGAAATAATTGACAAAAGTATTTTTACAACATTGATAGTATTCATAATACAATAAATAAAATATTGCAGATATCTTCAATTTAAATGTGTTTTAGTATTATTTACCAATTTTTCCAAAAATCGTGTCAATTTTTCCAACTCTATTGATTATATATTAAAAATTTTCGATAATAAAATCAGTTAATTTATTATATTATATAGAAAGGTTTAGGTGAACCGATGTTAAAATATATTTTTAGAAAAATTTTAATATGCATATCTTTTTTGGCTCTATTGACAGCTTATTACTCTGCGAACACAGCATGCACATATTTAGTCTATCAAGAAGAACTGCCTTCGGAAGTAAAAAAATTAAGGAAATTTTAAATGAATGGAAGTTTTATAGAAAAAATAGTCTGTTTTTTAAAAAAAGAAGGAATAATTGAAAGCGATAAAGAACAAATTTATTTTTTCGGTATAAAGCAAGCGGCTTTTTTACTTATAAACCTTATTATTACATTAAGTATAGCAATTATTTTTGAAAAGAAAATAGAGCTATTGATCTTCATTTTACAATTCATTTCTCTAAGAAGTTTTTCAGGAGGATATCATTCAAAAAGCAAAATTACATGTACAATTATTTCTTCCGCTGCACAAATAATCGCTTTATTTTTACTTGGAATTGTATATTTAGACATAAAATTTGTTATTATCGCTACAATTGTATTTTCTATTTTAATAATTTTATTTTCTCCAATTGAATCATCAAATAAGCCTTTAGACAAACTTGAAAGGAAAATATATAAACGTATAACGACATTCATATTATTTGTATTCATTGCAATTAGCATATTCAGTTATTTTTTCTATAACACGGATACCGTAGCCGGGATTACTTTAATTAATACAGGTATTGTTTTGATATTGCAACTTATATGTGTAATTAAGCACAAAATTGTTTTTGTAACAGTTATTGTTTTGAGTATTTTATCAATATTTTCATAATATAATAAATTAATGAAAAACTATATGATAACCTTTTATTGGAATAATTAACTTAAAATCAAGGAGAAAAAAATGAAAAATTTAAAAAGAAGAATTTCTGTTCTATTAACATTGCTGTTGATTTTCGGTGTTTTTTCTTTTACAAGTAATCGGATCCACGCACAAGACAATTTAAAAGATTATAATTTTGTCAAGCAACTGAATTCAGGATTTTATCAAGAAGATTACACAGTTGCAGGATTAATAAAAGAAAAAATAAATTTAAAAGAAAAGAATACACAAAGAACTTTAATGTACAGCACTCGCTCTGTAAGAGATGAGATGAAAACCAACAACACGGAAACTGCAAGCGAAGAAAATCAAAACACTAAGATTATTAACTTCGGTGAAGTAATAACAAGCAATATTACAACAGCGGGACAATTACAAGTTTATCTTTTAGAACAAACTCAAAAAGGTAAAATAACAGTCTATATGGACGTTCCTAATGATGCGGGTATAAACTACGACTTATATTTATATAGATACAATTCTCAAACGGATCAGTTGGAATTTGTAGACGGTTCGGGAAATCCGGCAGCTAATTATGAACAGTTGAGCTCAATATGCGAACCCGGCATATACGTTGTAGGAGTAATGCTTAAAGATTTGACAACAAATCCTGCGCCTTGCGCATTTATAGCAACAAACTCAACAAAATACTCACAATATGAACCGAATGACAAAATTAATCAAGCAAAAGAATATGAAATGGAAACACTGTTAAAAGACTCAATAGACAATCCGTTTGATGAAGACTATTATGTTACACGAATAACAAATCAGGCGGACTATCAAGTCGTTTTACAAAATGCTCCGGAGGGTGCAAAATATTATGTTCAACTGTTTGACTCATCACTGAATTTTGTATCCGGTGCTTATATTGAACCTCAAAATAACAATTTTAAAACAGGAACATTACAGCAAGGAGTATACCTGATAAAGATAGCATCATCACAAGGCTATGATGAAAATACGGAATATGAGTTTATAATTACAGATAAAATATCAAACAATCCTGTTTTTAAAACAACAAAAAGCGGAAAAATAGTGCAACTCACGGACAAAGCCGTTTATATAAACGGTAAACAGGCGGATATGAACTGGCGTTACAGATACAGTATTAACTATACAAGAAATCAGGAAGTTGATACATCTCCGATGACTATGATCAATAAATCTTTTTATAAAAACGGAACATACCGCGGACCGCAAAATGTTAAATCAGATGATTGTATAGAAGTTAAAATGACAGGTTTTTCTTATATGTATTTTCATAATAATTTAAATACGGGAGAGTATGAATTTTATTATATAAAGCCAAGCGAAATGATAGCTTCAGGTTATTATTCTTTTTATGTAGATGTAAATACAGGAAAAGCAATAGATACCGAGTGGAATTGGTATGCAAGAAAACTTCAAATGCCACAAGATTTAAAATAATTTGGATAATTTTCAAGGAGGGAATATGATAAGTTCTATAAGCGGTCAAAATAATGTGCATATACTCACAGTAAACAATAACAAGATAAAAAACGACCAAGATGATGTCAATGTAATGCTTGATAAAAAAGATCAAAGCCAAAAAGATATTTTTGCAAAATTTGAAAAAGCTGCAGGAAGAAAAATAATATTTTTGGGAGATATCTATGATTCTGAGGGTTATATTGACGAATTTGATAAGGTTTCGAGAGAATATCGTGATAAAATGTGTGCTGTAGAAGAAAATGCACGCTATGAGATAAAAGGCAATCTACACCGTAGGAGGTGTGATTTTCATTTTGCATATATAATATCTCCGACAGAAACAATAAATGCAATGGAAGAAAAATACCAAGAGTTAAAAAAAGGCATATTGGAAAATTATACAGGAGAAGAACAAAAAAAACACCTGTCTGCACTCGATAAAGAGTTTAAGATTGTAATGGACAAAAATGTAGTTAGACCGATTGAAGATACAATTAATAATAACAAGGCCGAATTTTTTCTTTTGGAGTTTTTTTCAAAAATTTCAGATTCTAAAAGTCATTTTGGAAATATAACAAAAGGAGATATTGAGCGTTTTAAAAGTGAAATAGACAAGATAAAAAAACAGTTTGAAGAGTTAAAAAAATCATTAGAACAAATTCATGAAAAAGAAGGAGTTCTTGATTATATTGCAAAGATTGGAGATATGATGGCTTTAAGTTCAAAAAATTTGGCAAAGTCATTTAATGCAAAATTTAAAAAAGTAGACGAAAAGGCAATAGAAAAATTAGAAGAATTTGGAAAACTGTCAAAAGAAAAAGAAAAGTTACTCAAATACAAAGATAAAGGAAAAACAGACGAAGAAAAATATCAAAGTGCAGCAAAAAACAAAAAAGAACTTGAAAAAATAGACAAAAGGATAAAAAGTTTTGTAGAATATGAATTAAAAATACGATAATAAACAATAAAAAAATTAAAGAGGACTTCTAATACAAAAATGCAGAGGTTCTCTTTTTATATTCTGCGGGAGTGTAAAATAGTTTTGTGAATAGCCTTTCTTATGGTAAAACTATGCTTAATTTATTAAAGCGAATGATATTATTTTTTTTGAACAGTATTCAATTCACCTTATATAAAATGTTATTAAAAAATATAAAAATTTCTGATTTTTACATATTTACCTATTTAAAAAAATATAATTTTTTAGCAGTATAATTACATCATATTTTTAATTAGTACTTTGTATTATAGAGTATGGCTGTTTTTTTGTATTGGAAAAATAAATAAAAGTATGATATAATACTATGATTATAGCTATTTAATTATAAAATTGTTTAAAAATTTTACTGAACATTATCAAAAAATATTTACTTAAATTATATTAATACAGCCAAATCAGTTATACTAAAAGTTAATAGAATAATGGATGTTTTTGTTTTCAAAAATTTATCAGTTAAGTAGAATTAAGTATACTTAAAATAAACAACTTATATAAATTTTATCCGACCGGTATTAGATATAAAAAATATTGATAAATAAGGCTATATAAATATTCAATATTTTACTTTTTAAACAGTGATAATATAAGAGTTATATTTTTAAAAATTAAATAACTATAATCATAGTCTATTATTTAAGGGGTGTAGTATGTTTAATGAAGAGAAAAAAATTGCAGTCTTGATAGATGCCGATAACGTGTCACCTAAATATATAAAATCTCTTTTGGATGAAACATCAAACTACGGCACTATCACATATAGAAGAATATATGGAGACTGGACATCACAATCTCTTTCAGGTTGGAAATCTGTAATGCTTGAAAACTCTCTTAATCCTGTGCAACAATACAGCTATACAACAGGGAAAAATTCTACCGACTGCGCAATGATAATAGATGCCATGGATATACTTTATTCTAATTCGGTGCAGGCTTTTTGTTTAGTGTCAAGTGATTCCGATTTTACAAGGTTGGTTATGAGATTGAGAGAAGCGGGTATGCTTGTCATAGGTATGGGAGAAAAGAAAACTCCAAAGCCTTTTACAAATGCTTGCAGTATATTTAAATATCTGGATGTATTGGTGGAGTATGAAGAAGAACAAAACGATGAAGAGAAAATGGATATAAAGGAAAAATTGCCTATCGAAGATGGCCAATCATCTGATAAAAACTATATTACAAGTATAGATGACATAGAAAATATAATATTAAAAATAATATTGGAAAAATCGGATACAAGCAAATATATGAACATAGGTGAAATAGGTAACAGCATACTCAAAAGATATCCTGATTTTGATGTGAGAAATTATGGATATTATAAACTATCTACATTTTTATCCAATCTTCCTTCAATAGGCATAGTCAAAAAGGAAAATTCAGTTAAAGCATATATAAAGGAAAACAACGAGATAAGGGATATAATATATACTATTTTGGAAGACAATGAGTCAAAATCAGTAGATATGGGAAGATTATCACAATTGTTATTGGAAAAGATGCCGCAATTCGATGTAAAAAACTATGGATATAATAAATTCTCTAAATTTATATCATCATTTGACGAGTTTGAAATAAAAAGTAGTGGACAAAGAAACTGCATAAAAAATGTCAGTATTAAGGTTGCAAGGTGACCGGATGAAAATACAAATAATACCGATAAGAATTGGTGATATAAATACTAATGAAATAATAATAGAGAATTCTCAAAAAATAAAGATAGCTTTTTTGACTTATTGTGGGATTATAACAAAATTTGAAGTACCTGATTCAAACGGAAACTTCGAAAATATAATAAAACATCAAAAAGATAATCTTTACGACAAAAATTCGTTTGATTATGCTAATATAATAATGATAAAATCTGATAAATCTTCGTTGCTTGACAAAAAAGAATATATATTTATGGATGATATGGAAGTTTTTTCCAAATCAAACATTTCAGAGTATGAGTTTGAGACATTTAGAGAAAAAGATTTGATAAGAGTCAGTTTAAAATCTACTACGCTCCACAGCAACGGTTTTAATATAAATAAGATTATAAAGTACAGCTTGGACGAAGAAAATAACTTCTTGATAGATTATGAAATAGAGTCGGAAAAAAGCATATCGCTTAACATATTCAACAATTTGAGTTTTAACATAAGACCTGAAGATGAAGAAGGTATATTAAATCACAGACTTCTTATTCCAAGCAAATTTTTCTATCAAATATCTTCTAAAGAGGCGAAAATAAGGAAACTCAGCGTAGAAAATACTCCGTTTGATTTTTCGTATTTAAGATCAATAAAAGACGGAGTTAAAAGTCATTACGGAAGAATACACAAAAATGAAGTGTATAATACATTGTTTGAACTGGAAAATATGGATATAGAGCCAACAGTGAGTATATATCATGAAAATTCAAAAAGACTTTTAAATATTACTACCAATAATACTCATATATTTGTAAATTCCAATAATATTAGTAATAATGAATTTATAAATATAAGATTCTATGATTTTATATTAAATGATAAATGGATGAGATTGGAGTTTCCTGTTATAACACCGGATAATAAATATCATAAATTCATAAATTACAATTTTAAGATTATGTAGGTAATAATTATGAAAATAGTAGGGATAACAGGCTCAATTGCAAGCGGAAAAAGTGAAGTAAGCAAATATATATCATCAAAAGGATATAAAATAACAGACGCAGACTATATATCAAGAAACATAACCAAAAAAGGCAATATAGGATATAAAGTGATAATTGATAATTTTGGGAATGTGATTGATGAATCAGGAGAAATAGACAGAAAAAAACTTTCAAACATGGTGTTCAATGACAGCAAGCAACTTGAGAAACTCAATTCGTTATTACATCCTTTGATATTTGAAGAGATTGACAAAAATATAAAATCATTTAACAATGAAAAAACAGTTTTTTTAGATGCACCGCTTTTGTTTGAGACTATGCTTTATAAAAAATGTGATGAGATTATACTCATATATTGCGATGAAAAAACTCAAATAGAAAGAATTATATTGAGAGATAATACAGATGAGGAAAAGGCAAGACTTATAATAGAAAAACAGATGAGTGTAGAAGAAAAAATGAAAAATAGCGACTATATAGTTGAAAATAACACAACACTGGACAAGTTGCATTTTAAAATAGATGAAGTATTGAATATGATAATTAGGGATTGATATGAAGATTAAAAAATGGGTAATACCTCTTTTTACAGTTATATTTTTAGTGATATTTTTCAAAATAGTAGGATTCGATGAGATTAAAAAAATTATTTATGAATATTCACATCCTGTAAGATATGAAAATATTGTTGATAAATACAGCAAATTATATAATGTTGACAAGGAACTAATATATGCAATAATTCAAAATGAGTCAAAATTTTATACGTTTGCTAAGTCAAAAACCGGCAGTAAAGGATTGATGCAAGTGTCGGATGTGACTTATGAGCATGCTAAAAATGTAATAGACATAAAAAGAGATGATATATATGATAAGGAAACCAATATAGAGGTCGGAGTGTGGTATCTTTCGCATCTAATAAGTAGATTTAAAAATGAAAAGTATGCCATTTTAGCTTATAATGCAGGACCTGAAAATATATTGGAATGGATAAATAGAGGTTTTTTAGATGTTAGTAAAGAATATACAAGCTGGAATATACCTTTTATAGAAACCAGAATGTATATAGAAAAAGTTATAAAATCTAAAGAATACTATTCAAAATTGTTTGTATCGGGAAAATATAAGTGATTAAAAAATGCTATAATTTTTCACTAATTATAGCATTATATATTGCTTTTTTTATGAATATAAAAAAGTATAGAATAAAATATTATAGATAGAGGGATTTTTTTATGAATAAATCGGTTAAAAGAGATGTATTAATTGTATCATTTGCCTTGTTTTCTATGTTTTTTGGAGCAGGTAATGTTATATTTCCACCATATTTAGGACTTACAAGCGGAAGTGATTTTTTATTGTCTGCGCTTGGCTTTATTATTACAGGTGCCGGTTTACCTATACTTGGTATCATAGCTATTGCCAAATCAGGAACATTTGATAATTTTGCAAATAGAGTTTTTAATAGATTTCCGTTAATTCTTGGAACTTGCATAATGATTGCAATAGGACCGCTTCTTGCTATACCTAAAACAGCCGCATTAACATATGAAATAGGAATTAAAACATTATTTCCAAACTCAAACTCATATATAGCGATAATAATATTTTTCTTAGTTACATTGTTTTTTTCACTAAATTCAAGCAATGTTATAGATAAATTAGGTGCAATATTGACACCGTTATTACTAATATCTTTAATAATACTTATAGTAAATGGAATAGTAAATCCTTTGGGAGTACCAAAAGATTTAAAAATTGAAGGTGCCTTTTCAATGGGCTTTGTTAATGGATATCAGACTATGGATGCTCTTGCTTCAATAATGTTCGCAATGATTATTATAAAAAGCATTTCACAAAAAGGTTATAAAGGAGAAAAACTCAGAAATATAACATCAGTTACAGGTTTTTTTGCAGGATTAGGGCTTGCGCTCATATATTTCGGACTTTTATATATAGGAGCTTGTGCGAGCGCTTCGGTATCACCTGATATAAGTAAGAGTGATATGGTAATATATATAGCTGAACAAACTATGGGAGATATAGGAAAATTCATACTTGCAATGATAATAAGTTTTGCGTGTCTTACAACTGCAATAGGTCTTACTACAACAGCAGGGGAATATTTTGAAACAATTACAAAGGGAAAACTAAAATATAAATTTACAGTTGTATTTACTTGTATATTCAGTGCGTGTATGGCATATTTGGGAGTAGACAAAATAGTAGCATTTTCAGCACCTATATTATCAGCGCTTTATCCAACAAGTATAATATTGATAGTATTAAACGTGTTTTCTATAAAAAACAAATATATATATAAAGCTTCTTGCTTACCTGTGCTTATATATGGGATATTGACATCTATATTGCCAAAAGCGATATCTGAACAGATAAACTCTATTTATCCTATGTTTACAGATGCTTTCGGTTGGTTGCCATTAGCAATAGTAGGAGGAGTTGTAGGCTATATAGTGTCTTTAAAAAATGTCAGAGTTGCTGAATAATAAAGTTGTAATAAAAAAACAGTTATATTTCAAATAGTTGATATATAACTGTTTTTTGTATTTTTATGCTAATATTGGTTTAATTAATGGATAAAATTTATATAATCTTTTTAATTTGATATTATTTTCTAATAAAATTATGTATATAATTATATAGCATCAATATGAATAGTCTACCGGAAAAATTAATTATTATGATTTTCCATTATTCCCATAAGATTTTAGTATGAGTATGCTCATTATATTAAAAACTATCTATATTTAAGCTAAATAATAAAGCGAGCTTAATTATTTTTATTGTATAGTACAGTTATAGAATTTGACATTACCGTTAAACAGTTTAGGATAAGTGTTATTTAAAAATTCACAACTTTCAAATATTATATTATTTCCGTTTTCTGCATTAATAAAAGAAAAATATGTGCTTGTTTCATTATTTTTAATTAAAGAGCTTACTACTTTTGAATCAGAGCAATTTGTAAATTCAAACATTGAAAATTCCTTACAATCTCTAAATATACAAGATGATAAATTAATATTTCTACTGCTATTAAATGTTACACAACCATATGTGCATTCATATATCTCTGAGTTTACTGCGAATAAATCAGAAACATTTTCTCCGATTATTCCATATGTTCCGCAACCATACAGTTTGCAATTTTCGATATATATATTAGAACTGTTTGCAAGGCTTATAACTCCACCTGTGCAATATCCTGTATCAATTGTGTGACCTGCTATAATATTTTTAATTTTAATATTTTTGCAGTTTTCAAAAGGAAGCACATTTGCATACCTTGGAGTGACTAATAAAGTTGGAACGACACCATCTTTGGCATCTATTATAATATTATTTACATTTGATATGATATGTTCTTCTCCGTCAAAAGCATGCTCAGTTTTTATTGCAGGATTTGATATGTTTTTAACTTTAGTTAAATTATATTCTGATGCTGTCAAAATAATCTTTGTATTGTTTTTTATATTATTTAGAAGTTCCGTTGCGTTAGATACTTCTACAACTCTATATTTTAAAATTGAAACAGAACTGTCGTAAGGGTCCCAATCAACAGTACAATCCAAGGCTTCTGACACAAGTCTCAACGGAACTAAAGTAACACCGTTTTTGTTTATAGTTGCTGGACTTAAAGGATTTTTCTTACCATTTACAGTATACGAATTTTTTTCAATTATGATAGTTTTTTTAGATTTTTTATCTTTAATTTTAGCAGTGGCAGTTGATGAATCCCATGAAACAGTGCAACCTAAATTTTCTGATATATCTCTAAGCGGTACAAATGTTGTTCCGTTTGATATAACAGGAGATGTTTTCATACTAATTTTCTTTTCATTGATGTAAACTGTAATTGATTTTTCTGCAAATGTTTTGCTTGGCAAAATGCTGATTAAACATATAAGCAGTAAAAAATATGTAATAACTTTAAAATAACATTTTTTTTCATAGTTCATTTTAAATACCTCCTAATTTTGTGATTTTTTAAGTAATGAATTTTTCAATTCATTTATTATGTATATTGATTTAATACTAAACACTAATTAAAAATCATATACTAAAAAATTTGTATTTTTTAAAATTGCAAATCATATAAAGTTTAGATATTTTATAATTTGTAATAGAGTTTGGTATTATTAAAAAAATATGTAATATTTATACATAAAAATATCTATAATAATTTTATGTATTTTTTAAATTTGAGATTGGTAATGATAAATTTTTTACAAAAAATTAAGTAAATCCATCTTTAAGTTAATTTATATCATAAACTTAAATTTCATATCTTTTATTAAACTTCGACAAAGTTTATTTTCATATGTTGTCGAAGTAGTCTATAATATCTTTAAGGTGTTTGTTGTCTGTCAGTACAGTTATTGTATCTCCGCCTTTTATGACCGTATTTCCTTTTGGAATTATTTCGTTGTCTAATCTTTTTATTGAAACTATTAGTGCATTAAAAGGCATATCTATATCTTTTATATACGTTCCTGAAATAGAGGAGTCATAATTTATTATGAACTGATGCAATACTTTTTCATTTATGTAATTATTTTCAGTTTCTTGAAGTGATGAATTAAGCATTCTTTCAAATAATTCTTCATAAATAGGTTTGCATCCACATATTTCGGCTACTAAATATGCTGTTATTGAAACCATACATAAAGATAATATGTGTTCAAATGAACCTGTCATTTCTGTTACAAGCATTATTGATATTATTGGTGAGCGTACTACACTTGAAAGCATTGCAGCCATAGCAAGTATGATAAAATTTACAAAATAATCGTTGTTTATATCAATCAGGCTAAAATGAGCTATTATGTTATAATAAATTCCTCCTCCTATAGCACCTATTACAAGTGTTGGTAAGAATATTCCGCCTTGAGCTGTAGAGCCGTAGCTTATGGCTGTAAATAATAGATTAAGTACAAGTATCATAGTTAACAGTTGTATGGATACTCTGTTTGCAACAAGACTTTCTATTACGTGATGTCCGCCTCCTAAAACATATGGAAATGTATAACCGAAAATTCCGGCAATCAAAAATGCTATTATAGGTTTAAATTCATTTTTTATTGGCAGTTTTTTATAAAGTGTTTGTATAGAAAGCAGAGTTTTATTAAAACTTACTCCAATAAGTCCGATTATTATTCCAAGTATTATTATATGACCATATTCATTTAAACTGAGCGGTGTTTTTACGGAAAATGAAAAGCTTGGTGAAAGCCCAAATATTGTCTTGCTCATAAAGTCGGCGATAACACTTGCTATTATAGCCGGTACAAGTACTAAATGTGAAAAGTTTTTATGTATTTCTTCAAGTACGAAAATTGTACCTGATATAGGAGCTGAAAATGCGGCAGATAGTCCTGCACTTGCACCTGCACTTATCAAATACCTCTGTTCATTTTGATCACGCCTTAAAAATTTTGCAATAAGCTTAGCCGTGGCGGCCCCTAATTGTATAGAAGGTCCTTCTCTACCAAGTGATAAGCCTCCAAGCGCTGCAAAACTTCCTCCTACAAATTTGGATATGATAGTTTTTAAGGAGTCCATATTAAATACTCCCATAAGCTCTCCTTGAACTTGTGGTATACCGCTACCGCTACTTAAAGGCGCCCACTTTACCAATAACCCGACTATCAATCCAAGAGATGAGAGCAGTATTATCAAAATTAAAAAATATGTAAAATTAAGCGGTATAGAGTACAAATATCGACAAATTTTCTCCATATAAGAGAGAAAAAATCTGTAAGATACAGATACAAAGCCTGCACCTATTCCGATCAATATACCGTCAAATACTAATGTTTTTTTCATATTGGAAAAGTTATTCAATATGTCTTTAGTGGATGATTTCAAAGTTTTCTCCTTTCATATTTTTTATAATTTTCAATTAATATTATAACATAGTGTAAAAAACAATGTAAGATATATTTAAAAACATTTTCATAAAAAATTTATGGATTAAAAGTATTAATAAAATACTGAAAATAAGTTTTTATATGCTTATTTTCCAATATATCTAAATTTTTTTTAAAATAAATTGACAATTTAGATTTTTTTTGTTATTATTGTTAAGGTAAATTCCATATAGAAATTTTTGATATATTACCGTTTATTTTTAAATAAAATATATGTTTGTATGACAGATTTTATATTTAATAAATAAATTGGTATATTGTAGTTTTTTTGCGGGTGTAGCTCAGTGGTAGAGCCCCGGTCTTCCAAACCGGTTGCGAGGGTTCGATCCCCTTCACCCGCTCCATTTTTTATAAGATAGATTTTTTATAAAAAACACCATTCACAGCAATGGTGTTTTATTATTGTAAAAATTATGATATAATTTATAAAATAGTTTGAAAATTGTTCAAACATATTTTTGTAAGGATATTCATTGAAACTATGATAAATTATATGGTATAAAAATATAAATTATAGCAATTTTTTTTAATAGTAGGACTGGTTTAAAAAGACACATAGGATGATGATTAACAATAAAGCTCATTAGTTTATCAAAATATAAATGTATATTCTTTTAATTAGATAATAGTATAAGTTATATATATTATTCAGTAAAATTTGCACTATAAAATGTATAGAATGAGGCGAACGAATATATCTTGAATATGTGTACTAAAGAGACACAAATGAAAAATATACCGGTCCAATGACATAAATACACATTTTTATACCAAATTTCAATAAACTAAAATTAAAATGTGCATCTATAGTTCAAGGGATAGAACGCTCGCCACCGAAGCGAGAGATATGGGTTCGAGTCCTATTAGATGTGCCAAATACAGTGAGGTGAGTTATGAAGGTAGAGTTATTGGCATATACACCAAATCCTGATTATGTAGTAGCTATGTCAGCTAAACTATGCTATTCTAAAACGGGAGTGGATAATATAAGGGATAATCTTGATGATGAAAAAGTACAAAAATTTATATCACATTTGACAAGTATAGGACATCAAAGTCCGATAGAGCACGTAAGTTTTACGTTTGCGATAGAAGGTATAAGCAGAGTATGTACGCATCAATTAGTAAGGCATAGGATAGCAAGTTATTCTCAACAATCTCAAAGATATGTTAAATTAGAGCAATTTGAGTATATAATTCCACCGCAAATAGCTGAAAATGAAAAAGCAAGAGAAATTTTCATAAAAGCTATGGAGGATGATCAAAAAGCATATGATAAAATAGTTGATGAGCTCATTGAAGGCAATGTTAAGTATTTCATAGAAGAAGGCTATACTGAAAAACAAGCCAAATCTATGGCAGAAAAAAAATCTATAGAAGATGCGAGATATGTTTTTCCAAATGCGTGTGAAACTAAAATTGTAGTTACTATGAATGCGAGAACTCTCATAAATTTTTTTGAACACAGGATATGTGAAAGAGCTCAATGGGAAATAAAGGAAATGGCATATCTTATGCTTGAAGAAGTTAAAAAAACGGCTCCTAATCTGTTTAAAAATGCAGGTCCTTCTTGCATTTCAAGGAATAAGTGTAAAGAGGGCGCTATGAGTTGCAGACATCCGGAAATACCGAAAACAAGGATGGAAGAAATGGATAGGAAGATAAAAGATAATCTTTAATATTGAACAATAGGTGTGGAAATAAAATGAACTATATAATTGGCAAAAATCCGGTAATAGAAGCTATAAAAAATGATAGAGAAATAGATACAATATATATAAAATCAGGCGAAAAAGAAGAAAGACTTAAATATATAATATCTATAGCAAAAGATAAGAAGATATTGGTAAAAGAAGTCGATAAGAAAAAATTGGATATGATGAGTGAAAATGCAAACCATCAAGGAGTTTTGGCACTTATAAGCGAATATAAATATTATGAGTTTGATAATTTACTTGAAGATATAAAAAATAATAGAGAAAAAGGCAAAAAAAATCTCATACTTATACTTGATAGAATAGAAGATGTTCATAATCTCGGTGCGATAGTTCGTTCAGCTTATTGTGCTTCTGCAGATGCAATAATAATACAAAACAGACGTTCGGCGCAGATAAATCAAACAGTTGAAAAGACATCAGCAGGAGCAACATCATATATGAAGATATGTAGAGTATCCAACTTAAATGATACAATTCAAAAATTAAAAGACTCAGGTATATGGATATATGCACTTGATATGGGAGAAACTCCATATTTTGATACGGATCTTAGCGGAGATGTAGCACTTGTAGTAGGGAATGAAGGCAAAGGTATAAGCACACTTGTTAAAAGAAACAGTGATATGATAATATCAATACCGATAACAGGAAAAATAGATTCACTCAATGCAAGTGTATCAGCATCAATAGCTATGTTTGAGGTTGTAAAGCAGAGAATGAGGAAGAAATGAAAAGATTAAAAAAAATCCTCATAGTTGACGGATATAACGTCATAAATGCTTGGGAGGACTTAAAAAAATTATCAGAAGAAAATCTTGAATATGCAAGAGAAAAATTAAATTATGTAATAAGTGAATATGCACAATTTAAAGGTTACAAAACCATAATAGTTTATGATGCGTATAAAGTCAAAGATTCTGTTACAAGATATGAGAAAATAAAAAATCTTGAAATAGTTTTTACAAAAGAAAAAGAAACAGCAGACACATATATAGAAAGATATATAACTGAGTTAGGCCCCAAAAAATTTTTGGATATTACAGTTGCAACAGATGATATAGCAGAGCAACAGGTAGTGTCAGGTAAAGGCGGAAACAGAATTTCTACAAGACAATTATATATAGAAGTAAATAATGCACAAGTAAAAATACAGGAAAAAATACAAAAAACAGTGAAGAATAAAAGAAATACATTAGATGATTTTTTAGATAAAGAAATGATAGAAAAACTAAATGATATGAGAAAAAAAGATTTATAAAAGTAAAAAGGAGAATCAATGTTTGTAGATATAGCAAAGATAACCATAAAAGCCGGAGATGGCGGTAACGGTTGTGTAGCTTTCAGAAGAGAGATATATGTACCAGATGGAGGTCCGGCAGGCGGAGATGGTGGTAACGGAGGCAATATAATTTTCAAAGCTGATAATAATCTTAGAACTCTGCTTGATTTCAAATACAAGAAAAAATATGAAGCTGAAAACGGACAAGATGGAAAAGGCTCAAATATGTATGGGAAAAACGGAGAAGATTTAATAATAAAAGTGCCTGTTGGAACAGTTATAAGAGATACGGACACCAATCTTGTAATAGCAGATCTTAGAAAAAATGGACAGGAAGTTATTGTTGCCCATGGAGGTCATGGTGGAAAAGGAAATTCACACTTTAAAACTTCTGTAAGACAAGCACCGTCATTTGCAAAATCTGGAACCAAAGGACAACAATTTGAAGTAAATCTTGAGCTTAAGCTTTTGGCGGATGTAGGGCTTATAGGTTTTCCAAATGTCGGCAAATCTACATTTTTATCTATAGTTACAAAGGCAACACCTAAAATAGCAAACTATCATTTTACAACACTTACACCCAATCTTGGAGTAGCAAGTTTGAAAAATGGAGACTCATTTGTTATAGCTGATATACCAGGTCTTATAGAAGGAGCATCACAAGGAGTAGGGCTTGGATTCGATTTTTTAAGACATATCCAAAGAACCAAGATACTCATACACATAGTTGATATAAGCGGTTGTGAGGGTAGAGAACCATTAGAAGATTTTGAAAAAATAAATAAAGAATTAGAAGAGTTTGATGAAAAACTTAGTCGTAAAAAACAAATAGTAGTGGCAAATAAAATGGATTTACTTTTTGACAAAAGCATATATGAAGAATTTAAAGACGAAATAGAATCAAGAGGATACAAAGTATTTGCCATGTCAACAGCAACTGTACAAGGTGTAGAGGATATATTGAACTATTGTTCACAGTTGTTATCACAAATAGAAGAAGAAGATATATTTGATGATGAAGAGTACTACACAGATGAAAAAGCTGTGAAAAAATCAACTGATGATATAAAAATTATAAAAGAAAAAGGCATATATAAAATAGAGGGAGATAAATTGGAAAGATTGTTGTATTCTGTCAATTTCAATGATTTAGAATCAATGAGACATTTTCAAAGCGTGTTGGAAAATACAGGCATATTCGATATGCTTAGAAAAGATGGAATACAAGACGGAGATACAGTATCTATTTATGGATTTGAATTTGAGTTTTACGATTAGAAAATATTTTTAATAAAAATCAATATACTAATGCTAAAGATTAATAGAGTAATGGATATTTTTGTTTTTAAAAATTTTATTAGCTAATTAAAATTAAGTACACTTAAAATAAAAAACTAATTAATAAAACATATATTAGCATAAACAGTAAAAAATGTATTATAATAAAAAAAAAGAGCTTTTGCAATTATTTTTAATTTTGCAACAGCTCTTTTTTTACTATTTTTCGAAATATTCTTTTAAATTATATGGTGAAAATATTCCCTTATCAGTTACAACACCATTACAAAGTTTAGGCGGAACTATATCAAATGCAGGATAATATGCTTTTACTTCGTCTTTAACAATTTTTACACCCATGGATTGCATTACAAGATTTTCATCTCTATATTCTATTTTTACAGAATCGACAGTTTTATGCGAAAAATTTGGAGAGCCTGTAACAAAATACGGTATTTGTAAATAATTTGCTGCTATTGCTATTTGAAATGTACCTATTTTATTCACTATATGCCCGTCTACTGTTATTACATCAGCAGCAGATGTGAATAAATCTACATTTTTTTCTTTCATTATAAAAGCAGGCATATTATCCGTTATTACAGCAACGTCAAATCCCATATCGCTAACTACGCTTGCTGTAAGCCTTGCACCTTGAAAATATGGTCTTGTTTCAGCGCATATAACTTTTATATTATTATTTAGGGCTTTACATTCGTTTAATAGAGTCCCTATAATTGTTTCAGCAAAACATTGTGTAAGAATAGTTCCGTTTTTAGGAATTAAAGATGCAAGATATTTTCCTGTGTTTATGTATTTAAGATAGTTATTGTTTATATAATTAAATGCGATAATTCTAAGTTCTTCTACTAAATCAAGTCCGCTTATTCCGTTATTTAATAAACTTTTTGCTTTTTCAAGTGAATTATTGGTTATTATTTCCATTTTTGAAGATGTTGTAGGTCTTGCATGAGATAATTTATAGGCTGCATCTGTTAGAGTAGCTATTATTTTGTCTTTTTTTTCATCTTTTACTTGATATGCTGCAAGTGCCATTCCCATAGCAGCAGCCGTATATGGTCCGCCGCTTTGCGTAACCATATCTGCTATCGCTTTTGCTACTTCTAAATAAGTTGTACAAACCACATATTCTATATTTATAGGGTAAATTCTTCTGTCCAATATGCGAACTTTTCCGTCTTCATACCAAGCAACATTTTCGTATTTCAGTATAAATCCCATGCCATCGTCGGCTCTTTGCATTATAAATCATTCCTTTTATATATTCTTTTTAAAAGTGGGCAATTATTTTTTTAATTTTGATTTTATAGTAAAATCTATTTAAATTAAGATATGCTCAGATTGATTTTCTAATATAATTGCTAATACTTTTATAAATATCTACTTTTAATTTGATAATAGTATTAAATATAATTATTCTCTGCTGTTATAATCCAACCAATTATTTTGAGCTTTTTGCTTCATATAAGTAGGAGTAGTTGCACATCTGAATAATTTTGAATAATATTTTGCAGCATCTTCATATAAGTCCAATTTTCTACAAGTTTCTGACAATATATTGTAAAGTACATGTGTCTTAAGTCCAAAATATTCAAAATCTTCAGATTCAAATGCTTCCTCAAATTCTATCTTTGATGCAGTCAGATATTTTTGCTCGTTTTGGATATCACCTTTTTCCCTATATAACCATGATGTTTTAAGGTTTTGAACGCCTTTTAAAGTGTGCGGTTCGTCTATTATATCGGCTATTAACAAAGCCAATCTTGATATCCTTATTGCATCGTCTATCTTTCTTTCTTCACAGTAATGAGAATAGTCTTTGACATTTGAAAAATAGTTTATAAGTTTTGCAATGTCTTCTTCATATAGTGTGTTGTTCAATTTCTCATCAAACGCCATTCCGCATATAGGACATACATTCATGTCATACAAATATGGGGAAGTATCTTTATATATTCTATGCCCGTCTGTTTCAGATTCTAATATCCTAAGTCTGCTTGATATAGGCTTTTTTGTCGTGAATTCGGTGTGGCAGTTAGGGCAGATAACTTTTTTATCGAAAAGTTTCTTAGGTTTTTTCATAATAACAAAACAAGTCCCTTTCTTTTAAAATATGATTATTCAACTGAAATTTTATATAATATGTTTTTTATGAAAATTGTATAAATACTAAAGTAATATGCACAAATTTATATATAATTATAAGACTATGATACTATATTTTTTTTAATATTTCAATCTTGATTTTTTTCTATGAGTTCTAATATATTTTCCCATTGTTCGTACAAATCTTTTAGCACTTGCTCTTTATGTGATTTTTGTTTGGTAAATTCTACTGATTTTTCCGGATTGGAGTATACTTCTTCTTTGCACAGCTCTAAATCTATATAATTTATTTCTTCTTCTATTTTGTGTATGCTTTCCAATATGCTTTTTTCTTCATTTTTTAATTTTCTTTTTTCTGTTTCTTGTTCTTTATTTTTCTTCTTTTGTAGTTTCAATTGTGTTTTTGTTATTGTGTCTTCTTTTTCTAAAAGAAATTGATTGTACTGATCCAACTCATTTTTTTTGTCAATCATATAATCATAATTACCGAGATATTCTACAAATTCTCCGTTTTTTAATTCAAATATTCTATCGGGTACTTTATTCAAAAAATATCTGTCGTGTGAAATCACAAGAACTGTTCCGTTATATGCACAAATTGCATCTTCCAATACTTCTTTTGAGGCTATATCGAGGTGATTTGTAGGTTCGTCCATAAACAAGAAATTTGATTTTGAAAGCATTAATTTCAGAAGTGATACTCTTGATTTTTCTCCACCGCTTAAGTCAGATATTTTTTTGAAAACATCATCTCCTGTGAATAAAAAACCGGCTAAATAGTTTCTTATTTGTACTTCTTTTAGATTAGGGTAGTTATTCCATATTTCTTCTAATATTGTATTGTTCATATTAAGGTCTGAACGCTCTTGATTGAAATATTCGGTATTTACATTGACACCATATTTTATTTCGCCTGTATCTTGATTTTCAAGTCCTAATAAGATATTGAAAAATGTGGTTTTGCCTGTACCGTTTGCGCCTATTATTGCTATCTTTTCGCTTGAATATATATCCATGTTGACATTTTTGAACAGATTTCTTGTATCGTATGATTTTGATAAATTATTTATATGAAGTACATCTTTTCCTGATTTTACACTGCATTCAAACATTATGTTTGATTTATAATTTTCTTTTGTGGGCTTTTGTATGATTTCCATTTTTTCTAAGGCTTTTTCTCTTGATCTTGCTCTTTTGACTTGTTTTTCTCTGCCGAATGCCTTTAATTTGTCAATTATTTCTTTTTGTCTTTTTATTTCGGCTTGATTGAGTTCATAGTTTTTTATTTCTAATTCTTCATCTTTTTCTTTTTCTATAACATAATTTTCATAATTGTAGTTATAAATTTTAGCTGTGTGATTTGACATATCTATTGTCTTTGTGGTAAGTGTATTTAAAAAATATCTGTCATGAGAAATTATGAGAGTAGTACCGTCATAATTTTTCAAAAAGGTTTCAAGCCAAGTTATAGAGTCCATATCAAGATGATTTGTGGGCTCATCCAGAAGTAATATAGATGGTTTTTTTAGAAGTATTTTTGCAAGTAAAAGTCTTGATTTTTCACCACCTGACAGTAAATCTATCTTTTTATCCAAATCGTTTACATCAAAACCTAATCCTATAAGTACACCTTTGGCTTTGGAGTTATAGGAGTATCCATCATTTTCTACGAATTGTTCTGTTTTTTTTGCATACTCTTTCATAAGCTTTTGAGATTTTTCTTCGTCCATATGATGCTCGGCTATGTCATGCTCAAGCCTTCTTATTTCATCTTCTAATTTTATTAAATCTTCAAAAACTGAAAGTGTTTCTTGTATCAATGTTTTATCGCTTACTATGTTTACATTTTGGCTCATATATCCAAGGGAAGAATCTTTGGCTATGAATATATCGCCTGAATCTTTCGGTTCTATGCCTGCGATTATATTGAATAATGTGGTCTTGCCTGCACCGTTTGCACCGACTATTGCAACTTTTTCACGTTCATTTATTGCAAAACTCACATTATCGAATATCAAATCTATACCATAAGTTTTTCGTAAATTACTTACGCTCAAACTAATCATCAATTTACCTCTTCTTGCCGTTGATTTTTAATAATATATTTCTATCTTTGAATATTATTTTTCATACTAATACTAAATCTTGTTAAAAAGACATATAGAATAATAGTTGATAATAAAGTTTATCATTTTGTTAAAATATAAATATATGTTCTTTTAATTAGATAATAGTATAAACATTTATTTGAACATTATATTAAAAAATATCTATGTTTTTTAGATAATAATATAAGGTGATTAATAAAAATATTATGATAATATTTCTAATTTTACAACAGACGTATCTATAGTTTTAACGCCTACTTTATCGAATACTATACTGTATTTTCCACCTGTTTTTCCAACTATCATACCTTTTCCGAATGTTTTATGTGATACTTTTGTCCCCATTTTTATGTCTTGAGGTTCATCTTTTTTATGCTCATTCATAATTTTATATTTTTCTATATATTTTTGATGAAGTGAATATGCTTGTTTGCTCTCTTCATCTACATAATATTCTTTTTTCTCATTTATAACCAAATCTTTGTCTATTTCTGATATGAATCTTGAGGAAAGGTTACAGTTAGTTTTGCCATATAAAAGTCTTGATTTAGCTCTTGTTATAAATAATTTTTCTTTTGCTCTTGTGATTGCAACATAACAAAGTCTTCGCTCTTCTTCCAGTTTTGATTCATCTAATACAGATCTCGATGACGGAAATATATTTTCTTCTGCCGCCACTATAAATACAACAGGAAATTCAAGACCTTTTGCACTGTGTATAGTCATAAGTGTAGCATAATTGCTCTTTTTATCATCTTCATCCATATCTGTTGAAAGAGTTGCATTTTGAAGAAAATCTGATAAAGATTTGTCTTCACTTGTTCTTTCGAATTCTTGTATAACAGATTTTAATTCATTTATATTTTCAAGTCTTGACTGTGATTCCGGCGTTTTTTCTTCTATAAGGCTGTTTTCGTAATTTGTGGAAGATATTACTTTTTCAAGTAATTCACTGACAGGTAGTATCTTTGCAAAGGCTTTTAAGGCACCTATCATAACGGCAAATTTTTTTATTGATTCCTGTGCTTTGCCGGCACCTATTATTTGAGATATATTTTCTATGGAATCGAGCATACTTATAGAGTGTTCTCTTGCATATTGTTCGAGTTTTTCTACGGTTTTTGCACCGATACCCCTTTTTGGAACATTTATAATTCTTTTTAATGATACATCATCGTTTTTGTTGTCAATTAGTCTTAAGTATGCGAGTATATCTTTTATTTCCATTCTGTCATAGAACTTTAAGCCTCCAAAAATTTTGTAAGGTATCTTATATTTCATAAATGCTTCTTCATATTTTCTTGAAAGTGCGTTTGCTCTGTATAATACGGCGAAATCACTGTATTTGTATCCTTGCTCTGTCAATTTTCTTATGTTTTGTGCAACATACAGGCTTTCATCATTTTCACTTGTGGCCTCATATATCGTAATTTTATCTCCATTATCCGATGATGTCCATATTTTCTTATCTTTTCTGCCTTCATTGTTTTTTATAACTGTACCTGCTGCATTTATTATGTTTGATGTTGAACGATAGTTTTGTTCCAATTTTATTTGGATTACATTTTCAAAATCTTTTTCAAATTCCAATATATTTCTTATATCTGCACCTCTCCAACCGTAGATTGATTGATCATCGTCTCCGACAACACAGATATTTTTGTGTTTTTGTGAGATCATTTTTATGAGCAGATATTGGGAGTAGTTTGTATCTTGATACTCGTCTACCATTATATATTCAAATTTATCTTGATATTTTCCCAAAACTTCTTTATGCAATTTAAATAGTCTTATACAGTTGTATATCAGATCATCAAAGTCCATAGCATTATTTTTTTTGAGTTCTTCCTGATAAAGTCTGTATACTCTTGCTATTTTGCTATTTCTATAATCAGATGTCGCTTCAGCTTCGTAATCATCTACCGAAACCATAGAATCTTTTGCTCTTGAAATTTCACTTGCAACTGATGCTATATTGAGAGTTTCTTTGTCATATCCGAGAATATCCATACAATTTTTTATAAGCACTTGTTTGTCTTGTGTGTCATATATTGTAAAATTATTTTCGTATAGAATATGTGAAGCTTCATATCTCAATATTCTTGTACAAAAAGCGTGAAATGTGCTTATCCATACTCTTTTTGAATCTATACCTATGAGGTCTTCAACTCTGCTTTGCATTTCTTTTGCAGCTTTATTTGTGAAAGTTATTGCGAGTATATTATATGGGTTTACATTTTTTTCTTCTATCAAGTATGCTATTTTGTTTGTAATTACTCTTGTCTTTCCTGAACCTGCACCTGCCAATATCAATAGTGCACCGTCTGTAGTAATAACTGCTTGTTTTTGTTTTTCGTTGAGTTTATCTAATTCCATTAATATCGTTCCTTGTAATTTATTTTTATATGGTATTAATAAATTTGTTTGTTATATTTTATCTTTTTTACGTATTTTTTTGAAAAATCTGGTCAATATTTTTGAACTTATAGTTTTTTTAAATGAATAGTCCAATTTGTAAGGATATACAAGCTCATCTTTTATAATTGGAATTTTGGATATGACAGAGCCCATAGTTTCGTCTGTTGCACCTATATACAGTTTTTTTATACGGCTTTGTATTATTGCACCTATGCACATAAGACAAGGCTCTAATGTAACATACATTTCACAATCGTCCAATATAAAACTGCCTTTATTTTTAGAGGCTTGCTCTATTGCTATTAATTCAGCGTGTCTTGTAACGCATTGCTCTGCATTTTTGGTATTGTATGCTTGTGCTATAATCTCGTTGTTTCTTATGATTACACAGCCGACAGGAACTTCATTTTTATAATAAGCTTTTACAGCATTTTTAAGTGCAAGTCTCATAAAATAAGGATTATAATTGTCCATGTTAATCTCTCTTATAGTTTGCTTTACTATATTATAATAGCTTGGTAAATTTAAAATTGAAATTCGTTTTTTTATTAGTATTATAATGGTGATACTATAACTTAATAGAACAATAAAAAACACCATTTCATAAATTTAATAAAGTACAACAAAAATGTATTTACTGTTCATATAAGTTATCTATTATTACATTATAAAACAGTATAAATTAATTTTATTATAAGTTTAATAGATATTTTATAAATCATCCATTTATGAATTTTACAATATATTTTTGATTTATTTTAAAGTTAATTTACTATAAATTAACAATATATTTGATTTTGATTAAAATAAAAATATAACCATTGAAATTATAACAGATTTAAAAAAATATAGCAAGTTGCATAAATTTGTAAATAAATTAATATTTTGACTAAATATTATTTAAACTAAAATATATTTGATTGGATAGTAGCATTAGAATTAATATAAAATAAAAATGGCTGTTTTTAACAATGCAGTACATTTATTAAAAAAGCCATTTTTTTATTTTATTAGTGAATAAAATTATATTGTGTAATTAATTTTGCCTAATTATCATAAAAAATAATTTATCTTTTGTAATGAACATTATTAATGAAGTTTCGTATAAAATAAATCAATTTTATAACAATTTTATAAATTAAAATCTGAATTTTGATACTTCTTCTTGTAAGTCTGTGGCTATTGTTGCAAGATTTTCACTTGCTTTTGATATATCTTGAATTGATTCTGTTTGTGAATCTACTGACGCGGCAGCTTGCTGGGTTGTAGCTGCATTTTCTTCAGCTATTGCAGATAAGTTTTCTACTACTCTTATAACATTTTGATTTTCTTGTTCTATTTTCTTTGATGAAGAATTTATATTATCTACTATTTTTTTACTGTTTTCTACAGCTGTTGATATTTCTTCAAATTTCTTGCCTGTTTCGTTTACTTTTTCTTCTTGCTTGTTTGACATATCTGTTGCAGATTGCATCATTGATACGGCACTTTCTGATTTTACTTTTAATTCATCTATTACTTTTCTTATTTCTTCTGTGAAACCTGCTGATTGTTCTGCCAATTTTCTTATTTCTTCTGCCACTACTGCAAAGCCTTTACCTGCTTCTCCTGCTCTTGCAGCTTCTATCGCGGCATTAAGTGCAAGAAGATTTGTTTGATCTGATATTGATTGTATCATTTCTGATGCTGTTGATATTTTTTCTGTGCTCTTATTAGTATCAAATATTACTTCACTTACTTTTGATTGTATATTTTGATTTTCTTCTGATATTTCTATAAGCTCTTTAAGAACTTCATTACCTTCTTCTTTTTTAGCATATATTGTATTCGTGGATTCTGAAAGTTGTTCTAATATATCAATCATTTCGCTTAATAAAGAATTTGAACGCTCTATACTTTGCGCAGCACTTTGTGTGTCTTGTGCTTGTGATGTAGCTCCTTGTGCTATATTTCCGACTGCACTTGCCACTTCTTGAGATGATTCTGATGTGCTTTGTGATGTAGCTGTCAACTCTTCTGCAGTAGCTGCTACATTTTGAGTATTTGAAGATATAGAAGTTATAAGGCTCTTTAGGTTATCTACCATTAGTCTGATACTTCTTAACATTGCGCCTATTTCATCATTATTGTTTCTATATGCTCTTACTTTAAGAGAATCTTCTTCTACATCAAGATTATATTCTGCCATTTTACCTATGGCGGATTGCACAGCTGACAGTGGGAAACTTACCATTTTTCTGATAGATGTAGATACTACAAGTATTATTATTAAAATCATAACTATGCTTATGATTATTGTTAAATACATATTATATCTTGCATAGGCTGTAAATGAACTGAGTGCATTTGTAGAACTGTATACCCAGCTTTTATCTACGCCTTTTATTTTAATAGGAACATATATAACTTTTGACATATCTCCAGTTAAAGTGGATTTCCTATTAATCATAGTTTCTTTATCATTATTTGCATTTTCTATTGCATTTCTTGTACCTTCATCGTTTTCTGCAACATTTTTAGTGAGCAAGGCTTTGTCATATGAGTTGGCTACTATTGTTCCGTTGCGTGCCAATATAGTTTTGATGTTATTTTTGGATACACCTTCTATTTTTTCTATTTTTTCTTGAAAAGTATCCAAATTTAAAACAGCTACTACTACACCTACTACATTTCCATTGTGTTGTATGGGGATTGACAAGCTCGTAATAAGATTATCGGAAACGGAGGTATAAGGAGGAAGTAGCACATTGGTTTTATCTTGCATAGGTTTTGTATACCATGCTTCATCTTTTGGAACTATTGTTTTCATTGAAACTGTATTTCCGGATGAAACAGCATATGGTCCAAATCTTCCTGTAGGATTGTCTGGAGTTTTATATTGTTCATCTTTTCCATCGAAGGCATTGGGTTCAAAAAATATTCCGATAGAGTCTATATCAGGGTTGTTAAGAGTTATTTTTTCAAGACTCTTGATTACGAGATTTCTGCTTCTTTCTTCTACAGGACTTTCCAAAATTTGTTCAACTATTATTTCCATATCTTTTGCACTTTGGTACATACCGTTAAACATAGATTCGATTTCTAAAGCGAGTTTACGAGTTTTTTCAAGCTCTATGGATTCATTGGTCTTTATAGCATATCTGTAATTGCTTGCAGAGTCATAGACAGTTTTGGCACCTAATATAAGAATCAGTACCGCAGCTATTATAGAGCTGAGTTTAAATCCAATACCCAAAAACTTTTTTTTGCTAATTTCCATGTTGTCATTTTTAGATTTTTTTAAAAACATGATAATTGCACTCCTTTACAATATAGTTTATATAGTAGCTTTTAATAAAATAATATTCTCCTATAAAAATAAAATAGGAGATAGAAAACAATTTAATTATTGGTATGGTATTATCCAATATTTTATAAAAATATAACAGAATTATATGATTTATATTAGCACATTATAATTATTTTTTCAATGCAAAATATGATTATAATATATTATATAATTCTTTTATGCTATTTGTAAAACTTATTTGGTATTTATCCCATATTATTATTAAAAATATAGTTATAAAATATCATCATTAATATACTAATTTTATTTTCGGCGTATAATTTATCATAATACTAAAATGGAAAATCATAATAATTAAAATTCTTTCAATAAACTATGTATATTAACGGTTATATATTATATAGGTTATCTATAATTTTATTAGAAAGTAGTATAAATATTATTTCAAATTATAAAGTCTTTAAGCTTTATATAATTTGTGATTAAAAAAACATGAATTTTTAAGTACATAATTATAATATAATTTTAATTAGTGTTTATCATTAAATATAAATTTTAGAAAAAAATTCTTGACAAATCAAAAAAAATATATAAAATAATTTATATAAAAAATTTTATATATTTATAAATTAAAGGAGAAAGAATATGTTTGAACAAGTACAAGAGATAATAGCAGAAGTTTTGGGAACTGATAAAGAAAATATAAAATTGGAGAGCAATCTGACAGATGATTTGAATGCTGATTCTCTTGATGCGTTAGATATAGCTACTCAAATAGAAGACAAGTTATCTGTTAAGATACCTGATGAAGAGTTTACAAAATTTCAAACAGTAAAAGATATAGTTGACTATCTTGAAAATAACAAATAATTGAATTAAAAAAGTATAAAATGATTAGTGGGGTGTAAAAAGATTAACTTATTTTTTATTCTGCTAATCATTTTTATTTATAATGAAAATAGAATTTTTGTGTAAGTTTATAAATATAATGAATATTCATTAAAAAATATATAGTATTAATATGAATTTTTAAATAATTAAAAAAGATATATCTATAACTTATTTTTTTAATTATTATATCTAATGAGTATAAATTTTATATGAATGGAGTTTTTATGAAATTTGAAAATATAGGAAGTAAATTGCTTTCGTTTGCCAAGAGTTCTACTATCACTTGCAGTCATTGTAAAAAAGAGGTTAAAAAAAGTGCTGTAGAAAAATCAAACTATATTTGTCCTAATTGTAATTTGTATTTTAAAATGCCTGCGGTTAGCAGAATAAAGAGTATATTGGATTCGTATGATGTCATATCTAAAAATCCTGATATATATGACCCTATAAATTTTCCTAATTATAAGGAAAAACAAGTTGATATGAGAAAAAAAACTGACTCTATGGAGGCTGTTTTAAGTGCGGTAGGTAATATAAAAGACGAGAGAGTTGTAGTATGTGTTATGGACCCTAATTATTTTATGGGTTCTATGGGAAGTTATGTCGGTGAAGAAATAAGCAGAACATTTATATACGCTAAGGAAAATAATTTACCTGTTGTGGTATTCAGTGCATCAGGTGGAGCAAGAATGCAAGAAGGAATATATTCTCTTATGCAGATGGCTAAGACGACAATGGCTGTAAATGAGCATAACGAGGCTAAATTATTGTATATATCTTGTATGACTAATCCTACAACAGGAGGAGTAATTGCAAGCTTTGCATCTATTGCTGATATAATAATATCAGAACCCCATGCGCATCTTGGTTTTGCAGGACCGAGGGTAATAAAACAAACTATAAGACAAGATTTACCGGAAGGATTTCAAAGTGCAGAATTTTTATTAGAGCATGGATTTTTGGATGACATAGTTCCAAGAGAAAATCTCAAGGAATATATATATACGCTTATAAGATTGCATAAGAATGTAAGAACAATCAATTAATAGAGTTTAATTTTTGCAATTTAATTATAGATAAGTTTTATAAAAAGGTTTGATTTTTAGGAGATTAAGATGGAACAAATGGGATATATTGACAACTCATATGCTTATGATACGGTGTGTAGGGCAAGAGATAAGGAAAGGCCTAAGGCTCATGAGTTTGCAGAAAATATTATAAAAAAACAAATTATTTTGCATGGAGACAGATTTTTCGCAGATGATCCTTGTGTTTTTGGAGGGATAGGATTATTTCACAGAATACCTGTTACTTTTATCGGTATGAGAAAGAGCAAGGAAATATCTGAAAATATAAAATTTAATTTCGGTATGCCAAATCCTGAAGGATATAGAAAAGCAATAAGACTTATGGAGCAAGCTGAAAAGTTTTCAAGACCTGTTATAACCTTCATTGATACACCGGGAGCATATCCTGGAATAGGAGCTGAGGAAAGAGGCCAAGGAGAAGCTATAGCATCTTGTATTGCTTGTATGAGTAGGCTTACAGTACCTACTATTGCAGTATTTACAGGAGAAGGTGGAAGTGGAGGAGCTTTGGCTTTTGCTGTAGCAAATAAGGTTATAATGATGGAAAACAGCATATATTCTGTGCTTTCACCTGAAGGTTTTGCTACTATATTATGGAAAGATGCAAGCAGAGCTAAAGAGGCGGCAAGCATTATGAAACTTACAGCTAAAGAATTATTTGATTTTGGTGTGGCAGATGACATAGTAAAAGAAGATGATTGGAGCAGTGAAGAAGCTAAGAAAAGAAATTTTTTAAGATTAGATAGAACAATACAATATCATCTGCTTAAATTAATGGATATGAGCAAAGAAAATGTGTTAAAATCAAAAAAAGAAAAATTTTTCAGCATGGGAGAGATAAATGGGGTTAGAAATTAAGAAAACATCATCATATCTACCTGAGAAAATAGTAGAAAACTCAGAATTTGAAAAATATCTTGATACTTCTGACGAGTGGATAAGTTCGAGAACAGGTATAAAGGTAAGACATTTTGCAAAGAATGAAACAACATCTGATATGATTTCAAAAGTATGCGAAGGATTTGAACTTACCGAAGAGGAAAGAAGTAAAATAAAAGCGGTTATAGTTTCAAGTTTAACTCCTGACAGCCTTATGCCTAATATGGCTTGTCATGTGCAAAATTTTCTTGGTCTAAATGAGGATATTTTTGCAACTGATATAAATATGGCTTGCAGTGGCTTTGCAGGTGGAGTTACTCTTATAGAAGGTATTTTACAAGAAGGAGATTATGGGATAGTCATAGGAGCAGAAAAATTATCAGGTATAATAAATTTAAATGACAGAAATACTGCTGTACTTTTTGGAGATGGTGCAGGCGGTGTTTTAGTTAAAAAAAATAATGATGTAAGTGCTTGTGATTTTGGTGCAAGTTATTCAGCAGACGCATTAAAGTTGAGAGATTTTAGGGAATCTGAAAATTATGTAAGTATGGATGGTAAAAAGGTATACAGATTTGCAGTAGATGTAATTACTAAAAGTATAGAGAACGTACTTGCAAAGTTAAATAAAAAACCTGAAGATATAACTTATTTTATATCTCATCAGGCAAATGAAAAAATATTAAAGTCAGCTTGCAGAAAATGGAATGTTCCTATTGATAAATTTCCTATGAATTTGCAAAGTGTAGGGAATACTTCATCAGCAAGTATACCTCTTATATTAGATGAAGTTAATAAAAAAGGTATGCTAAAAAAAGGTGATGAAGTAATATTTTGTGGATTCGGTGGCGGTCTCACATGGGTTTCTTATTATGTTAAGTGGTAGTTGGAGGAATGTATGATAAATAAATTATTGGGAATTAAATATCCTATACTTCAAGGTGGTATGGCAAATATATCTACCGGAAGTTTTGCGTCTGTTGTATCTAATTCAGGTGCATTGGGAGTAATAGCATCAGGAGGAATGGATAAGGATACTTTAAGAGAAGAAATAAGAGTATGTAAAAGTAAGACAGATGGTGTATTTGGAGTAAATCTTATGCTTTTACATCCGCAAATAGATGAGCTTGCAAAGATTGTAATTGAAGAGAAAGTACCGGTAGTTACCACAGGAGCAGGAAACCCGTCAAAATATATAGAAAGCTGGAAAAAAGAAGGAATTAAAGTAGTTCCTGTAGTTCCTAATTCTACACTTGCAAGGAGAGTTGAGCAATATGGAGCAGATGCTGTAATAGCAGAAGGATGTGAAAGCGGTGGACATATTGGACCTATGACAACTATGACTATAGTGAGTGAGGTTGTTCAGGAAGTAAAAATACCTGTTATAGCTGCAGGAGGTATGTGTAACGGCAAACAAATGGTGGCCGCTGAAATATTAGGAGCTCAAGGTATGCAAATGGGAACAGTTTTTTTGGCAACAAAAGAGTGTCCTATACATGAAAATTATAGAAATGCGATATTGAAAGCATCAAGCAATAATATCACAGTCACAGGATATAGCATAGGTATGCCTGTCAGACTTATAAAAAATGATATGTCAAGAAAATACTTGGCTATGGAGAGAAAAGGTGAAGATAAAATGGAGCTTGAAAAATTCACTTTAGGCTCAATGAAAAAGGCGGTATTAGATGGAGATACAAGCAACGGCTCCGTTATGGCAGGTTTAGTTGTCGGACAGATAAACAAAATCAGTACAGTTGAAGAAACTATAGAAAGACTTATGTCTGAATATTATAGTGAATGGGAGAAAATAGGTGAAAAGTATAAAACTAAAAGAGATGAAAATAGGTAAGTTTTCCTTAAAGTATCCTATAATTCAAGGAGGTATGGGTATAGGAATTTCACTTGGAAATCTTGCGGGAAGTGTTGCAAGAGAAGGTGGAGTTGGAGTAATATCAATGGTTGATATAGGATATGAAGAAAAAGACTTTTATACAAACACGATAGAAGCGAATAAGAGAGCTTTTAGAAAAGAATTGCAAAAAGCTAGAGAGATTGCAAAAGGTAGCGGTATTATAGCTGTAAATATAATGAGGGCTATAAATAATTTCGAAGAGTATGTGAAAGTTGCAGCTGAAGAAAAAATAGATGCAATAATAGTAGGTGCAGGATTACCTATAAACCTTCCTGAACTTGTAAAAGGAAGCAATGTTATGATAGCACCGATAGTATCAAGTGCAAGAGCTTTGAGACTTATAATAACAAAATGGAAAAACAGCTATCAAAGACTTCCTGATTTTATAGTTGTGGAAGGTCCGAGAGCAGGAGGACATTTAGGATTTTCAAAAGAAGAAGTTGAAGATGAACAGTTCAGCATACAAAATATAACTAAGCAAGTATTTGAATATTTGAAGAGTAATGAGAGTATAATCGGAAAGATACCATTTTTTTCAGCAGGAGGAATAAATTCTCCGGAAGATGTAAATGAGATTATAAGTCTCGGTGCAGATGGTGTACAGGCGGCAACACCGTTTATACTCACTAATGAGTGCGATGCGTCAGATGGCTACAAAAAAGTTATTCAGCAAAGTACCAAAGATGATTTGAGAATTATGAAATCACCTGTAGGTCTTATAGGTAGGGCGGTAAATACACCATTTTTACAAAAAATAAGCTTAGGCAGAATAGCACCAACAAGATGTATAGATTGTATTCAAGCCTGCAATCCTAAAACTACTATATATTGTATAACGGAAGCACTTATAAATGCAGTAAGAGGAGATTATGAAAACGGACTTTTCTTTTGCGGTGCAAATGCTGGAAACGGCAAAGAAATAAAGAGCGTAAAAGAAGTAATTGAAGAACTTGTTAGCAAATTAAAATAAGGTGATAATTTATGAAAATATGTTTTTTATATGGTGGTCAAGGTAGTCAAAAAATGGGTATGGGTAAAGACTTTTATGATAATTATCCTATATTCAAAGATTTTTATGACAGCATAAACTTGCACTTTGATTTAAAGGAGTATTCATTTGAAAAATCAGATGAAGAAATAGCTCAAACTCAATATACACAACCTATAATGGTAGCTTTTCA
This sequence comes from Peptoanaerobacter stomatis, assembly GCF_000238095.2. Classification (NCBI taxonomy): domain Bacteria; kingdom Bacillati; phylum Bacillota; class Clostridia; order Peptostreptococcales; family Filifactoraceae; genus Peptoanaerobacter; species Peptoanaerobacter stomatis. The sequence continues at coordinate 201,015 of NZ_JH815225.1, forward strand.
AATAGGTATTACTAAGATATTGAATGAGAAGAATATATTTCCGTCAATAGTAGGAGGCCTTAGTATAGGAGAATATAGTGCATTTTATGCAAGTAATATTTTAACTGATAAAGATGCTATGAAAATAGCTGAAAAAAGAGGTCTTGCTATGGCACAAAACAGCAAGATGAAATGTAAAATGATGGCTATAATAGGAGCAGATGAAACACTTGTAAGAAATACTTGCGAAGAAATAAGCGAAAAAGGTGAGTATCCTGTAGAAATATCAAACCTTAATTGTCCTGGACAAATAGTTATAGCAGGAGAAGAAAATGCAGTAGATGAAGTAGTATCTGTGTTAAAAGAAAATGGTGTCAGAAAGGCACTTGCACTTAAAGTCAGCAATGCTTTTCATACTTCTTATATGCAAAGTGCATCCGAAGAATTGGAACATATATTCAAGGATATAAAATTCAGTGAACCTATAATACCTGTAGGCTTAAATTTAGATGCAAGTATATATTCTCAAGATATATACGATGAAGATAAATGTAAACAGATAATGGTAAAACAAGTAAAAAATACTGTACATTTTGGAAAAGAATTAGAAAATATCATAAAACAGGACATAGATGTATTTGTTGAAATAGGATTTTCTTCAGTTATAAAAGGTTTTATGAAAAAAGTAGATCCAAGTAAAAAAGTATATGAAATATATTCTGTGGAAACACTTGAAAACTTTGTCAAGGATATGGAGAGTTTATAATTTTATACTGATTTCTAATAGAATAATAGATAATTTATATAATAAAAGTTTATAAATATTTTCTATTTTATTAAATTTACAAAACACTATTTTTTACTGTTCTATTGTATTTTAGTATAAAAATATATTTAACAGTTTTTAATAAAAATAAAAAATAGAAAATAGAAACTATTTTTTATCGAAATAATTAAATTATATAGATTTTAATAAATAAAAATTTTGGAGATATAAATGGATAATAAATCAGCAATAATAACCGGAGCAAGTAGAGGAATCGGAAAAGCAATAGCCATTCAACTGGCAAAAGATGGCTATAATGTAGCTATATCATATCAAAATAGTGAAGAAAGTGCCAAAGAAGTACAAAAAGAATGCGAAGAATTCGGTGTAAAAGCCATAATTGTAAAAGGTGATTTATCGCTTGAAAAAGACTGTGAAAATCTGATAAGTGAAGCTATGTCTGAGTTTGGCAGAATAGATATTCTTGTGAATAATGCCGGCATTACTAAGGATAATTTGATATTGAAGATGAATATAGATGATTTTATGGAGGTAATACAGACTAATTTAGTGTCAGCATTTAATTGTAGCAGATTTGCCTCTAAGATAATGGTTAGACAGAGAAGCGGAAAGATAATAAACATATCAAGTGTAAGCGGACTTTACGGAAATGCGGGGCAAGCAAACTATTCATCGGCAAAAGCCGGTCTTATAGGTCTTACAAAAACATTGGCAAAAGAATTGTCTAAAAGAAATATAACGGTAAATGCAATAGCACCAGGTTTTATAAATACAGATATGGTTGGAAAATTTCCAAAAGAATTTATTGATGAAGTATCTAAGAAAATTCCTCTTGGAAAAATAGGAAATACACAAGATATTGCAAAGACAGTTTCATTTTTAGCTAATTCTGATTATATAACAGGTCAAGTCATAGTTGTAGATGGAGGTTTAAGTTTAGGATGAGAAGATATGTAGCAGTAACGGGAATGGGAGGAGTTACGCCTATCGGCAACACTCTTACAGATATTTGGAACAATATAAAAAATTCTTATTGCGGGATAGATTATATAAAGCAATTTGATACTTCGAATCAGATAGTGAAAATAGCCGGTGAAGTAAAAGATTTGAAGATAGAGGAATATTTAGATAGAAAAGCTATGAGAAGAATGGATAGGGTAAATCAATTCGGAGTTATAGCAGCCAAGATGGCATTAGAAGACAGCGGACTTAACTTAGATGAAATTGATAGAGATAAAATAGGTACAATAATATCATCAGGTATAGGCGGTTTGGATACAATACAAAAAGAGACTGAAAAAGGTGTAAGAAAAGGATATGACAATATATCTCCATTTTTTGTACCTATGTCAATAGTGAATATGACATCAGCATATATAGCGATAGAATTAGGATTAAACGGAATGTGTAATTGTCCTGTAACGGCTTGTGCAGGAGGCACTATGGCTATAGGCGAGGCTATGAGACTTATACGTCATGGATATTTAGATTATGCGTTTGCAGGAGGAAGCGAGTCTTGTATAATACCACTCGGAACAGGTGGATTTACAGCGATGAAAGCACTTAATCTTCACAACGATATATCAAGAGCAAGCATACCTTTTGACAAAGAAAGAGATGGATTTGTAATGGGTGAAGGTGCAGGAATATTAGTTTTGGAAGATTTGGAACACGCAAGGAAAAGAAACGCCAAAATATATGCAATAATAGACGGATATGGTACAACTTGTGATGCTGAGCACATAACATCTCCTAATCCTGAAGGAATATTTGCACAAAAAGCTATGGAAAATGCGGTATTGGACGCTGAAAATGTGGACAAATCACAAATAGTATATATAAATGCACATGGAACATCAACTAAACTTAACGATATGTGTGAAACAAAAGCTATAAAAAATGTGTTCGGTAAAAGAGCTTATGATATGTATGTTAGTTCTACAAAATCTATGACAGGACACTTGCTTGGAGCAAGCGGTGCAGTTGAGGCGATATTTACAATACTTGCTATGAATAATGATTTTGTACCTCCTACTTTGAACTATAAAGTGCCCGATGAAGAATGTGATTTAAACATAGTTCCAAATGTAGGTGTCAATGCACAAATAGATTATGCTCTTAGTAATTCATTTGGATTTGGAGGACATAATGCATCTATCCTTATGAGAAAAGAAAATACTTTAATATAATTAATATGATTTTGCAATGCAGATTATTAATTACTTTTAAATTTTAATAGTATAAAACTATAAAGGAGCAATTTAATGCTTTATATAAATGAAATAAAAAAAATAATACCTCACAGATATCCATTTTTGCTAATAGATAAGATATTGGATTACAAAGAGGGAGAATTTGCAATAGGAGAAAAAGCGGTTACAGCTAATGAAGAATTTTTTAACGGACATTTTCCCAATTATCCTGTAATGCCCGGAGTTTTGATATTAGAATCTATGGCTCAAACAGGAGCTGTAGCTATATTATCAAAAGAAGAAAACAAGGGAAAAATTGCATTGTTTGCAGGGGCGGACAAAGTCAGATTTAAAAGAGAGGTTAAGCCTGGAGATATATTAAGGTTGGAATGTGAGCTTACCGAGCAACGAGGAGTATTCGGTATGGGAAAGGCAAAGGCCATAGTAAATGACAAAGTTGTTTGTACAGCTGAGCTTAAATTTGTAATAAATTAAGATATAAAGTAATTGACCATAATTGAACAACTTTTAATACCAATCTCAAATACTTTGATTTTCATATATTAAAATGGTATTTTTAAAAATACGGTTGTTTGGTACTAATAGTATTTAGGCTTATGGGAAAATATATTGTAATTGACTTTAATTTTGATAAAACAAGTATTTAAGATTGGTATTATGTTAACTAAAGGTATTAAATTTTAGAAAGAGGATTGCAATGCAAACGGTAGAAGAACTATTTAATGAAATTTATGACAAATTCAAGATAAATTTTTATAAAATAATATTCAAAAAATTTGAAAAAAGAAATCCAAGTTTAAGTTTGATGGAAGTTTTTTGCGTGGATATTATTTATGCATTAAATAGACCTACTATATCTCAACTTACAGAATTTATGGGAGCGTCACAGCCTAATACGGCTTATAGAATAACGTCACTTGTAAAAAAAGGCTATGTAAGAAAAATACAATCTGATGATGATAAAAGGGAATATTATCTTGAACTTACTGATAAATATTATAAATATAATGATATAAAGAAAAGATATGTAGACTTGGTAATAAATAGGCTTAAAGAAAAATTGACAGATGAAGAAATGAATACATTTCAAGGAATTTTGAAACAGATTACCAGCGAGCTTATGCCGGAAGTAACATATATTAGACAAGAAAAAAATCAAAAAGACGATAATACAAGTATGATAGCATAAAAAAATCACAGCTGCTCTTTTTATATAAGAGAAGTTGTGATTTTTTTATAGTATTGTTAAATTATCTGAGATCTATTTGATCAAGCACTTCTTTAAGCACTTTTTTAGAGTTTTCCAATTGTTCTGTTTCCAAATCAGTCAATTTAGGGCATATTTTTATGACTTGACCGTTTTGTCCGACAATATTAGGTGCTGAATAATATACATCATCTATTGAGTTGTAAGTAGATACTGTAAGTATAGATTTTTCGTCTCTTAATATAGCCTCAACTATTCTGTTTACTGCAAGTCCTATTGCATAGTTAGTATAGCCTTTTTTCTCAATTATCAGATATGCTGCATCTCTTACATTTTTAGATAATTTTTCTTTTAATTTTTCTTCATCAAGCCCATTAGTTTCGCAATAATCATGAAATGATATTGCTCCTATAAATGCTGATGACCACACAGGAAACTCGCTGTCTCCATGTTCACCTATTATATATGCATGAACTGCTCTTGCATCAAGATCAAACTCTTTTGAAATTTCATATTTCAATCTTGATGAATCAAGTACAGTACCGCTTCCTATTACCCTTTTTGCAGGAAAGCCTGATAATTTATAAGTTACATATGTCAATATATCAACAGGATTTGATACTACAAGAAGTATTGCATTTGGAGAATATCTTGTTATTTGAGGTATCATAGATTTGAAAATTGCTACATTTTTTTTGATTAAGTCCAATCTTGTTTCTCCGGGTTTTTGTCCGGCGCCGGCAGTTATTATTACTATATCGCTGTCAGCCGTATCTTTATAATCTCCTGCACTTAAATCTACCGACTTTACAAAAGCGGCACCGTGTGCCAAATCCATTATTTCGCCCTCAGCCTTATCCTTATTTAAATCTACCATTACAATATTTGAAGCAATACCTGATTGTATCAGAGCAAAAGTTATTGCAGAACCTACAAATCCGGCACCTATAACAGAAATTTTATTTTTACTTTTCATAGAAATTCTCCTTATATATAAAAATGTATTTATTAAAAATGATTTACATTTGTATTATACACTCAGTTGATATATTTGAAACAAAAAAGGTATAGATTTATAAATATTCAAATTAGGATTTATATTTTTTGGTTTGTGTGTTAAAATTAAATTAGATAGTGAAAAATATAATTTATAAGAGGATTATTTTATGGTTAATAAAGATAATACTACCGGAAAAGCTATATTTTTTATAATACTTTCTTCTTTTTGGTTTTCTGTTATGCAAGTTTGCGTAAAGTTTTCCGGTAAGAATATACCACTTATGGAGCAAATTTTTTTTAGAAATTTAATTACATTTTTTATAACATTTTTTGTAATTTTTAAGAGAAAAGAGTCTTTTTTTGGAAAAAGAGAAAATAGAAAATATCTTTTTTTAAGGGCATTTTTCGGATATACAGGAGTATGTTGCTTTTTTTATGCAACTAATCATATGACATTATCAGATGCGTCAATATTACAGAAAAGCTCGCCTATATACATAACAATATTTTCTGCTATATTAGCAAGAAAAGCGCTTGATAGAAACAAGACCTTGTGTGTTATAATTGCTTTTATAGGAGCTATGTTTGTAGTAAGACCCAAGTTTGATTCACAGACTTTCCCATCTTTAATAGCTATGCTTTCTGCAATACTTACAGCTATATCACATATGGCACTTTCATATGCAAATAAATTTGAAAAGCCTTATACAATAGTATTTTTCTTTTCTTTATTTTCAACTATATGTTCGTTTCCGTTCGTAGTTATGAATTTTGTAATGCCTAACATTTATGAAATATTGTTATTGATAGGGATAGGTGTGTTTGCAGGATTAGGACAGACTTGTCTAACTATGGGATATAGATATTCACCTGCAAGCAAAGTAAGTATATATACATATACAAGCGTGATATTTGCGGCGATATTAAGCATAATATTTTTTAATCAAAATATTGGATTGTACAGTTTTATAGGCATAGTATTGGTATTTACCTCCTCATATTATGATTATAGATTGGTGCAAAAACACGAATAAAAATATGTAAATTGTATATATACACTAAAACTATGGTTGACAATATTATTTTAGTATTGTATCATATCTATTGTAAATTAATTGACAATAGAGGTGTATAAATTGAATTGGGTTATAGAGTTAAAAAATGAAGTATTGAACGGAAAACTTATAGATAAAGATGAAGCATTGTCGCTTGTGGACGCACCGCTTGAAATTTTATGTGATTGTGCAGATGAAATAAGAGAAAATATATGTAGTAACAATTTTGACTTATGTTCTATAGTAAACGGAAAGAGCGGAAAATGTTCGGAAAATTGTAAGTTTTGTGCACAATCATCATTTTATCATACAGATGTAGCTTATTATCCGCTTCTTGCAGAAGACGAAATAATATCACTTGCAAAAAATAATCTTGAAAGTGGAATTTTCAGATATTCAATAGTTACATCAGGTAAAAAATTGAATAAAAAAGAATTGGAATATATGTGCAATGTAATAAAAAAAATATTGGCAGATTTTGATACGAAAATATGTGCATCTTTCGGATTGCTCGATGAATATGAATTTAGATATATAAAGGATGCCGGAATTGTAAGGATACATAACAATCTCGAAACTTCACGAAATAATTTTGCAAATATATGCACTACACATACATATGATGATAAAATAAATTCAATAAAAGCTGCGAAAAGAGCAGGATTGGAAGTATGTAGCGGTGGAATAATGGGATTAGGAGAAACATATGAGGATAGGATAGATATGGCGTTGGATTTAAGAGAATTAGGAATAAAATCCGTACCTATAAATATGTTAAACGCAATATCAGGAACGCCTTTTGAAAATAATAAAAAGTTGACAACTGATGATATGAGAAGGATAGTGGCTATATATAGATTTATATTGCCTGATGCGTCAATAAGATTAGCCGGTGGAAGAGGACTTTTGGAAGACAAAGGAAAATCTTGCTTCAAGTCAGGAGCAAACTCCGCTATATCAGGAAATTTGCTTACAACTTCAGGAATTACAATAACAGATGATATAGAAATGATAAAAGATTTAGGGTATGTACCTGGAATTATAGATTATAAATAATTATATTTTTGTAAAGTAATATGGAATCTATATACTATTTAATATAGATATTTTTTAATATATTTTAGTATATTTTAAATAGTGTTTAGTAAAAAATGTAGCTGTTGCTATGAATTTCAGTATTTTGCAACAGTTCCATTTTTTTGATTTATATGGACATATTAATTTTTCGTTTAATATACACATAGCTTTATTAGAGATTAATATAAAAGAATAAATTTTTTAGCTTATACAAAAATAAATTCTTATTATCTTATTAGCTAATAGTATAAAATAAAAAAATGCTTGAAAAATTTTAAATTTATGATAAAATAATTTAGTAATGTGCAGAGGTGGTGGAATCGGCAGACACGTACGTTTGAGGGGCGTATGCTAATTGATGGCGTGAGGGTTCAAGTCCCTTCCTCTGCACCATTAGATATCGACCGCGATGACTATATTTATTTTAATAAATATAAGAGCGATGATTAATGATACTTGCGTGTAGCTTTAGTACGGGTTACTATTGATAGCACGCCTGCTCATAGGAATGAGCGGAGGCATACCTTAGAGAGTTTTGATAAAGCCGATTTATACATTATCTAAGGACAATATAGCCTATGATAAGTTTTTAACTTAGCCCAAAATAAATTATGTAAATTATGCTATAATAAAGAGTTAATATTTTTTAGGAGGTATAATTTATGATGAAGAAAGTAAAATTAAAAGATTATTATATAAAATCATTTGAATGTATAAGCAAAAAAATAATATTAGTAACAAAGAACAAATCTTTAATGCCATTTTTCTTATATCAAGAAAATATATAATATAGATAATATCACTAAGTAATTTTTTACTTAGTTTTTTTGCATAAATTCAGTAGAATTGAAAAATGAAAGATGATGATAATATCTATTTAAATAGGAAAAGATTATACACAAAAGTATTTACACTCCACAATAATAATTGGAAAACTTAACCCCCCATTTGAAATGGAGGGTTAAGTAACTTTTAGTTATCTTCTTCTTTATATTCTTTTTCTAATTTTACTTCTACAAGCTTATACTTATTGTATGTTCCTTTTTCATCTCTTTCTATTTTCATATCTATGTCATTTCCTTTGCCATATATATTATTTTTGTATTTTTTGTTCATAATATCTCTTGTGTCGATAAGTCTGTTGTCTATATAAGCATATGATATTATATTGTTATCTTCAGTAAGGAGTATTAGTGCGTCAGGTGAAATATCGAATTTTGAATATCCGTTTGCATCTTTACCTATAACTTTAGCCTCTTGCTTTACTTTAGTAAAATCATCACCGAAAAAGTTTTGATATTCTTCTTTATCTATCGGAAGATTAAATTTATGCTTTTTAAAGTCTATATTACTTGTATTTGTTATTTTTTCATCTTCAATTAACTTGTCTACATCTGTCAAATTGGTTACATAGCATATAATTTTATTTTCATTATAATAATATACATCGAATTCTCTAAAAATATTAGAATATCTTCTATCGTAGTAATTTACATTTTTTATATCGCATATTGTAGAAGCGTTAAATCTGTTGGTATAATCATATAGATTCAATTTTGCAAATTCGGAATATTTAAACATACTTACATTGCTATTCGCTACATATGAAAATGCTATATATATAACAAATAATAATATTATGATTATTTTTTTAGTTTTCATATCATACCTCCTATGCTACTTTATTTCTTGAAATTATTGCTTTCGGTATAAAATATCCTAATACACCGCCTACTATAAATCCTAATATTTCGTTCATAGTTTCAAATCTTGATATATCGTAAAGCATAACTTTCATAATATTTGCACCTAATACTGCAGAGCATAAGAATACACCGATTTTAAATACCGGTTCTGTCCATTTGAATGTCAAAAATTCGGAGTTTTTTTCCATTTTATACATTTCAAACAGAAAATATCCCGCCAACAAGAATATTATCGAATATACAAGTAAAAACCATATATTTGTGTTTCTATATATTATAGAAAACGCCTGTGCCATCATAGGTGTAAATTTTGCACTGAAATCTATCAACTTTTCAGGGATATTTACAAGTCCGTCTAATAATAGGAAAAATCCTAACGGCAAAAATGCAAATATACTTCCGCATATAAATGTGGATATAACAGAGCCGAAAAGCATTGACACCATTATAAAATACGAAAATACTACAAGTGATATAAGTACACAAACATACATATAAAATCTGAAATATTGTAACTCTAATACTGATGACAACAAAGGCTCAGTGGATATTATAAAGTATGTTATCATATATATTATTATCATAGGAACTATGCTTACAAGTAGTCCTGTTATTATTTTGTTTATATATATTTGTTTTCTTGAAAATGGTGCTACACTTAATATTTCTATAGTCTTTTTATTCTTTTCATTTGCAAAAAGTACTATAGCACACAAAAATGCAATAAGTGCTGAAAAAAAACTGCCGACTATAAAAATTTCAGAGCTTTTGAGATTTTCAAAACTGTAAAAATTAAAAGCTGTGTTTTTTAATTGTATTATTGCCTGCGTATATCTGAAAGGATATGAAAATATAAGGTATATAATGTTAATGTAAAGTATCGGAGATAGTATTTTTAAATCTTTTTTTATCAGTGTAGTGTTAAATAGTGACTTGCTTGACATTATTATCGCCTCCCATTTTGAATAAAAATATTTCTTCTAATGTCATATCCAATTTTTCAAGCAAAATAGGATTATATCTTTGAGCGCTCTCCTTAAATATTTCAAAATCCATATCTACTACAATTTCATATACTTTTCCGTATTTATTTGTAATTGTAGGGTTAAATTCTTTTTTAAATTCTTCACTCATTTCTTCGGAAAAAGCTATCTGTAATTTTTTGAATTTATATTTTAAATCTTCCATTTCTTCTTGTATTTTTAATTCGCCTTTGTTCATAAATCCTACTCTGTCGCATATCTGTTCCAATTCTGATATGTTGTGAGTTGATATTAGGACGCTTGTGCCTCTTGAGGATACATCTTGTACTATGAGATTAAGCACTTCTTTTCTTATAAAAGGATCAAGACCTGAAGTAGGTTCGTCCATAAGTATGACTTTCGGCATACAGCTAAGTGATATTAATATAGATAATTGAGTTTTCATTCCTTTTGAAAGGTGTTTTATTCTTTTTTTATCTGAAAATGTAAATACTTCTCTTAGAGTTTGGTATCTTTTTTCGTTCCAATTACGGTATATATTTTTATAAAAATTTTTCATATCTTTTACTGTGAAATTGTTGTAAAACATAATGCTGTCAGGTACATATGCGATATTTTCTCTTATTTCATTGCAAGAGTATACATCTTTGTCAAATAACTTTACACTTCCGAAGTCTGGTATGTATATTCCGCAAAGTGTCTTGATGAGTGTTGTCTTTCCTGCGCCGTTAGCACCTATGAGTCCATATATGGAATTTTCTTTAAGCTGGATATTTATATCTTTTATAACAGGGAGTACATCATAGCTTTTTGATATGTTTTCACCTATTATCATAATTATATTCACCTCTTTCTATCAGATTTTATTAGACTTGATTTTTTTCGTATATGCTTTTGATTATTTCGATCAGTTCTTCTTTTGATATGCCCAAATATATGCTTTCTACAACTATAGTATTTATAGTCTCTTTTAGGTTTGTCATTTTTTCCTCCTTGTTCTTTGCTTTTATATCAGGATTTATAAATGTTCCTTGACCTCTTTTTATATATATTATTCCTTGTCTTTCAAGCTCCTGATATGCTTTTTGGATGGTATTGGGATTAATGGTCATATCTTTTGCAAGCTCTCTTACTGAAGGCAGTTTTTCATCCGGAAGCAATACTCCGCTTATGCTCATCTGTTTTATACTGTTGATGATTTGCTCATATATAGGGACTCTGCTTCTTACATCTACTTGTATCAATTTTTTCCCTCCTCTTACTAAAAAATATTTTATAGTGAATCAACTTTACAATAAATTATTAACTATGTATTGGGAGTTTTATAATTTATTTTTAAAATCAATTAACTATATTATTTCTTCTTACTAAGCTATATTATGAAAATTGAATTTGCAACAATTAATAATAAAAAATTTTGACTTTAAATCAAATCAGATGTCAGATAATATATCAAAAATGCTATAACAATTTTCATAACAGTTGCATTCAAAAAAATTACCTCCTTTAAAAAATTACAGTTAAAAAAATATATAACTAAATATATTTTATTTATAATAGTATCATAACAACTATTTGATATATGTGTTATAGTTATAATAGT
>NZ_JH815225.1:914936-916009 GCF_000238095.2 Peptoanaerobacter stomatis
AACCTTCTTGAAAATATGATGCTTCATCATATTTTAACTCTACTATCTCTCTTCCTTTTTTATCTATAAATCCCCATTTTCCATCTTTTTGTACTGCTGATAAACCTCCTACAAAACCATATAAAACATCATATTTTAACTCTATTATCTCTCTTCCTTTTTTATCTACTAAGCCCCTTTTTCCATCTTTTTGTACTATTACTAAACCTTCTTCATAAGTCCATACTTCATCATATTTTATTTCTATTATTTCTCTTCCTTTTTTATCTATACATCCAAATTTTCCATCTTTTTTTACTTGTGCTAAATCTTCGTCAAAAGGCCATGCTTCATCATATTTTAATTCTATTATCTTATTTCCTTTTTTGTCTATGAATCCCCATTTTCCATCTTTTTCTGCTACTGCTAAGCCTTCTTTAAATAAAAAACTTATATCTGAATATATAGCTTCTATTATTTCATCACCTTCTCTATCTATATATACATATCTATAACTTTCATTATCAATTATTCCTTTTCTTATAAGAGCTATGCTGTCTTGATATGCTCCAATCTTCTCATACCTTGAGAACTTTTCAGGTAGACATTCATCATCATCTGAAATCTCATATAACGTATCATCATCTTTACATTTCATATTATCACCTAAATCATCAATATATCCCATAATTACTTATCTCCTTTTTAATAAACTTATTCAAAACTAATGCAAATCATAACATATGCAATCTATTAAGCCAAACAAAGCGAATATTGCTAAACGTTCTAATTTCCCTTTTTAAATACTATATTGATAAAATATAATATTTTTCTTCTGTTAATTCCTTTCCAATTTTATCTATATATCCTATTTAGCATTTTTCTTTACTTTTGCTAAGCCTTCTTCAAAATACCATGCTTCATCATATTTTAACTCTATTATCTCTCTTCCTTCTTTGTCTATGAATCCCCATTTTTCATCTTTTTGTACTGCTGATAAGCCTTCTTTAAAGCTATATACCTCATCATATTTTAACTCTATTATCTCATTTCCACTTTTATCTATGAATCCCCATTTTCCATCTTTTTGTACT
>NZ_JH815225.1:917139-1117507 GCF_000238095.2 Peptoanaerobacter stomatis
AATCCCCATTTTCCATCTTTTTGTACTACTCCAAATCCATCTTTAAAATACCATGCTTCATCATATTTTAACTCTACTATCTCTCTTCCTTCTTTGTCTATGAATCCCCATTTTCCATCTTTCTCTGTTGCTGATAAGCCTTCTTCAAAACCATATACATCATCATATTCTAACTCTACTATCTCTCTTCCTTCTTTATCTATGAATCCCCATTTTCCATCTTTTTGTACTGCTGCCAAACCTTCTTCAAAACTATATACACCATCATATTTTAGCTCTATTATCTCTCTTCCTTTTTTGTCTATGAATCCCCATTTTCCATCTTTTTGTACTTCTGCCAAACCTTCTTCAAAATACCATATTTCATCATATTTTAATTTTATTATCTCATTTCCTTTTTTATCTATGAATCCCCATTTTTTATCTTTTTGTACTTCTGCCAATCCATCTTTAAAATGCCTTACATCATCATATTTTAGTTCTATTATCTCTCTTCCTTTTTTGTCTATGAATCCCCATTTTCCATCTTTTTGTACTGCTGCCAAACCTTCTTTAAAAAGAAAACTTATATTTGAATATATAGCTTCTATTATTTCATTGCCTTCCCTGTCTATATATACATATTTATAACTTTCATTACCACCTATTTCTTTTCTTATAATATTCATGCCATCTTGATATGATTCAATCTTCTCATACCTAGTAATATTTTCATGTAGACATTCACTATCATCATCTTTACATTGCATATTATTACCTAAATCTATACTATCATCAATATATCCCATAATTATACTTATCTCCTTTTTTAATAAATTTGTCCAAAATTAAAATTTTATAAAAACAAATCACGATATATAAAAAAAGCATAAAAAATATATATCACAAGAAAAATTTAATTTTTATGCTTATATCTACAAATAATATATTATGCAAAATTTAATTTTATATAATTAGTAGTATTTATAATAAATTTTTCTTGATTATATATAAATTTACTATAATCTTATCACATTTTATATACCAAAAATAGTACATACTATATATATCATAATATCTTATACTAATATTCGCTTAATCAATATATAAAATTTTGTTTTTAAGATATATAATTTCACTTAGCCAATAAATTAAAAAAACAAGAATATTCATTATTCCATTAATTTTTATTAATATTAGTAGTAAAGTAAAATAAAATAGCCATATGCACAACTCTAAATCGTATATTTAAAGAGTCTTATGCACATGGCTATTTGGGTTTTACATTCAATAAATTTAAATCAATATTTTTAATATTTTTCAATCAATCTGTTTATTTGTACTGCGTTATAAGCTGCTCCGTAGCCGTTATCTATATTCACGATATTTATACCTTCACTGCATGAATTAATCATGGTCAAAAGTGGTGCCAAGCCGTTAAAATTTGCTCCATAACCTACAGATGTAGGTACTGCTATTATAGGTTTATCACACAAACCGGCTATTACTGTCGATAATGCACCCTCCATACCTGCAACTGCAATTATTACATTTGCTTTTTTTATTTCATCTATGGAGGACAATAATCTTTTAAGAGCCGATACGCCAATATCATAAAAAGTAGTTACATTTGCACCGAAAAATTCTGCCGTTATTCTTGCCTCCTCGCATACAGGTATATCGCTTGTTCCACCGCAACATATTGCTATATTTCCCTTTTTTTCTATTTTTTCAAATTCCAATCTTATAGTTCTTGACAATTCGTCATATATAAGATTGTCCATCTCTTTTGCCAAAAGCTCAAATTGTTCTTTTCTCGCTCTTGTTGCCAAAATATTTTCTTTTCTTTCAAAAAAAGACTTAAATATAGCTATCAAATGTTCATCAGACTTACTCTGTGCAAATATGACCTCAGGCAGATGTCTTCTTTTTTTTCTGTCAAAGTCAATTTTTGCAAAGCCTAAATCTTTGTAATTTGAATCTTTCATATATTCAAGACCATCTTCAATAGACATGGCTCCGTTTTTTATACCTTCCAAAAATTCTCTATCATTCATAATAAATCTCCAAAAATTATAAAATATTTTTTCTAATCTTTATCTATTACAATATCCATACTTCCGGATCTAAATCCCTCTATATCAAGATTTACATAGACAAACCCCGTTTCTTTAAATTTCTTGATAATCTCCAATCTTTTTTCAAAAAATAAAGGAAATTTATCTACATCCACCTCAATTCTTGTCACATCTCCGTACAATCTGACTCTATTATTATCAAAACCGAGTGATTTCAAATAATTTTCTACTTCATCTATCTTTGGAAATATACTTATATCCACTTTTTTATTATACGGAAATCTTGTCATAAGACATGGAGACGAAGGCCTGTTATGCACTTTTATTTCAAGTTTTTTAGCAAGTTGTCTGACTTCATTTTTACTCATTCCTGTTTTTTCAAGCGGA
Source organism: Peptoanaerobacter stomatis (assembly GCF_000238095.2). Taxonomy (NCBI): domain Bacteria; kingdom Bacillati; phylum Bacillota; class Clostridia; order Peptostreptococcales; family Filifactoraceae; genus Peptoanaerobacter; species Peptoanaerobacter stomatis. The sequence goes on from NZ_JH815225.1 coordinate 919,584, forward strand.
CTTATAATGCCAAGCTCTTTAAGTGCCTTTCTTCCAGGTCTGTACACATTTGCATCGTCAGCATTAGAACCGTCAAGCACATAGCCGAACCCTAATTTTTCTTTTAATTTTATAGCATTTTCAAAAAGATTTTTTTTACAATAATAACACCTCTGCTTGTCATTATATAATATCTTTTCATCCTCTATTTCATTTGTTTGTACAACTTCAAGTCTTACTCCAAAATCTTCAGCCAATTTTTTTGTAATCTCTATATCATTTTTAGGACTGAGCACCGTATCAAAAGTTATAGCATATACATCATTTGCAGATGACACATCAATTGCTGTTTTAAGAACAAGCGAGCTGTCAACCCCACCCGAAAAAGCTACCACAACTTTTTTATCCGTCAAAGATTTCATATATTCAAAAAATTGTTTTTCCTTGAAATTTAACTCCATAAAAACCTCTTATCTGTCAATTTATACTATTTCTTACTTGAAACGTAGTTTTGATTTCTATATTATATATTTTTATGTTATTGCATTATTCATATATATCACTTTTTCTTACTATTCTACTTTGATTCTAAAAAATTCCTGCGTTGATATTTCACCTATTTCGGCTTTTTCTCCTAAAAATGAAAGATTTAAAACAGTATTGCAACCTTTTAATTCGGTATCTTCCAAAGATACACCCTTAGCTCTCTCATGTAACTCGTCCATATAACTTTCTTAAGCTTTATCTTGAATAGATGAAATCTTACTATTTTCTTTTTTATTCTTCTTCATATTCCTAATCATAACTGCCATTTGATAGCCTTCCGGATCTCTTTCTAAAATCATTTTTTCTTCTTCAGGTGTAAGTTTTTCGCCTTTTGCTAATTTCTATTTTGATTTTAAAATCTTTTCTTCTTCTTTAAAATACAACTCCCATACTGCACCTTGCTGCTTTGCTACTTTCATATTATGTTCCAATGAGTGCATATTTAAATAGTACTCTCTCAATTCCTCTGCTTTTTTATCTTCTTCTGACAATTCTATTCTCTTTCCATTTACCATTATATATCCTCTTGAAACCGCTTTGCTACCATAGCTGAATCTTGAAAAATGCACTACAAAGGTATTATCAAACTTCCCTTTTTCAATGCCCAAGATATCTTCCCCAGATCTTGCCGACATATCATTATATAATAGTTTTTTCCCTTCGTCCTATATTTCAACAGTATCTGTTTTAAATGAATTCTTATCAGTTTCTTTTGAATAAGTTTTTAAATTTTTAGTATTATATATCGTATTTATAGAAGATTTATAATTTAAATCATTTATTTTCATATATAATCTCCCTTTAAATCATAGTAAGACTGACTTTAATAATTTCATTATAACAATGACCATAACAAAGCCATTCTCTAATTCATATTTTTGAAAGAATGAAGTATTTATCAAATTACATAGCCTAATCCGTATCATTTATGAGTTTTTTCATAGAGATTAATTCTCCATACTTGCTCAACAGTATTTATATATTAAGAATATGCTTATACTGATTGTATTATGCGTTGCGTATATAGGAATATTCTTTTTAAAATTCAAGTAGGAGTTTTGCCTTCTTATACCAAAATAAATTATCCATAAGTAATATTTTATAATTTTATGTTTACAATATAAGTGCAACACTTAATAAAATATATTTGACATTTATATTGATTTTAACAATACATATTAATATAAAAGATTATACAACTATATTGAAAATAATACAATATTATAAAACCACCTAACTTCTTAAGTGGCTTTATAAAAAATATAAGAACTTATAAGTTTTTTATTTAGTATTTCACTTATATTTTAAACCTATATTATATACTACATACAAAAAATATTTGAATTTTTTAAACTCTTTAAAATATAATATTTTATATATTGACATATGTTCTATGTTGTGATAGAATATCGAAGATTTAAGCAGAATTATTTTTATAAGTATATTTTTTTATGTCTTGCTCTGTTATAATCATAGCAAGAATACGATAATATTCCTGTATTTTGTATTAAAACATTTTTGACTTTTAAATACAAAACATTATTTTAATATGAATTTTATTACAAAATATTTTTATAAACTAATTTATATATATTCTTCAAGAAAGGAGCTTATAAATGTCTACTTTATTAAAAAATGGTAATGTTTTTACTCCAAACGGCTTTAAAAAGACGAATATCTTAATTTCTAATTCCAAGGTGTCTTTAATTTCTACTTTAGATGATACTTCTTTTGATAATTCTATAGATTGCAACGGTTTATATATTGTGCCAGGTTTTGCGGATGTGCATGTACATTTTCGTGAGCCCGGCTTTTTTTATAAAGAAAGCATAGCCACAGGTTCACTTGCAGCTGCTCGTGGAGGATACACACAAGTTTGCACTATGCCTAATGTAAACCCTGCACCTGCAGATCTTAAATCATTAGATGTTCAACTCGAAATTATAAAAAATGACTCTGTTGTACACATAACTCCATACGCAACTATAACTTCTCGTGGAGATGGCAGGAGTACATTATCAAAAATGGCTGATATGGCAGATTATGTCGTAGGATATTCTGATGACGGTAAAGGTGTACAAACAGGAGAACTAATGGAAGAAGCAATGATAATGGCAAAATCACTCGATAAAATAATAGTTGCACATTGTGAGGATGAAAGCTTGTTAGACGGAGGATATATCCATAAAGGTATATATGCAGAAAATCATAACCACAAAGGTATATCTTCTGAGAGTGAATGGGTTCAAGTAGCAAGAGATGTGGAGCTTGCAAAAAAAACAGGTTGTAAATATCACGTATGCCACATATCCACAAAAGAAACAGTGGACATAATAAGGCGTGCAAAAGCGAAAAATGTAGACGTAACTTGTGAAACAGCTCCTCACTATCTGATATTGTGTGATGAAGATTTGAAGGAAGAAGGTCGTTTCAAGATGAATCCTCCTTTACGTTCAAAAGAAGATAGAGCAGCACTTATAAAAGGTATACAAGACGGTACAATAGATATGATTGCAACAGACCATGCACCTCATTCACAAGATGAAAAATCTCGCGGCTTACAAAAAAGTCCATTCGGTATAGTAGGACTTGAAACAGCCTTCTCACTCTTATACACTCATCTTGTAAAAAAAGATATAATAAGCCTTGAAAAACTTATAGAGCTCATGTGCATAAATCCACGAAAGAGATTTCCATTAACAGGCTCTTTATATATAGAAAATGATACACCTGCAGATATAACTGTACTTGATCTTAGCAAAAAATATAAAATAGACTCTAAAAATTTCTTATCAAAAGGAAAAGCCACTCCATTTGATGGAGAATATGTAATCGGAGATATATTATATACTTTTGTAGACGGAAATATGGTTTATGATTACAAAAATCTGCCAAATTACCAAAAATAATTTTCCAAAAATCTATTTATACTAAACTTCTGAAACAATATTTAATTTTAGGAGAATCAAATGAAATGTGAAAAATTTAAAATTTTAGAAAATAAAAAAATTGCAAAGGATGTATTTCTTCTTACGCTTAGAGGAAATACTGATGAAATAAAAAATCCAGGACAATTTGCAAACATATCAATATCATCATTTTACTTGCGTAGACCTATATCCATATGCGACTTTGAAAAAGATACTCTCAAATTAATATATAAAGTTGTAGGTGAAGGTACACTTGCTCTTTCGCAAAAAAAGCCTGAACACTATCTTGATATATTACTCCCTTTAGGCAATGGGTTTGATATAGATAAAACCACAAAAAATACAGTATTAATAGGTGGAGGTGTAGGCGTTCCTCCACTTATTAACCTTGCAAAAAATATGATAAAAATTGGTAAAACACCTAAAGTAGTAATAGGTTTCAATACAAAAGAAGAAATATTTGCCGTAGATATGTTTGAAAATCTTGGAATACATCCTATTGTTTCAACTGTTGACGGTTCTTATGGAGTTCACGGTTTCGTAACAGATGCTCTTAAAAGTATAGATTATGATTATCTATGTACCTGCGGACCTGAACCTATGTTAAAAGCTCTCAGCAATCTTGATGTAGACGGTCAATTCAGTTTTGAAGCGAGAATGGCATGTGGATTCGGAGGATGTATGGGATGTTCTCATGAAACAAAATCAGGCTATAAAAGAATATGTAAAGAAGGTCCTATACTTTTCAAGGAGGAGATAAAATGGTAGATACTTCAGTAAATCTAAGCGGTCTTGTCCTTGACAATCCAATCATCCCTGCAAGCGGTACATTCGGATTTGGACAAGAGTACAAAGATTTTTATGATATAAATATATTAGGTTCAATTTCATTCAAAGGCACTACTGTTGACATGCGTTTTGGAAATATGCAACCGAGAATAGCAGAATGTACAGCAGGACTTATAAATTCCGTAGGTCTACAAAATCCTGGCTTGGAAAAAGTAATATCAGAAGAATTGCCAAATCTTGCAAAAATATATCATAAAAAAGTAATTGCAAATATTAGTGGCTTTTCCATAGATGAATATGTAAAATGTGCAGAGGCTATGAATGAAGTAGATATGGTGGGAATAATAGAAGTCAATGTGAGTTGTCCCAATGTGCATAACGGTGGAATGGCTTACGGAGTATGCCCAGAAAGCGTATCGGAAGTTACAAAAGCTGTAAAGAAAGTAACTTCAAAACCTGTATATATAAAATTAAGCCCTAATGTAACAGACATAACCGAAATTGCAAAAGCGTGCGAATATTCCGGTGCAGACGGTATAAGTATGATAAATACTCTGCTCGGTATGAGAATAGATATACGAAAAAAAGCACCCGTAATTGCAAATAAAATGGGAGGTTTTTCAGGACCTGCTATTTTCCCTATAGCTCTCAGAATGGTATATCAAGTTGCAAATGCTGTAAAAATACCGATAATAGGTATGGGTGGAGTAAGCAGTACATCTGATGTTATAGAAATGATGATGGCAGGAGCAACTGCAGTGCAAATCGGTGCTGCAAATCTTGTAAATCCGTTTATATGCAAAGAGATTATAGACTCTCTCCCTTCTAAAATGCAAGAACTCAATATAGAAAAATTAAGTGATATAATAGGAATTGTGAAATAAAGCCTAAGAATTGAGGAATCAAATGAATGTTCAAAAAGATATAGAATTTATAATATTACTCGAAGAAATGAAAAAAATACAAAGACAAACCAAGGTATTAGGAGGCAATAGAAGAGAAAATGACGCAGAGCATTCTTGGCACGTTGCTACTATGAGTCTGTTTTTGCAAAATTATTCAAAATTGGAAACAGACATAAATAAGGTTATAAAAATGCTTTTAATACATGACCTTGTAGAAATATTTGCAGGCGATACTTTCGCTTATGATACAAACGGATATGAAGATAAGATTTATAGAGAAACTCAGGCTATGAATAAGCTAAAAGGCTTTTTGCCTCAAAATATGGCTGAACTTTTAGAATCACTTTGGCTCGAATTTGAAAACGGGGAAACAAATGAGTCTAAATATGCTAATGCAATGGACAGACTCCAACCTATGCTAAGTAATCTGTTCAGTAATGACGGCGGTACTTGGACTGAACATAAAATAAAAGTATCGCAAGTTTTAAAAAGAATGGAACCTATAAAGGATTTTAGCGAAGAAATCTACAACTTTATTTATGAAAATATACAAGATAACGTGAAAAAAGGATATTTGATTGCCGATTGATATATTATTTTCAGATAATGTAAAAAAACAAATAAAAATATTATAATTTACTTTTTTACACTTTCAATATTGTTAACCAAAAAAATAATTTTATATTAAGGAGTGTTGTTATGAAAAAAGATGTTATTATAGCACTGGACTTTCCAAACGGAAAAGAAACATTAGAATTCTTAGATAAATTTGAAGGCAAAAAACCTTTTGTAAAAATAGGCATGGAAGTTTTTTACAGCGAAGGGCCAAGCATAATAAATGAAATAAAAGCAAGAGGACACAAGATATTTTTAGACTTAAAACTTCACGACATTCCTAATACAGTAGAAAAAGCCATGATGTCATTGGCTAAATTGGATGTGGATATGTGTAACGTTCATGCAGCAGGCACTATTGAGATGATGCAGGCAGCTTTAAAAGGTCTTACTTCTATAAAAGGAGAAAACAGACCTTTGCTCATAGCGGTAACTCAGCTCACTTCCACAAGTGAAGAAAGAATGCAAGAAGAACTGCTTATAAATCACAGTTTGGAAGATACAGTTACAAAATACGCTCAAAATACAAAATTTGCAGGTCTTGACGGAGTTGTATGCTCCCCAAGAGAGTCCGCTCTTATTCATAACGCTTGTGGCTCCGATTTTCTTACCGTTACTCCCGGAATAAGATTTGCAGATGCAAAAAAAGATGACCAAGTACGTATAACTACACCTGAAGATGCAAAGAAATTGGGTTCAAACTTCATAGTAGTGGGCAGACCTATTACAAAAGCGGATGATCCTGTACTCGCATATGAAAGATGCTTAAAAGAGTTTTTATAAAAATTTTAACTCATATAAAATTTAATACTCTAAAATATTATAAAACTAATCAATATTTTTTTGTATTATAACACACTTAATTTTAAAAAATTTACAACTATACAATCTGTTAATTAAATTTTGCTTATTAACTTATTTTATATCAAGTATTTTTATCAGGAGGTATATATGAAAAATGATATTGCAAAAGCTCTGCTATCCATACAAGCTGTATTTCTAAGACCTGATGAACCTTTTACATGGGCATCAGGAATAAAAAGCCCTATATATTGTGATAACAGACTTACACTTACTTCACCACAAGTTCGTACACTAATCGAGCAATCTTTAGCAAAAACGATAAAAACATATTTCCCTACTTGCGAGGTTGTTATGGGTACAAGTACTGCCGGTATTGCACACGCTGCAATAGTAGGACACCTTATGAATATACCTATGGGATATGTCAGAGGCTCTGCAAAAGATCACGGTAGAACAAATCAAATAGAAGGAAGGCTGTTACCTAAACAAAAAGTAGTTGTAATTGAAGACCTTATTTCTACGGCAGGTTCATCTATAGAAACTGTAAATGTACTTAGAGAACATGATGCTGATGTACTTGGAATCGCCAGCATATTCACATACAATATGAAAAAATCAAAAGACAAATTAAAAGAAAATAATGTTATAAACATAAGTCTTTGTGATTTGGATACTTTACTCGATGTAGCAATAGAAACAAGATATATAAAAGCTGACGATAAAACAAAAATACTTAAATTTAGAGATAACCCACAAGATGAAAGTTGGATGAAAGGAGAAAAATAATGGATAGGGTGAGAAATTTAATCAATATAACAGATTTATCCGTGCAAGAAATAGACAAATTAATCGAAGTTGCAGATGATATTGTCAAAAACCACAGCAAATATGAAAACATATGCGCTCATAAAAAACTTGCTACATTATTTTTTGAACCGAGTACAAGAACACGTCTAAGTTTTGAAGCTGCTATGTTGGAGCTTGGAGGAAGTGTATTAGGTTTTTCATCTGCAAACTCAAGTTCGGCGGCTAAAGGTGAAAGTGTAAGCGACACAATAAGAACAGTAGGTTGTTATGCAGATATAATCGCTATGCGTCACCCAAAAGAAGGTGCTCCAATAGTAGGTGCACAGCGAACTACAGTTCCTATAATAAATGCAGGTGACGGAGGACATTTTCATCCTACTCAGACACTTACAGATTTATTAACTATAAAGCGTAAAAAAGGCAGACTGTCCGATATGACAATAGGTGTATGCGGAGACTTGAAATTTGGACGTACAGTCCATTCGCTTATAGAAGCTATGTTAAGATATGACAATATAAAATTTGTTTTAATCTCACCTGTAGAATTACAAGTACCCGATTATATAAAAGAATCCATGAACAAAGCCGGTGTATTATGGACAGAAGTTGAAAGCTTAGAAGAAGCTATGCCTATGCTTGACATACTATATATGACAAGAGTTCAAAGAGAAAGATTTTTCAACGAAGCTGACTATATCAGATTAAAAGACAGCTATATATTGGACTTAGAAAAACTGGAAACTGCAAAAAAAGATCTTACAATAATGCACCCTCTTCCAAGAGTAAATGAAATATCTGTAGAAGTAGATGATGATGAAAGAGCATGCTATTTCTTCCAAGCATTATGTGGAAAACACATAAGAATGGCATTGATATTATTACTTTTAAATATACAGGTATAGAAAAATCATATAAGCTCTTACTTTGTATTGAAATTTACTTATACTAATATTTATTTGAAAAATGGATATAGTTTTTATCTACGAAAATAAATTTTTCATCTGTATAAATATATATGCAAAAATAATTATCCATTTTTCTGTATAAATAGTATTACAAATTAAAATTAGGAGGCAATTATGAACGTAGATGGTGTAAATAACGGTATTGTGCTTGACCATATAAAAGCAGGTCTAAGTATGAAGATATATAAATTGCTCGGATTGGATAAATTGACTTGTACGGTAGCTATAATTCAGCATGTAAGCAGTACAAAATACGGAAAAAAAGATATAATAAAAATAGACGAAGATATAGAATTGGATTTTGATGTATTAGGTTATATAGACAGCAATATTACTGTAAACAAGGTAAAAGACGGCAAGTTGTCCAGTAAAGTACACCTATCTTTGCCTGAAACACTTAAAGACGTAGTAATTTGTAAAAATCCGCGTTGTATAACTTCTGTCGAACAAGAAATAATCCATACTTTCAAATTGGTTGACAGAGATAAAAAAGTTTACAGATGCGCTTATTGTGATTCAGAACATATAGCAAGATAATATTTTAAATCCGTAAAAAAAGTTCCTAAAAATAGTATTCACTATAATTTAGGAACTTTTTTATAAATTTATATTTTCATATAATCTTATTACTTTTTCGCTATCATATCATTTAAGGTATGCCATGCAAGTACTGCACATTTTACTCTTGCCGGCATATTGCTTATATTTCTGAGCGCCTCTGCGTCTTCCAGTTTTTCAAGAGTTTCATCGTCAGTTATCTCACGTCTTATCATACCTAAAAATATTTCACACAATTCTTTTGCTTCTTCAATGGTTTTTCCTCTTAAAAGGTCGCACATTATTGATGCGGAGGCTTGAGATATTGCACAACCTACACCTGTAAAAGCAAGATCTTGTATATTTTTCTTATCATCACTCAATTTTACCTGCAATGTTATTTCATCACCACAGCTTGGGTTATGTCCCGGCTCGGACATATCATAACTTTCCAAATCATGTTTATTTTTTTTGCTCTTTGAGTGCTCCAATATTATTTGCTGATATATATCATTCAAGTCCATAACCGAGTGTCCTCCTTACATCTTCAAGGTGTGTCAAGAATTCGTCAATTTCTTGTTTTATATTATAAAAAGATATTGATGCTCTACAGCTTGCATTTATTTTTAAATATTTGTGAAGAGGCATTGCACAGTGATGACCGCTTCTTACAGCTATATTAAAATTATCAAGTATAGATGCCACATCATGAGGATGTATTTCTTTTACATTAAACGCTATGGCACTGCCTACATTTTTTGCGTTTTGCGGATAATATATGTCTATATACGGTATTTTATTAAGCTGTGATACTGCATACTCGCTCAACTGTCTTTCTCTTTCATATATGTTATCCATACCTATAGCTTCCATATACTCTATTGCTTTTGCAAGTCCTATAGCACCGCCTACATTCATAGTACCTGCTTCAAATCTTGTAGGAGAAAGTGTAAATGTAGAGTGGTCTTCATAAACATACTCTATCATCTCTCCTCCATACATAAATGGTTTCATATTGTCAAGTATATCTTTTTTTCCGTATAATATACCTATTCCCATAGGTGACAGCATTTTATGTCCTGAAATAGCAAAGAAATCACAATTTATTTTTTGCATATCAACTTTTTTATGTGGAGCAAGCTGTGCACCGTCAACAACTACTATAGCCCCATTTTTATGAGAGAGCTCTACTATTTTTTCGATATCAGGCATACAAGATGTAACATTTGATGCGCCTGTAACAGATACCAATTTTGTTTTTGAAGTAAGCTTATTTTCAAAATCTGTCATATCAACACTGAAATTGTCGTCAAGATATACTATTTTCAATTTAGCACCTGTTTTTTCAGCTACATAGTGCCAAGTTGTAAAGTTGCTGTGATGTTCCAGTATTGTTATCAATATTTCATCATCTTTTTTCAGATTTTCAAGCGCATAGCTATATGCTATCAAATTCAAACTTTCTGTCGTATTTCTTGTGAATATTATTTCATCTGAAGATTTTGCATTTATAAATTTTGCTATTGAGCTTCTTGCATTTTCATATGCCTCTGTAGCCTTGACAGTCAAATAATGCGCCCCTCTATGAGGGTTTGCATTTTGATACTTATAATAATCGCTCACTGCATCTATTACACAGTTTGGCTTTTGTGAAGTAGCAGCATTATCTAAATATATTATCTTTCTTCCCAATTTTTGCTCATCTAAATAAGAAAAATCTTCCCTTATTTTAACAATCTTATCATCTAATAACATAGTATCCTACCTTCTTGTCATTTTTTCTTTAAGATTTCCAAGCAATGCATCTCTAAGCTTTGTATCCGGTAATTTATCAATTACAGGTACTAATCTCGCTTCTACTATAAGGCTTGTAGCCTCATCTCTGGAAAATCCTCTACTCATTATATAAAACAACATATCTTCATCTATTTGGCCTGCACTTGCGGCATGATTTCCTGTGATGTTTTCTTCACTGCACAAAATTATAGGAAGTGATTTTGACCTTACCGTCTTATCTAAAAGTGTTACATATTCCGATTCTGAGCCTTTTGACGCTCTTGCCCCTCTTTTGAAATCCAATGTTCCTTTAAACACTTTCTTTGATTCGTCTTTTTGAACACCGTTTATTGTTATTTGCGACTCACTTTGAGCACCGAATAAATTTACATTATAAAGCATATCAAAAGTCTGTTTTTTCTCCAAAAAATATGCTCCGTCTATGTTAAACACACTTTTATTTCCGTCTACATTGGCTTTACAAGAAAATAATTTATCTCCCATTCCAAGCTCTACCTGATACAAGTTTACATTTGCGTTTTCTTTTGTTATAACACCTACACTTTGATATATCTTAGCATTATCATTTTGTCTTGATACCAAAAATATATCTACATTTGCGTTTTCTTTTGCATATACATAAAGTACGGAATTTCTGAATGTCTTTTCATTTTCTTTATTGCTATAATCTATTATAAAACTGCTCTTTGTATTTTTTTCAGCCTGTATCTTTATATCATCAAGCAGTACATCATTTTGGGCAGATAATTCATACTTTATAGTCTTATCGGTATCCTTATCCACTTTTATTATATATCTTGCATTTGCTTTTTCATTATTCAGCTGAATAAGCTCTTTATTTACACCTATATCTAAATTTTCAAATTCTTTATTTAATTCTTCAGCTTTTGAATTATCGTCTACATTTGCATATGGTTTGGGAGTTATATCTTCAAACTCTATATCCGCTTTATTGCCTTTCAGATATCTAAATGTAGGTGATGAGATTACATTTGCTAACATTTTTTCCTCCTAACCATTAGTTCCTTCCAACTCCATATTTATAAGATTATTCATTTCTACAGCATATTCTATCGGTAATTCCTTGGCAACAGGATTTGCAAATCCTCTTACTAACATTGCTCTTGCCTCTTGCTCACTTATACCCCTTGTCATAAGATAAAATATAGAGCTCTCATCTATCTTGCCTATTCTTGCCTCATGTCCTATATCTATATCATCAGTGTATAAATCTATAACAGGAATAGTATCAGATCTGCTCTCCTCGCTGAGCATTAATGACTCGCAATTTACAGTAGATTTACTTCCGTTTGCATTCTCTGAAGATTTTATAACTCCTCTGAAAACACATACTCCGTTACCTGATGATATACTCTTTGTATTCATCGAAGATTTTGTATTAGGCGCATAGTGGAAAACTTGAGCGCCATTGTCAAGATATTGTCCTTCTCCTGCAAAACTTATAGATGTAAGCTCACTGCTTGCACCTTCACCTATAAGTATAGAAGTTGGATAAAGCATAGATACTTTTGAGCCGAATGAACCTGAAACCCATTCAATTCTACCGTTTTCTTCAACAATGGCCCTTTTTGTATTCAAGTTATACATATTTCTTGACCAGTTTTCTATTGTAGAAAATCTCATAGTCGCATTTTTACCTACAAATATCTCAACACTTCCTGCATGAAGATTAGTAACATCATATTTAGGAGCTGAACACCCTTCTATAAAATGACAATTTGCACCTTCTTCAACTATTATCATAGTATGCTCAAACTGTCCTGCACCCGGAGCATTTAGTCTATAATATGATTGTAAAGGTATATCTACATTTACACCCTTCGGCACATATACAAAACTTCCTCCGGAAAATACAGCGCCATGTAATGCAGCATACTTATGAAGTGTAGGCGGTATTGCTTTTTGGAAATATTTTTTAACTATGTCAGGATATTCTCTTATAGCCGCATCAAAATCTGTATATATAACACCTTGATCAATAAGATATTGTTTAATACTATGATATACTTCTTCAGAGTCATATTGTGCCCCTACACCTGCAAGAGCATCTTTTTCAGCCTCAGGTATTCCAAGCACATCAAAAGTGTTTCTTATATCGTCAGGAAGAGCATCCCAGTTTGTAGCAAGACCGGCTTTCGGTCTTATATATGTTGTTATTTCAGAAATATCAAATTCAGATAAATCCGGTCCCCATGTAGGGTTTTCAGTTTTATTAAATATTTCGAGAGATTTCAGCCTTTTTTCAAGTACCCATTCAGGTTCTTTTTTATTCCTTGATATCTCCCTTACTATATCTTCATTAAGTCCTTTATCAGTTTTTTGTGAATAGGTAAACTCATTTTTTAAATCATAAATTCCCCTATTTATATCAGCTATATATGTCTTTTTCTTAGGTTCCATATTTATTAAAATTCCTTTCACTTTTTAAGCTGTGAAACAAGTGATAAAAACAGTTGTACTATATTATAGATTTGCAATATTTTCATATCCGTTTTCTTCTATCTTGTCAATCAATGTTGCATCAGAAGTCCTTATAAGCTCGCCGTCTTTAAGTACATGAACATAGTCGGCTTTAACATTTTTTAATATTTCCTTGTGGTGAGTTATTATTATGATGGCTTTAGTTTCATCAAAAAAATCCTTTATAGCCTCAGACACAATTTTTACAGCATCAACGTCCAAACCTGAATCCGTTTCATCCAAAAGAGCAAGTTTAGGATTTAATATAGACATTTGCAACATCTCATTTTTTTTCTTCTCTCCGCCGGAAAAACCTACATTCACATATCTTTGAGCATAAGAGTTGTCCATTTTTAATGAATCCATTTTTTTAACAAGCTCTTTATGAAATTTAAGCGAACTTCCATAATCTTTTCCTTGAGAATTCAGAGCCTCTTTCAAAAACTCCTCAACATCCACACCTTGTATTTCTTCAGGATTTTGGAAAGACATAAATATTCCTTTTTTTGCACGCTCATCAGTTCTGCTGTCAGTTATATCTTCTCCATCAAAAATTATCTGTCCTTCAGTTACCGTATATTTAGGATGTTCCATTATAACGTTCATAAGTGTTGATTTACCGGCACCGTTAGGTCCCATAAGCACATGTATCTCTCCTGCATTCACAGTCAGATTTATATTTTTTAAAATATTCTTATCTTCCACACTTGCAGATAAATTTTTTATTTCTAAAAGCTTTCCCATTGTCCACCTCATAAAATTGTATTAAATATGATAAATTTTATAAATCATATTCTATAATTAATTCTTAGTATAAGATTTATATAAACAAACTTTATAAAATAAACCTATACACACAAAAAAATCTATAAATATATCAACAGAACAAAACTAATTATCAATTAATATTTCATTCAAAATTATTTTTTTTAAAACTATACTTTTTTAAATTCTATAATAATTGATTTTACTAAGTTTTTTAAATTATTTTTTTCAGCTTGTATATTATAGCATATTACTCGGGATTTGTTAAGTGATAAAACACGATTTTTTTACTATGTTTTTAATATACCACTTTTTTAGTATATTATTCTAAATTTAAAATAAAAAATAAAATAAAAAACCACTCTATCATAAAATAATAAAGTGGCTCTGTTATATTATTCAAAGAATAATTTCATATCGTCTTCTACTGTTCCTATTCCTGCTATACCAAAGTTTTCTACAAGCACATTTGCAACTGCAGGTGATAAAAATCCTGGTAGTGTTGGCCCTAAATGGATATTTTTAACTCCTAAATACAACAATGCAAGTAATACTATTACTGCTTTTTGCTCATACCATGCTATATTAAATACTATAGGTAATTTATTTATATCGTCAAGCTCGAACACTTCTTTCAATTTTAAAGCTATTACAGCTAATGAATATGAATCGTTACATTGTCCTGCGTCAAGAACTCTTGGTATTCCGCCTATATCTCCAAGATTAAGTTTATTGTATCTGTATTTTGCACATCCTGCTGTCAATATTACTGCATCTTTTGGCAAAGCTTCTGCAAATTCAGTATAATAACTTCTACCCTTTTGTCTTCCGTCACATCCGCCCATAACTACAAATTTTTTGATTGCTCCTGTTTTCACAGCCTCAACAACTTTGTCTGCAAGTGCAAATACTTGATTATGTGCAAATCCTCCTACTATATATCCTGTTTCTATTTCTTTCGGTGCAGGACATTTTTTTGCATGTTCTATAAGCTCAGAAAAATCTTTATGCTCTCCCGGTTCTCCCTCTATATGTTTACATCCAGGATATCCAGCCGCACCTGTTGTATACATTCTATCTTTATAACTGTCTTTTGGTGGTACTATACAGTTTGTAGTCATAAGTATAACTCCGTTGAAATTTTCAAAATCGTCTTTTTGAGCATACCATGCTCCACCATAGTTACCTACAAAGTTAGGGTATTTTTTAAGCTCCGGATAATAATTCGCAGGCAACATTTCACTGTGAGTATAAACATCTACGCCTGTGCCTTGAGTTTGTTCAAGCAACATTTTCATATCAAATAAATCATGTCCTGAAATCAATATTCCCGGATTTTTTCCAACACCTATATTTACTTTTGTCATTTCAGGATGACCATATGTTGATGTGTTTGCACCGTCTAAAAGTGCCATACCTTTTACACCGAATTCTCCTGTTTTAAGTGTAAGTGCTACAAGCTCATCTAAAGTCTTATTCTCATCAAGCAATTGTTCGAGTGTATCTTGTATAAATGCGTCAACTTCTTCATCATCTTTTCTGAGGTTGTTGGCATGTTTTACATATGCAGCCATACCTTTCAATCCGTAAGTTATAAGTTCTTTTAAGCTTCTTATGTTTTCATCAGCTATTGATAATATACCTATTTTTGTAGCTTTTTCAAGAAGTTTAGCCGCATCTCTTTCATCGTAGAATACAACGTCTTTTAAACCTTGTTTTTCTTCATCTGATAATTTAGATAAAAGTTCTTTTTTCATATCCATAGTTTTGTGTATTTCTCTAACTATAGCCTCATCGTCAAAATTGGCATTTGTTATAGTAATAAAAAGATTTTTAGAAACCATATGGTTTACCTGTTTGGATATTTGCTCGCCTTTTGCTCTTAACTTATTAGCCAATATAGCCAATCCTTTTGTTTGCCAAACAAGCATATCTTGAAGATTTGCTACATCCGCTGTCTTTCCGCACACACCTTTTACTGTACAACCTTTATTTCCGGCTGTTTCCTGACATTGATAACAAAACATACTGCTCATAATTTACCTCCGCTTTTACTTTAATCTTAATTTTCTGTAATTTTCAGTATTTAAATTTATATAATTTATTTTTCTTTACTAATTATAAAAAAAAATATATATAAATTCCGTATCATTTGTTACAAATTTATAGATTATTTTTCAAAAAATGTCGATAAATTATATCATATGATTTTTATAATCAAAAAACTCTTTATATAAGCATAAATCACTTAAATAAAGAGTTCACAATAAGTTTTTTTAAAAACAGAATATTTATATTTCAATCATTATATTATTTCTTGCAATTTTTTTATATCCAAGACTGTAAATGTATTTTTGTCCAAGTCTATTATGCCTTGATCCTGCATAAGTAACATTTCTCTTGAAAGAGACGGTCTTGTAGTTCCTATAAAATCTGCCAATTCTTCACGTTTAAAAAGCAGATTTATCTTCTTGTTTTCTTCACCCTCACACTCTCTAAGCCTTTGCAACAGATAACTTGCTATTTTTTGTCTTAACGTAAAACTGCTCAGTATCAACACTTTTTGATTTAGATATAAAGCTTTTCTCGATAAAATTTTAAGCATATTTTGAGTTATTTTATAGTTATAACTCTGAGTTAAACTGTCTATATTCATAAAAAATTCTCTCGGTATGGCAAGAACTTTAGTATTTTTGATGGCTATACAGGAATAATCATATAACTTATCGCTGAAATATACATAAACTTCAGCAAACATAACCCCCACTTCATCAAACCTGTTCATTATCATTCTTTTACCGTTTACATCGGTTTTTTCTATTTGTACCGCTCCGTCTATCAATATATACAGATTTTCAGGCTCGTCTTCCTGATAAAACAGATATTCATCTTTTTTTAAACTAATTAATCTTGCTTTTGAAAATTCAATTATATCTTTTAATTCCTGCTCTGTAACGTTCTCAAAAAGTATAGATTTTTTCAAAATATTATTTATATTATCCATTTATTTTCTCCAAGATAAAGTTATAATAATACTAAATCAATCCATATATTTATAAAAAAATGTTTTATCCATAAGCAAGGCACTTTCTTTAGGAAAATCTTTAATAATTCTGTTTACACATCTCTTGCAAAACTTGTAGTTTTCACTTTCATTTTGTGCCAATACATTTTTATATCCCCATATATGTGTAAAATTATCTTGATTTCCTATAGCCTTTGGAAATTCTATCAAATAATCTATATCTATATCTTTTTTCTTTGCACACATGGATAAAAGCCTTTGTTCTGCAAAAACCATATAACATAGTTTGTCATCGCTTTTGGCTGAATTTTTCATAAAATTTATAGCTTCATCACAATAATAATTCTTAAATGCTTCGTCTTGTATGTATAAAAAAGCCGTATTTGAAGGCAAAACTTCCCAGTCAAATTCATCATCAAATGCGTAGTCACGCCTCATATTAAAATAATATTTGTCTTTATAAGTATTGGATATTATGGGTTCACTATGTATAGCTGCTATTTTTTTATCAGACAGCTCGTCTTCCATATTATTCCATACTATCATATCCAAATCTATCATTGCTATAGGAGCATTTTGAGATTTTAAAGCAAATATTTTTGCACCTGCCCAAAACATCTCATAATCTATATCTTCTTCTTTTAATAATTCTATATCATTCCATATATATTCTAAAAAATTGTCTTTTATAAATTTTAAAGCACATTTATCTAATACAAGTTTTATACTACCGCCATTTTTCCGCCATTGAAGCGCAGATAATATCATAGTCAATATTTGATAGTCCTGCATATAAAACTCCTGATTATAAAATGCAGGTTTACTGCATATACAATGAAAAGCATTCATGTCTAACCCTCCAACATAAAATTGTCTATATAAGCTCCAATCCGTATCCCATGACAAAAAAATTCTGTCTTATATCACAAGAAATGTATTGATACTCATTTTTATATATATTTCTCCGCTTATCTTGATATATTCCCAAATTTACAAAAGGGGATACATTATTGTAGGTACAGACGTAAAAGCTATTATATAAACTGTACGCATTTGCAAATGAACCGTATGAACCATAAGAATTGTACGAATTATATGAAGTATAATATGAATTATATGAATTGTAAGAGTTATATGAGCTGTATGAGTTATAACTGTTATATGAGTTATACGAATTATAACTACCATACGAAAAATAACTGTTATAACTGCCGTTAATATCATATTCTTGTATATAATCATAGCTGTTTACAAAAATATCGTTTATATATCTATGTTTCATCTTATATATTCTATCTATGAAACTGCTGCTGTATCTCGGTTTATTTATATAATTATGTTTAAAATATATTTTATTGAAAACAGAATCTGTCATTTTTATATAACAATGCTTATTTTTGAAATCTGTATAGACTTTTTTTAAATGCTCTTTAAATTTACTGCTATGCACTGAAGTATACATAATCATTCACCTTTTTATAATTTGCATAATAAAAATTTTTTCTAACTATAATTATAAATAAAAAAATTAATTATAATTTCTCTTTATTACTTGGATAACAATGTAGATATATTATATACCTTGTTCTTATTAATATTATACTCTTTTGAAACAAACTTTACAGCATCTTTTGTGGATAATCCCGAATCTGTTTTTTCTTTTAAAATCGAGATTATTTCATCATCAGATAATACTTGCTCTTGATTTATATCCTTATTGCCTTCAATTATTAATATGATTTCTCCTATAAGTTCTTTTTTCTCATAATTTAACATATAATCCAAAGTTTGTAAATCCGTTCTTATATATTCTTCAAATTTTTTACTGATTTCTCTTGCTATCACTATTTTTCTGTTTAAAAATACCTCATGGAGTTGTTTGACTGTCTGTTTTATTCTATGCGGCGACTCATAAATTATAAGCGTTTCTTCTTTTTGAAATAATTTTTGCAACTGTGATTTTTTCTTGCTGTTTTCTCTTTCCAAAAAACCTACAAATGTAAAACTTCTTGTATCCAAACCTGAATTTACAAGTGCTACAACCATAGCACTTGCACCCGGTAAAGTTGTAACTTGAAGACCGTTTTCTATACAAAGCTGTATTAATTTTGAGCCCGGATCCGATATTCCTGGCATTCCCGCATCTGATACATATGCTATATTCTTGCCTGATTTTATTTTTTCTATAACTTCATCGCTTTTCATATTTTCGTTATGTTCATGTAATGAAAATAGTGGCTTTTTAATTTCATAATGATTTAGCAGTTTTATTGTATGTCTTGTATCTTCACAATATATTTCATCTACAAATCTTAATGTATTTAATGTTCTTATTGTTATGTCTTCAAGATTTCCTATTGGTGTAGGGCATATATACAGCATAATTTATTCCTTTTTATTAAAGTTTATATTCTGAAAGCATCTTGTCAAATTGACCTATTGCAGATTCAAAGTTTCTTATTCCTAAAACAAGTTTATCCAATTCTCTTGAATAACTGTTTACATTATCTCTTGCTGACTGTGTCAAGTTTGCATTATCATAAGCAGTTTCTGATAATAAATTCATATCCTCAAGCATGTGCTTCAAATTTTGAGCTTGTTTTTCCAATTTATCGGCTGATAATGACATCTGCATGGATATTTTTTCTATTTGAGCGTTTGATATTTTTGTTATATCCATAGATTCTTTTATAGTTTGTGTGCCTAATTGTAATATTTCATTTTGTTCATATATCTCAGATACCATAGTTTCTATATCACTTAAAAAACTAAATATATTGTCTTTTATCTTTGTAGCGGCTTGCTCTGATTTTTGTGCGAGCTCTCTTACTTCTTCAGCCACAACCGCAAAGCCTTTACCGGCTTCACCTGCTCTTGCAGCCTCTATTGATGCATTTAATGCAAGTAAATTTGTCTGATATGCTATACTTGATACGAAAGATGCTATGTCTTCTATTTCTTTACCGTTTGATTTTAATCTGTCACTGTTTTCTTTTAAATTTTCAAATTTATCAACTATAAATTGTAAATTTTTCGTAGTTTCATTTAACTTTTCAAATGATTTTGTAGTTGTCTGCACAGCTTTTTCAACTTCAGCTTTATTGTTAATCTCCGTTTTTGACAATTCTATTATATTTTCTACATTATCAGAAAGTATAGAAACACTTTTTTCAGTATAATTTGACTGTTGCAAAGACTTTTCATTTAACCTGTCAACAGATTTTGATATTTCCGCACTTGTTTTCTGCATTGCATTTGATATTTCAAGCAAATCCCCTGAAAATGATGCCATTTCCCCAGTCATACTTGATAAATCTATAAAACCTTCTGCAAATTTTTCCTTATGCTCTTTTATGCTGTCAAATATCTCATCATATTCATCGTATGTGTTATATTTTTTGCGAGAAATATAGTTTTTATTAGATAATTTATCAATTTCATTTTTCACATCTTCAACAGGAGTCATAAGAATTTTACTTCCTAAAAGTGCAAATACGGCAGATACTACTGATATTACAAAAGGATTTTTTATAAATATTGATAAAATTAAAGCCGGTATTACAGAAAATAAAAATATTTTTATCGGCTGACTTTTTATAAATCCTAATGATAGAACTTTTCCAAACAAGTATTTTTTATGCTCTACAAGTTCATAATCAAAAGACAATTTTAAAACTAAAATACCTTTGCCCTTGGATAATTCTTCAATTTTTACGTTTTCATTGAAATGCTTTTTAGTTCCTTCTAAAAGTCCGATAAGATAATCAAACATATTTCTGCCGGACTTATACGTCATAGTAGCCTCTTTTTCTCCTACTATATCTATATCCAATATAGGAGGATTTGCGCCTGATATTCTTTTTCTGACAACTTGGTGTATGTTATTTAATGAACACAAGAAGAAGAACATATTAGCCTTGTTAAAAAATATAGGATACCATTTGAAAAATTCTTTTATATTATCTTCACCAATCATCCTCCACAGTTTTGATTTGGTAATATTATAATTTTGTGCTACTGCACCTATCATCTTGTCTACAAGACTATCTTCCACATTTTCAAGTGGAGATATGGCTCTTGTAGGATCCATTCCTATACTTTTTATAATTTCATTTATATCATTCTCTCCATGTATACCTTTAAGAGTATTTATCCAAAGCTTTACAACAGTACCTTTCATAAATCATTCTTTCCTTTCATTGTTAAAAAACGCAATATCATAAATTATTTATATACATTTATCTAAAAAATAAACACTTTACATATAAGTTATTTTTTATTAAACATTTTATCATATCTTTGTATTTTACAAATTTCATTCTTTTTACAAAAATTCTTGTATTATTTGATATTTTTTTGTATTATAGTTATATTGGAATTTTAAAATATTAATTTATTTTCTAAATAAAGAGTAAATAAAAATCTAATTTATTTTCTGAAAATAATAACTTTTTATAAAAATATAAGTGAGATTAAATATTAAAATTGGAGGAAAAATAATGTGTGAAAAAAAGAGATTTTATATAACAACTCCCATATATTATCCAAGCGGTAGACTTCATATAGGACACACATATACTACTGTTGCAGCCGATGCAATGGCAAGATATAAAAGATTTACCGGTTATGATGTAAGATTTCTCACAGGTACTGATGAACATGGCGAGAAAATACAAAAAAAAGCTACAGAATTAGGACTTGAGCCTACAGTATATCTTGACGGCATGATTGCTGACATAAAAAAAACATGGGAGACTATGGAAATATCTTATGATGATTTCATAAGAACAACTGAAGAAAGACACAAAAAAGCTGTACAAAAAATATTCCAAACTCTATACGATAAAGGTGATATATACTTAGGCGAGTATGAAGGGAATTACTGTGTTCCTTGTGAGTCATTCTGGACAGATTCACAATTAGTAGACGGTAAATGTCCGGACTGCAAAAGAGAAGTACAAAAAAGAAAAGAAACTTCTTATTTTTTCAGATTGTCAAAATATGGCGAAAGATTAAAAAAACATTTTTTAGAAAATCCTGATTTCTGTTTCCCTGAAAGCCGTAAGAATGAAATGCTTAGCAATTTCATAGACAAAGGTCTTGAAGATTTATCAGTATCTCGTTCGTCATTTAACTGGGGAATAAAAGTTCCTTTTGACGAAAAACACGTTATTTATGTATGGGTGGACGCACTATCCAATTATATAACAGCACTCGGATATGGCAGTGACGATGACAGCTTGTTTCAAAAATATTGGCCTGTAGATGTGCATTTAGTAGGAAAAGAAATCGTAAGATTCCACAGTATAATTTGGCCTGCACTTTTAATGGCACTTGACGTTCCTCTTCCTAAAAAAATATATGGTCACGGCTGGATATTATTTTCTGACGACAAAATGAGCAAGTCAAAAGGAAATATAGTCTATCCTGAACCGATAATCGAAAGATATGGAATTGACAGCTTAAAATATTTCTTACTTAGAGAATTTACTTTCGGTCAGGACGGAAATTACACCAATTCAGCATTTTTAAACAGAATCAACTCCGATCTTGCAAATGACCTCGGAAATTTATTGTCAAGAACAGTTTCTATGATAGAAAAATATAATGACGGTGTGATTTTAGAGAAAAAAGAAAACACTCCATATTTTGAGAGCTTATTAGAAGTAGTTAAGGCTATGCCTCAAAAAGTTGACAGCGCTATGAATGAATTGCAGTTCAGCGAAGCGTTGGAGGAAATATGGAAAGTTATAAGACGTGCCAACAAATACGTTGACGAAACAATGCCTTGGAAACTTGCAAAAGATGAAAACTC
This sequence comes from Peptoanaerobacter stomatis, assembly GCF_000238095.2. Classification (NCBI taxonomy): domain Bacteria; kingdom Bacillati; phylum Bacillota; class Clostridia; order Peptostreptococcales; family Filifactoraceae; genus Peptoanaerobacter; species Peptoanaerobacter stomatis. Next base: position 942,344 of record NZ_JH815225.1, read on the forward strand.
AAAAGAACAATTAAACGCGGTACTATATGATTTGGCAGAAACACTCAGAATTGCAACTATAATGATAAGCCCTATACTTCACTATACTGCAAGCAAAATTTTTGCACAATTAAATACACCTGAAGAACTTAGAAACTATGAATCTGCACTTACTTACGGCTTGACAAAAGGCGGTACAAAAGTACAAAAAGGTGAAATACTGTTCCCAAGACTCGATATAGAAAAAGAACTGCAAGTAATGCACGATATGTTCGCACCAAAAGAAGACCCTAACAAAGAAGAAGTAAAAAAAGAAGAACATCTTGAAGAAAAATCTGAAATAACAATAGATGATTTTGACAAATTGGATTTGAGAGTCGGTAAAATAATAGATGCAAAAAAACATCCCGAAGCTGATAAATTATTGGTTTTCCAAATAAAATCAGGCGATCATACAAGACAAATAGTATCAGGTATAGCAAGATTCTATAAACCTGAAGATTTAATCGGAAAAAATATAGTCTACGTTGCAAATTTAAAACCTCGAAAACTCAGAGGCTTAATATCTCATGGAATGATATTATCAGCAGCTACTGCAGATGATAAAAACCTTATTGTATTAAATGCAGACGGCATAGATGATAGTGCAACCGTATCATAAAATTTTTCTTTTACAAATAATTGAGCAATGTTATACATTGCTCTTTTAAATTATATATTTTAAAATATTATTCACACAAATTTTTATTACTACACAGATATTTTAGGAGATTAAAATGATATTTGATACACACGCTCATCTCGATAGTGAGGATTTTGAAAAAGATTTGGATACAGTTATCAAAAATATGAAAGACAATGACATATCTCTTTTAGTGAATCCGGGTTGTGATTTAGCCACATCAAAAAAATCTGTCGAGTTATCCAATAAATATAATTTTATATATAGCGCTGTAGGATTTCACCCACACGAAGCAAAATATATGAACGATGATAATTTTCAAAAAATAGAAAAAATGGCTGTAGAAGAGAATAAGGTTGTTGCAATAGGTGAAATAGGTCTTGATTATTACTATGATTTCTCTCCAAGAGATGTACAACACGAAGTGTTTATAAAACAAATAGAGCTTGCAAACAAACTTAATTTACCATTTATAATACATTCAAGAGATGCCTCAAATGACACATATGAAGTATTGAAAAAACATAAAAAAAATGCAGATTGCGTCTTGCACTGCTATTCACAAAGTAAGGAAATGGCAAAATTATATCTTGATTTAGGTTGCTATTTATCATTCGCAGGTCCCATAACCTTCAAAAAATCTACCAATCTTCAAGAAGTAGCAAAGTATGCACCACTTGACAGAATATTTATAGAAACGGATTCACCATACCTGTCTCCGGAGCCTAAAAGAGGTAAGAGAAATGAACCTGCCAACGTGAGATATGTAGGGCAAAAAATAGCTGAGTTAAAAGGATTGGATGAAACAGAAATATTCAATATAACGAAGCAAAATGCAATAAAGTTCTTCAAAATAGAAAAAATATAAACAGGAGATAATTAATGATTATAAATATATTCTACGGTTTTTGTATGGCACTTGCCGACAGCGTTCCAGGAGTTTCAGGAGGCACGATAGCTTTTATACTTGGTTTTTATGAAAAATTATTGGATTCAGTACATTACCTGTTTTCAAAAGAAGATCCGAAAAAAAGAAGTCAAGCCATATATTTTATAGCCAAACTTATAATCGGCTGGATTATAGGAATGGGTATGTCCGTTGCGGTACTTTCCAATTTATTTGAAAGCAAAATATATCTTCTAAGCTCAATATTTTTAGGACTTACCTTGTCATCAATTCCATTTGTAATAATATCTGAAAAGGAAAATATACAAGGAAAATATGGAGAAATATTATTTTCCATACTCGGCATAGCTCTTGTAATAACAATATCTTCTCTGCGTTCATCTGTACTGAATAATTCATCAATTCATTTTGAATCTCTCAGTGCATCGCAATTTATATATGTGTTCATATCAGGTATGATTGCCATAACTGCAATGGTCTTGCCGGGAATATCCGGCTCTACACTACTTCTTATATTCGGAATTTATGTTCCGACAATCACAGCAATAAAAGAGTTTATGACATTCAATTTTTCAGTAATATGGGGGCTTATGGCATTGGGTCTTGGAATATTGTTCGGACTTGCCATTTCTATTAAAACCATACGCTTGGCACTTAAAAATCACAAAAGTAAGATGATTTATTTTATAACAGGCTTAATGATAGGCTCATTATACGCTATATCTATGGGACCTACAACACTGAAAAATCCTTTGCCTCAATTAAGTTTTTCAACATTTAACATATTCGGATTTATACTCGGTATAGCAATATTATTAGCGTTGGAATTTATAAGAAGGTATTTGGAAAAAAAATCTTATAATCAGTAGTGATACGGATATATGTTTAATTAATGGATATTTTTATATAAGTTATTTTAAATATACTTAATTTTACTTATACTAAAAACTCATTAAATAACTGTGTAATCATATTACAACAAAATTATTGCTAATCGATAAAATATTATAAATTCATCAAATATAAAAAATTTACATTATAAACGGTTATTGGTATCGACTAATAGGCTCTTAAAAACAAAAATATCTATTATTCTATTAATTTTTAGTATATGGCTATTTCAAAATTCTGAAAATCATAGCAACAGCCACATATTTATTTTACTTTATTTTGCAAAAACCTCGTTCTTAATAAAAGAGAGTAGCCGCTTTTTTTAGCAGATACCCTCTTTTTTAATTTGAATTTAAACTTGTATTTTTATTATATAATCATAATCTATATAACGACAAACTTTAAATAATTAGAAAGAAATACCTTTAACCAATGCTATTATACAAAGGATAAGTGCAAAAGGAACATATATGAATTTTCCTATTAAGTACCATATCTCAGATACAGGTTTTTTTGCACCTTTGTTTATTTCATCAATCAAATCTTCTTTTTTCATAACCCAGAACCAAGATATAGCTCCAAGTGTAGCACCTATCGGTATGATGTATATAGAAACTAAATCCATCCAAGGACCCCATTTAGTTATAGGCTCCATAAATACGCCTATACCCATACATATTACAAACAATCCTGCAAGTATATAATTTCTTTTTATATTAGGTAAACGGAAATTTACTGATTCCAAAACAACTTCAAGCATGTTTTGAAGTGATGATATTCCACCGAATACAACTGCAAGGTAAAGAACTATCGCAAATAATCTTCCTCCAGGCATATCTTGCAAAATAGTCGGTAGAGTAACAAACAATAGTCCCGGTCCACCACCTGGATCTTGATTATATGCAAAGCATGCAGGTATCATAACAAGCGCTGCAACCATAGCTGCTATTGTATCAAATAATGCTGTATTTTTTGCTCCATCTATTACGTCTTCAGAATCTGACAAATATGCTCCATAAACTATCATACCGCTACCTGTAACTGAAAGCGAGAAGAAAGCTTGTCCCATTGCCCATACCCAAACCATAGGGTCTGCAAGTTTACTCCAATCAGGAATAAATATGTATTTATATCCTTCGATTGCTCCCGGCAACATAGCTATTCTTATTGCCATGAACACGAATAATATGAAAAATAAAGGCATCATTATCTTATTACTTTTTTCAATACTTTCTGCTCCGAATATAAGTGTAATCAATGTTATTATAAGTACCGCCAAGTGTAGAGGTACAACTGAAAAATCCTTCATTGCAAATGATTCAAACCATTCACCTGGAACCACAGTCATTATACTGCCTGTTATAGATTGCAACAATCCTTTTAGTACATATGATATTATTACGGCATATCCTATGGCAATACACATTGAACCTGCAAGTGGCAACCAACCTACATTTTTACCTATTGCATTATCTTGTCCGCCTGATTTCCAAGCCATTGTATATGCTCCGACAGTACCTGTCTTAGCTCTTCTACCTACAGCATATTCAGTAGACAGTCCTACATAACTGAATATAACTATAAATATTAAATATGCTATTAAAAAGGCTGAGCCTCCCATACTTCCAAGCTTATACGGGAATCCCCAAACATTAGCCATACCAACTGCTGAACCTACGCATGCAAGTATAAATCCCCATTTAGACTTAAATTGTTTTTCATTATTATTACCCATTACTAACCCTCCTTGCTTTTTGTCAATACTATAAATATTTTTATTCGCAATCGTTATTTTTTTAAAACGATTTCCCAAATAACACAATCAAAAATATAGTAAATATAAATTGATAAAACAAAAATATATTTTAATAAAACAGTCTGTAATTTAAGATTAGAAAAATATATATAATTTCGGTTTGATTGATTTTTATGTATATTTGAATTTATTATTTTTTATAAAGATTCATATCTATATATTAATAAAACTCAATTCTCGCACTTATATTCAGTTAAGTCTTTTTAATTACTATAATAAATGAATTGTGCGAAAATTGAGTAAACTTATAATAAATAATCAACTAATTACATATAGCTTTTTATAAAGCTGTCGTTTTAATCAAGTTATTATTCAGCTATATCAAATTTTGCTGTGAAGAAACGTAATTGTTTTGGTTCATAAACGAATTTCAACGGTTTTATATCTTCTTTATGTTTGAATAGTTTTATACAAGCTTCAGCAACTATATCCATATGAGCATATGTGTATACTCTTCTTGGTATAGTAAGTCTTACTGTTTCAAGTTTAGGTTTATGGTTTTCGCCTGTTTTTGCATCTCTACCTGCAGAAACTATTCCTCTTTCCATTGAACGAACACCTGCTTCAACATATAATGCTGCTGCTAATGATTGTGCTGGGAATTGTTCTTGATCAAGATGTGGACAGAATCTTCTTGCATCAAGGAATACAGCGTGTCCTCCAACAGGTTCTACTATTGGTATTCCAGCTTCTTTTAATCTATCTCCTAAGTAACGAACTTGTTTAACTCTGTGTTCTATATATTCAAATTGCATAGCTTCTCTAAATCCTATAGCTATAGCTTGCATATCACGTCCTGACATACCGCCGTATGAAGGCATACCTTCAAATACAACAACTATTTCTTTAGCTTTTCCGAATAATTCATCATCATTTATAGCTAAGAATCCACCTATGTTTACTATACCGTCTTTTTTACCTGAGCAAGTAGCTCCGTCAGAATAACTGAACATTTCGTGGCATATTTCTTTTATAGTTTTATCTTGATATCCTTCTTCTTGTTCTTTTATAAAGTATGCATTTTCTACACAACGAGTAGCATCATAGAATACCTTAACTCCGTATTTGTCTGCAACTTTTCTTACTTCTCTCATATTTTTCATAGAAACAGGTTGTCCACCTGCTAAGTTTACTGTTACTGCCAAGCAAACATAAGCTATGTTTTCAGGTCCTTTTTCTTTTATTATGCTTTCCATTTTTTCTACGTCTATATCACCTTTGAAAGGTATGTCTATAGTAGCATCATGTGCTTCTTGACGGATTATATCCATGAATATACCGCCGTTTCTTTCTTGATGGTAACGAGTAGTTGTGAAATACATGTTTCCAAGTACATATTGTCCAGGTTTTATAGCTATTGTAGAAAGTATATTTTCTGCTCCACGTCCTTGGTGAGTAGGAACAACGTGCTTAAATCCAAATAATTCTTTTATAGTTGATTCTAAGAATACCCAGTTTTTAGATCCTGCATATGCTTCATCACCTATCATCATTCCTGCCCATTGAGAATCAGACATAGCGTTTGTTCCACTGTCTGTCAATAAATCTATGTAGCAATCTTCAGATTTTAAGTTAAATGTATTATATCCAGCTTCTTTTATAGCTGCTATTCTTTCTTCTTTAGAAATCATTTTTACAGGTTCAACAACTTTAATCTTAAAAGGTTCTGCAGGGTATTTTGAAAAGTCCATAATTTTTTTCCTCCTAAAAAATCAAAAAATTTAAATTAAAAAGTTAATATGTATAATGCATTGTGCTTTATGCAAATATAATAACTCTTTCTTTCATTTTTGTCAAGTAGGAAAATATTTTTTTCAACGCTTTTTTTTAAATCTCCATTTTTTTAAATGTATATATTTTTACAATATCATTATATTCTGTATATCTACATTAATACTATTCTCTATTTGAAATACTATACAGTTTTGATTTCTATATCATACATTTGGGTGAACATCTATTGCATTATTTCATATTATATAGCTTTTTAAAAGATTTTTAATATTAAAAGTTAATAAAATAATGAATATTTCTGTTTTTAAGAATTTATTAGATAAGTAAAATTAAGTATACTATAAATAAACAAATTATATAAATATATCTATTAATTAAACATAGTATTAGTATAAGATATATTTAGTTAATCATATATGCTAAAAATATATGGGATATAACTTAATAGCACTTTAATAAAATCAATGGCTTACTTTTAGTATAAATATAAAATAAATAAAAAAAGACCACTGTTCACTTTATTTTAAAGAACAGCAGTCTTTTTTATTTAGTATATTTTTCTTACTTAATAATATTTTTGCTTTAAATGTGTTGCTTTATAGTCATGTCAATTTTATTTTTATTTGTCAGAGCTATTATTCTACTATATTGGCAAATATTGTTGCCAGTTGCTCTCTTGTAAGCATATCATTCGCACTTATCTTATTATTTGCTCCGCTTACTATACCTTTTTCTACTAATGCTGATGCATATCCTGTTGCCCAAGATGGTATGGAATCTACATCTGTGTATCTTGACAGTACTTCTTTTGCTCTTGTATTATCTAACGGTTTTATATCTTTTAATTTTGCTATTACGACGAACAGTTCTGCTCTTGTTATTTGACTTTCCGGTCTGAAGTTGCCTTTTTCGTCTTGTGTGAATATTTTGTTTTCTAATACTGTTTGTACTGCTTTTGCATACCATTTGTTGTTGTCTACATCTGTTATTTTTCTTGTACTTGTTTTTTCTCCTATTATATTTGCTATTACTTGGGCTACTTCTGCTCTTGTTACGCTTTTCCTTGGCATGAAGTTTCCATTTGTATCTCCTGTCATTATTCCTTTTTGCATTACTTTTATTACAGACTGTTTACTCCATGTTATTTGTTCTGTATCTTTTAGCTTGTTTAATGTCATTTCTGCTTCTTGCACAGTCATTATATCTGATACTTCTATTTCTTTTGATGTTTCTTGATATGACTGGCTTATTTGTGATTTTTCTTGTACTTTTTCCTGAGTTACAGTTTTTGTTGGAGTTTGATCAGATTTTTGTACAGATTTTGATGGTGCTGATGAACCGCCTCCACCACCTCCTGAATTACCTGAATTTGATTTTTCTTCTTTTTGTTTAGGCTTTTGTGAATCTTTTTGTTCTTCCGGCGTTTTTTGAGAATCAAGCTTTGAATCTTGTGGTTTTTGACTTGGCTTATTTTGTTCTTCGCTTGGTTGACTCGGTTTTTGTGAGTCAGGTTTTGGATTTGGTTTATTTTGTTCTTCAGTTGATTGCTCAGGAACATCCGGTGTTGATGAACCACCATTTCCATTATTAGATTCGTTAGAATTATTATTTTCTTCAGGTATTACATTTATTTTAACTTCTTCCGCTTGTGAAGCAAGTTTAAGTCCGTCAGATTTGTATCTTACAAGATATTCACCTTCTGCAAGTCCTGTTACTTCTTTGCCAATGCAAGCTGTCCAGTCTTGAGCATCTTTTTTCTTATATTCCATCTTTCTATTTACATAGATTATCTTACCGTTATTTTTATCTCCTACGCTATTTACAGCTTTTATTCCCATAGGACTTACTGTTGTTTCTCTTGGAAGTATCTTTTGTACATCTGAATGTAGTATTGAATCTGTAGTACTTTGTTTTTGTATTAAGATGGGCTCTTGATATTTTGTTGTGACATTTACAGGCTCACTTGAATTTATATCACGCCAAATTCCATCTCCCAAATCATATCTCATTCCTCTTTCAACATTTTCAAGTCTGCCTTCTCTATCTCCTGTCGCTTTAAATATAGCGTTTGGTTTTTGTTCTTTTACTATGTTTATATCTACATTTTGTATGCTGTTTGCTATATTAAACCCTCTTTTACTTACTTCTACAGGAAGAGTCTTACTACTTTGAAACATCATATCTTTAAATGTAAGTTCATAAGTTTTGTTATCTATTTTATTTACAGCAGTTTTATGAACATCATCTATTTTTATATCATTTACAGTAAGATCATCTATATCTTGATCAAATGTAAGCATTACAGAAGTTGTAGTTTCATTTACATTATTCGTGGGTTTTATTTCTAATAAACTTACATCTTTTGAAAGCTTAGCAGGAATATTGGAAACCTCATAAGAATAAAACTGATGAGTTCCAAATGTATCTCTTACTCTATTTAACTCATTAAAACTTGGATTTCCACCTGTTATACTTTTTAAAGTAGATATTATTTCGCTATCACTAATTGAATTTGGAATAGCTACTCTTATAGTCACATAAGGTAGATTAGTTGAATTTATTTGATTCCTAAGTATTTGCTCAAGTTCTTCCCTATTATTTGCAAATACACCTTGCTTTTTATAAGCGTAATATGTGTACTTAGTCCCATCAACCTCATCATTATAAGAAACCCAATCTTTATGATTTTTTCCTAAGGTTTCACTATTTATCAAAAAGTGCTTATAACTTCTATATTGGTCTTCATGCAAATCATCCCAAGTAACATCCACAAAGTACCAACCGTCATCCAATTTTACCCTATTCCATTGGTGGAATTCCGGTTTTACTGCGGTACTCCAGCCTTTTAAAGTACGTCCCTCAATGTTCAGCTTATCTATAATTTTTTGAAAAGACTGTGAATATCCCTGACAGACTGCCTTTCCTTCTATTAATGCGCCATAGGCATAGCTAACTATATGTTCATTTGAGTATTCTATATTATCTATAAGATAGTCATGTACAGCCATAAGCTTGTCAACATCACTGCTTAGATGTCTGAATTTATCAGCTATTTCTTCTACCTTTTTTTCAACTAATGAATCTTTTTCTTTTTCTACATTTACTACGCATTTATATAAGGCATCACCTTTCTTTGCCCATATTTCAACATTTCCCTGTGCTTTAGCTTTTACAAGTCCGTCATTAATACTTATACTGACTCCGTTTAGCCTACTAAAACTTTCAGCAGTGTATAAAGTATCCTGCGGTACCCTAACTCTTACAAACCACTCTACATCATTTACATCAGAACCGTCTATATTGATGAGTTTTAATTGAAATTCATCACCTACGTCAAGGTTTAATGAATGCTCATTGATTACGATATTTCCGTCCTCTGCCTGAGTCGGCGCTTCAAGGCTTCCTATTCTATCATTTAGAAGTTGTAAATCACTTTGTGAAGTATTTAAGACATAAAAACTTCCTAAGTTTGATATACTTGAACCTGTGTCAGCAAACACAGGATAACTACAAGTCTGTAATAATAATCCTGTAGCAAGCAAAGTGCAACATATACCTTTTTTACTCTCCACAATTGTCTTTCTTTTGTCTATCTTTTTACTCATTACAAATAGTATTTCCTTTCTAATTTAAATTTTCCTTTAAAAATATCGGTCTAATAGACTATTTCTTTAATTATTTATTTGAAGCAAAAGTAAAATTATTATCAAAATATAATTTTAAGTTAATTTAATACTAATAACCAATTAAACAGTAGAGATAATCCATATCCTATGAGCAACACTTTTACAATATCTTTATTTAATAAATTTATGGTGTCACATAATCTATCTACTACATTCTTCAATATTTCTATTGCTTTTTAGTATAAAATCGAAAAAACTATTTACTAATCTTAAAATTTGACTAATAAATAGTTTTTTGATTTATAAGCTGCATTTTGTCATCCACAAAATTTTTCTATTTTTAATTTGCTTTATATACCGTTATGCCGGCTTTACCAATGTTCAATATATTTTCAATATCTTTATCCATATCACCTGAAGGCTCTATTACAGCAGCGGAATAAAGCATAGAAAAATTAAGTCCTGCAAGAACTCTGACATTATCTATATGCCCAAAATTTAATGCACACCTTGAAAATGGTATTCCTCCTAATAAATCTGCAATAAATATTACTCCTTCATAAGCGTTGCATTCTTCATAAGCTTTTTTTAAATTAGCATCTAACTGCTCATATGTCTGATTTTCTAAATAATCTACAACTCTCAGGTTTTCTATTTCTCCACACACCAATTTCAAACCGCTATATATGCCCGTTGAATATCCTCCGTGCGCTGCTATTATTACTCCATACATATTTTGCCCGCCTTTTTTATTTTGTAGTAGCTAAAACATAAGTCACTTGCGATTAAATTGTCATACAAATTTATATTATAAAATTTTTTATACTAAAACTTATTTAAAATATTATATAATCAGAACTTTCTTTCACCGTCAATATACACTTCAAGAACATTCATATCTTTGTCCAATATATTTATATCTGCACATCTTCCTACGCTTATACTTCCTATCTTATCATCCAAGTCTACGGATTTTGCAGGTATTAAGCTTGCCATTTTAACTGCATCAAAAGGTGAAGCTAATCCCCATTTTACAATATTTTTTACAGCATTATCAAGTCTTAATATAGAACCTGCAAGAGAACCGTTTTGTATTCTTGCAGTACCATTTTCTACTTTTACATCAAAATCTCCTAATTTATAATCACCTTCCGGCATTCCACCTGCCATCATACAATCAGTTATAAGCAAGGTGTTATCATAAGTTTTTGCTCTCATAACAACTTTTACTGCTGCCGGATGTACATGGTGTCCATCGCATATAACTTCTCCATATGTGTTTTCTGTTGAAAGCGCTGCTCCTACCATTCCGGGATTTCTATGATGTAACGGACTCATACCGTTATATGTGTGAACAAATATATTTGCACCTACATCTACAGCTTTTTTAGCCTGCTCATATGTTGCATTGCTGTGACCAAGCGCAACTTTTACACCTAATTTTAAAGCATCTTTTATAAATTCCTCACTATTTTCTCTCTCAGGAGCTATGGCAATTTTATTTACAAGACCTTTTGAAAGTTTTTTCCAATTACTCAATTTATTTATATCAGGATTTGTCATATAATCAGGATTTTGTGCTCCCTTAAATTCTTCAGTAAAAAACGGTCCTTCCAAAAATATTCCTTGAACTTTCGCTCCTTCACAAAAATCTTTATTATCTCCTACATTTTTGCAGGCTTTGTCCAATTTTTCAGTAGTATCTGTAAGTGTAGTTGCCAAAAATGATGTAACACCTGTTTGAACTATTCCCTTTGATATTTCAAGAAGTCCTTCTTTTGTGGCATCCATTATATCATGACCACCATATCCGTGAACATGTGTATCAAAATATCCAGGCGCTACTATCTTACCTGTATAGTCTTTTATCTCTATACTCTCATCCGCAACTTTTGAAATTTCTTCTATAACTCCGTCTTTTATCTTTATATATCCCGAAAAAACTCCGTTTAATGTGAAAATTTCATCTGATTTTATATAAAATTCACTCATTATCTATCTCCTGATTTTTTATTATTATCTAACTTTTTTTCAATAATTCATATATCTCATTAAGTTTATTATAGCCGTTTACTCTATAACCTCATTTTTTGTATTTAAAAATAACTCTTGAGGTTTTTCCTGTGATGAAAACTGCATAGGTGTTAATACAGATGCATAAGCTCCTGCATTTGTGATTACTATTACATCATCTTTTTCAAGCACAGGCAAGCTTATGTCCTCAGCTATCACATCTATAGCTGTACATAAATTTCCTACAAGATTTACAGTTTCTATATCACTTCTATCTGTCAACGCTTTAAATTGAAAAGCATCTTCACAAGTAAAAAAAGGTTCATACGGCATCGGTGATGAACTTGCATATTTCATTACAGTTTTGCTCATTGAAGGTCTTACAAAGCCGTTTAATGTGTTGGATAATATAACATATATCTTTTTACGAGAAAGCTTTTTGTCTAATACCTTAGTTGCATATATCCCGTTTTTCCCTACTAAATATCTTCCTGTTTCTATAAATATTCTTGTATTTTTAAATTTTTCTTTATATGATTTTATTATACCAACAGTTTCTTTGGCTAAACTTTCTATATCTATTTCTACATCATCAGGTGAATATGTTATACCTATTCCTGAACCCAAATTTATAAAATCCAATTCATATCCAAGCACATTTTGAATCTTTTCTGAAAGTTTAAACATTCTTTTGTAGTAATTTATAAGATTGTTTTTTTCCAACTCTTGGCTTTTTACGTGTGCATGTATTCCTGTTATTTTTATATTTTTCTTTTCTTTAAGTGATGGAACTTTTTCTATAAATTGTTCTTCATCTATACCGAATTTTGATGAACCGCCAAAATCTCCTGTAAATGAAAAATCAGGATTGATTCTGACTCCTATATTAACTACAATTCCTTTATTTCTTGCTATTTCATCTATAAGCTCTATCTCTGATAAGCTGTCCGCTATTATAACAGCTATATCTATGGATTGTTCTATAGATTTTCTATTTTTTCCCGGTGCTGAATAATATATGTTTTCTTTAGATACACCTTTTTCTTTGCTTATAAGCACTTCATTCAAGCTGGCTGCATCTGAACCTATTTTATTTTTAAATATCGTATCCAACACTAAAGTATGAGGATTACACTTAACGGAATAAAGAAAATCAACACCTACAAAATTATTTTTCAATCTGTTTATATTGTTTACAATCCCCTCTTCATCATATAAATAAAAACTGTCATATTTTTTTGACTGCTCGATTATTATATCATTTGTTATCATAATATAAGCCTCCTTAAAAGTTAGATTTATAATATTTATACGCTTAAATACTAAAATCCAATAAAACTATGTAAAATAATTTAATAAAATATAACACCGTTTATAGAACTCTTATACTAATTTCTGTCATAACAATGGATATTTTTATTTTTAAGAATTTGTTAGATAAGCAAAATTAAGTATACTTTAAAAAATAACTTATATAAATGTATCCATTCATCAAACGAATATTAGTATTAATATGAATTATCTATATCAGTTTATCGTGTTTATCCTTATACAAGGGCAAAAAAGTAAAGAAATTTTTTTAAATAAAAAATATCTTTACTTTTTTAGTAATAGCTATATTGAATCAATTTAAAACAATCTCATAAATGTAGTCTTATTTATTTGCGTCCGCTATTATCTTTTGTGCTATTTGTTGTGGAACTTCATCATATCTTGCAAATTCCATTTCAAAATATCCTTGTCCTTGTGTCATGGCTTTTAAATCTATTGCATATTTGAATATTTCAGCTTGTGGTGCTTGTGCACTTATAATTTGTTTATTTCCTTTATATGCTTCCATACCCATTACTTTTCCACGTTTTTTGTTCATATCTCCGATTACATCGCCCATATATTCTTCAGGAACTATTATTTTTAAATCCATTATAGGTTCTAACAATATAGGTCTTGCTTCTTCCATACCTTTCTTATAAGCTAATGATGCCGCTATCTTAAATGCCATTTCTGATGAGTCTACATCATGATATGAACCGTCATATAGTGTTGCTTTTATATTTGTAACAGGGAAACCTGCAAGCACACCTTTTTCCATTGACTCTATAAGTCCTTTTTCTACTGCCGGTACATAAGATTTAGGTACAGAACCGCCAAATAATTCTTCTGTAAATTCAAACGGTTTGTCGGAATGTTCAAATCTTATCTTAACGTCTCCATATTGTCCGTGTCCGCCTGATTGTTTTTTATGTTTTCCTTGAACATCTGATTTTCCTTTTATTGTTTCTCTATAAGGTACTTTCAAGTCTTCTATTCTAACATCTACACCGAATTTTTCTTTTAATTTGTCTTTTAGTGAATTTATGTGTATATCTCCTTGCACTCCTACTACTGTTTGTTTTGTTTCTACATTTCTTTCCCAAGTAAATGAAGGGTCTTCATCCAATAATCTGTGCAATCCTTGTGATATTTTATCTTCATCACCTTTATTAACAGGTTCTATTGCCACTAACATTTGCGGTTTAGGGAATATAGGCAAGTCATATGCAGATGCGTCAACTTTTTCGGCTAATGTGTCCCCTGTTAATGATGTCTGTAATTTTGTAAGTACAATTATATCTCCTGCATTGGCTTTTTCCACTTCCTGCAAGCCTTCATTTGTAGATACGTATATCTTTGCTATCTTTTCTTTAGTTCTCTTGTTTATATTATATACTTCCACATCAGGCTTTAATACACCTTGATTTATCTTCACATATGATACTCTACCCAAGAATGAATCTACAAAAGTTTTAAATATTTGTCCATCAAATACAGTTTTATCCCTCTTCATTCTGTCAAGAGGTGACGGAAGATAATCATTTATCATGTCAAGTAATGTGTGTAGACCTATATTTTTGGCTGTTGAACCGCAAAGCACAGGTATTATATCGCCACTTATTACTCCTTTTCTAAGCCCTATATGTACTTCTTCTGTTGTGAATTCCTCTCCTGAAAAATATTTATCAAGCAATACCTCATCAGTTTCAGCTACCGCTTCCATAAGCATAGCTCTTACATTCTCAACATCCGCTTGCAAATCTTGTGGCATATCTACTGTGACACATTCTTTACCATTATATTGTCTTGCAAATAGGTCAACTACATTTATAAAGCCTTTAAAATTTTCCGCTTTTCCCCATGGTAAATGGAAAGGTGCAACTTTTTTGCCGTATCTTTCTTTTAATTCATCTAATATTCTCTCATAATCAGCCTTTTCAGAATCTATTTTATTTACAAATATAAATCTTGGAAAATTATAATTATCTGAAAACTCCAATGCCTTGTCTGTTCCTACCTGCAATGATGTAGTTGCATCAACAACTATTATTGTAGATGCCGCAGCTATTGAAGCTGATATAGTTTCTCCTTCAAAATCAAAATAGCCCGGAGTATCCAATATATTGTATTTATGATCTTTCCATTCTATAGCGTTTAGCCCTAATGATGAAGTAATTTTTACTTGATCTGTCGGTTTTGAAATTCTATTTGTCTTTCCTGTTGTATATAAGAACGCCTCCATAAGATTACTCTTTCCTGATCCTGAGTGTCCAAGTATTGCAATATTTCTTATTTGGTCTGATTCATAAACCTTCATAAAAATGTTCTCCCTTCATTTGTGCGAATTTATTTTTTCATCAAGCGAATAATCTTAAATTTAACTAATTATCATAAATTTTTTTGCAAATTATAAAATATATTAAGTTCTGATAAAATCACCGACCTATTAAAAATAATATTATAAATTTAAAAATTTATATGCGATAAGTTAAGCCTTATAATCAAACGCTTTCATAAATACTATTATATAATTATTTTTTTTAAAAAGCAATACCAATTTTTATTTAATTTACAGCCTTATACTAAAACTAAATAGAACTATGGAAAATATAGTATTGTGTAAATTTAATAAAAATATAACACTATTTATAGCTTTTTCATATAAATTATCTATTATTCTATTAGGGATTAGTATTATATTAAATCCTGCTTAAATTAATATATGCTCAAATTGTTTTGCTAGCGGAATTGAAAATATTTGTGCAAAAATACCCTAAGCAAAATATATTTGAGCATTATATAAAAAAACATTTATTTTATTAATGATAGTATTTTATTTGGTTGCCATTACAGTTGCCTCTCCATCTATTACAAGCTCGCCTCTTTGGTTTACAACAGTAGTTTTCATATATGCTATTTTTTTCTCCGGTACTACTTTAGTTATTTCTCCTGTAGCTATTATAGTATCTCCTATTTTCACAGGTAATAGAAACTTAAGAGTTTGCCCCAAATATATGGCATCCGCTCCCGGAATGCACATACCTACTAAAGTTGAAAAAAATGACGCTGTAAGCATACCATGAGCAATTCTGGTTTTAAATCTCGTATTCTTTGCATATTCTTCATTAACATGAAGTGGATTGATATCTCCTATAATACCTGCATAAGTATATATGTCTGACTCCGTTATAGTTTTTGAAACACTTTTTTTCATACCTACATGGATTTCATCTATACTGTATCCACTCATATTTAAGCTGTTATCATCAATTAAAGGATTCATATTTATACCTCCACTCTTTTAAATCAGAAAACATTTACCATATTTATTTTATACTATTTTTATTTTATTTACAATAATTTTTAGGCATTTTCTTTATATTTATAAATTATAGATATAATAAATGTTTTTAAGAATTTATTATCTAAGTAAATTTAAGTATAATCAAAGCAGAAATATTATATATACATTATAGCGAAATCTTATAGAATAATAGAAAAACATAATAATTAATTCTTCTGGTAGACTATTTATATTAATGTTATATAATTATACGAGTTGTCCATAATTTTATTAGAAAATAGTATTAAACTAGTATCAACCTAATATAATATTAACAAAGAAAAAAATCAGGAGAAATACAAGTAATCTTATTTTCTCCTGATTCTTTAATTATTACATTCTTAAATATGCGTCAAATTTTTCTTTTAATTTATTTATTATATTTTCTTGGACAGGGTTTACTTCTTCATCTGTAAGCGTTCTGTCTTTTCCTCTGTATATTATTGAGTATGCCATTGATTTCTTGCCTTTTTCCACTTGTGAACCTGAGTATATATCAAATAATTCTATGCTTTCAACTATGTCGTTTGAATTTTGTTCTATGAGGTCTTGTATGTCGTTGCAAAGCACTTTTTCATCTATAACGAAGGCTATATCTCTTTTAATGGCAGGGAATTTTGATACATTTTTAGCTAATTTCACGTCAAATTTGCTCTCAAATAAGATATCAAAATCTATTACAAACATATATACTCTCTTTTTTATGTCGTAATTGTCCAATATAATCGGGTGTAACTCTCCTATATAGCCTATCACATTATCTTTTACAAATATTTTTGCACATCTTTGAGTATGAAAAAGCTCGTTTGTATTTTCAATTTCGTATCTTCTTTCAAAAATCCCCAAATTTTCAAAAGCACCTTCAAGCATAGATTTCAAATCAAAGAAATCTGTTTTATCTCCATATACTGCCCCTACAAGTTGTTTCTTTTGTGTCGGCTCTATCTTATCTTCTTCTTTTATGAATATGTGTCCTATTTCAAAACCCGCAAAAAATTCATTTTTCCTGCTATAATTTCTTTTTACAACGTTCATCATAGACGGCACTAAAGTGGTTCTCATTATTGAAGTGTCTTCTCCAAGAGGATTTATTATCTTTAATAAATTTTGTTTAGGAAAATTTATCATATCAAGGTCTTTTTCACCTATAAATGAATATGTTATTACTTCTGTAAGTCCGTTAGACATTAATGCTGTCTTGGCACTGTCTTCAAATCTTTTTTGAGGTGTTTTTTCTCCAAATGTTATTGTTGATGTTATATTTTTTGAGATTATATTGTTGTAGCCGTATATTCTTGCAACTTCTTCGAGTATATCATCACTCATATAGATGTCGTTCCTGTTAAACGGCACTTTCAAAATCAGCTCATCACCATTTCTTGATACTTCAAAAAACAGTTTTTCCAATATTTTTATTACTTGCTCTATTTCTATATCGTTTCCTAATTTTGCTATTATTTTTTTTGCATTTACTGTTATTTCTCTTTTTTCTATTTTTTCTTTTAATGTATCTTTTTGACCTTTTACTACTTTTCCCCAACCGTATTTATCTATAAAATAGCAAGCTCTTTCTATTGCAAGCTCAGGTCTTTGTATATCTATACCTTTTTCAAATCTACTTGATGAGTCTGTTCTAAGTCCTAATTTTTTTGATGTAAGTCTTACGCTGTCCTGTTCAAAATTTGCAGATTCAAATACTACTTCAGTTGTATTATCTGTTATCTCTGAGTTTTGTCCTCCCATCACTCCTGCTATTGCTATCGATTTTATTCCGTCTGTTATCATAAGCATAGAGCTGTCAAGCTGTCTTTCAACATCGTCCAAGGTAACAAACTTTTCACCGTCTTTTGCTCTTTTTACAACAATTCTATCTGTTTCGAGCATTTTTGCATCAAATGCATGCATTGGCTGACCATATTCAAGCATTACATAATTTGTTATGTCTACTATGTTGTTTATAGGTCTTACTCCTGCCTCTATCAATCTTCTTTGCATAAAATAAGGTGACGGCTCTATTTTTACATCTTTTATTTTTCTGAGCATATATCTTGGACAAAGCGCTTCATCTTCACAGCTTACTTCAAAATCAAATTCTTCATCTATTTCATTAAACTTATTTTCAGGAAGATTTATAGGTTTGTTTATAGTTGATGAAGTCTCAAGTGCTATGCCTATCATAGACATACAATCAGGTCTATTTGCTGTAAGCTCAAATTCTATTATGGCGTCTTTCAAATCTAAAGCCTCTCTTATATCTTGACCTATTTTCAAATCACTGTCCAAAATCCATATTCCGTTTTTAGATTTTTCGTCCATATATTTTTCTTCTACGTCCAATTCTTTGCAGGAGCATAACATTCCGTTTGATTCTACTCCTCTTAATTTGCCTTTTGTTATCTTTATTCCGCCAGGAAGTGTTGACTTATGTAATGCTACGGGCACTACATCTCCTACTGATACATTTTGTGCTCCTGTAACTATCTGCACCAATTCATCTTTTCCGACATCTATCTGTGTTACCTGTAATTTATCAGCATCAGGATGTTTCTCTATACTCATTATCTTGCCCACAACAACATTTGATATTTCTTCACCGAGATATTCTATCGTCTCTGCTTTTGTTCCTGTCATTGTAAGTGCATCAGCCAACTCTTTGGCACTTATATCTATATCTACATAATCTCTAATCCATTTTACCGGTACTCTCAAATTCAACCCTCCAAAAATATTACAGTCTTTTAATTTTATATCTTAATTATATGATTAAATAATTAAGATAAAACAACGAATCATTATAAATATTTGAATACTATACGTTATAAAACAACAGTCATTTTTACACAAATTTAAAAATTTATGAGAAAAATAAAAAATATCTATATTCTAAATCATAATTATAAAATTAGCAGACCATATTATTCTTAATTAAAATTTTTAAATAATATCTTTCTAAAATTGTTTCAAAAATCTCATATCATTTTCATACATATATCTTATATCTTCTATTTCATATTTCATCATAGTTATTCTATCTATTCCCATACCGAATGCAAAACCGCTGTATATTTCAGGGTCTATGTTGCAATTTCTAAGTACATTCGGATGCACCATACCTGCTCCAAGTATCTCTATAAATCCTTCACCTTTGCAAGTAGGACAACCATGACCTTTACATTTAAAGCAAAGTACATCCACTTCCGCACTCGGTTCTGTGAAAGGAAAGTTATGCGGTCTAAATTTTACTGTTATATCATCACCGAAAAATCTTCTTACAAACTCTTCCAATGTATATTTTAAATTTGCAAATGTAATTCCTTTATCTATAACCAAACCTTCAAGCTGATGAAACATAGGAGAATGCGTCGCATCAGGAGTATCACATCTGAAACATCTTCCAGGAGAAATCATTCTTATAGGCGGTTTTTGAGTTTTCATAGTTCTTATTTGCACTGTAGATGTCTGTGTTCTAAGCAATAAATCATTGTTCAGATAAAATGTATCTGTCATATCTCTTGACGGATGGTATTTAGGCGCATTAAGTGCATCAAAATTATTTTCTATTGTATCCACTTCAGGTCCTTCCACTACTGAAAATCCCATTGACATAAATGTGTCTTCCATTTGAGAAGTTACTGTAGACAGTGGATGAAGAGAACCTGTAAATCTTGGTTTAACCGGCATTGTTACATCTATGAACTCTGATTTTAATTTTTCTTCAAGTTCTATTTGCTTTAAAGCTTTTGCAAATTCTTCCAATCTCTTTTCAATTTCTTCTCTTACTTCGTTTGCAAGTTTTCCCATAAGAGGTCTTTCTTCGCTTGACAACTTACCCATTTGTTTAAGGATTGCCGTTAATTCACCTTTTTTTCCAAGATATTTAAGCCTTATATTTTCAAGGGATAATTTATCTCTTGATTTTTGCATTTCTTTGATGAATTCTTCCTTTATTTTTTGCAACTGCTCTTTCAAATTATTCCACTTCCTTATATTTTAAATTAATAAATTTTATTTTCTGGTCATCTCATATATCAACATTGCTGTTGCAACTGATACATTGAGAGACTGCGCATTACCTTGCATTGATATTTTTATCTTTTTGTCAGAAACTGACAACAGCTCATCGCTTATTCCGTTTGCCTCGTTACCTATTATAAGTGCTATTTTATCATCTGTAAAGGCATTTACACAATTAACGGCATTTTTCAGAGAGCTTGAGTACAGTTTATATCCTAAATCCTTAATCATTTGAACATCATCAAGCATAAACATATTCATAAAATATATGCTGCCCATCGTAGCCCTCACAACCTTTGGTGAAAAAAAATCCGCTGTACCCTTAATATAATATATGTCATTTATACCTTTCGCTTCTGCAGTTCTCAATATTGTTCCTATATTTCCCGGATCTTGTAATCTGTCCAATATAAGTATGTATTTACTGTTTAAAGGCTTGAAAAACTCCTTTTTTTCATATATTGCCATTATGCCTTGAGAGTTTACTGTATCCGATATAATATCGAATACAGCAGTTTTTACAAAAAATATATTTTCATCTCCAACTTTATCTCTTAAAGCTTCAAGCAATTTATCATTTACAAAATCTTCTCTAATCATTACAAATTTTATCATATAATCAGATTTCAAAGAAAGCTCGATATTTTTTACTCCTTCATCAAAAAAAAGATTATATTTTTCTCTATATTTTTTATTTTGTAAAGATTTTACAAGTTTTATATACTTGTTGTCATTTGATTGTATCATTTTCATATTTAAAAATAGCTTTCTTAAATTTAATAAATTTTTAATTAGAAACTTTCATCTATATAAGCACCTGCTTCAAGAGCTGCTATTGCACCGTCAGACGCAGCAGTTACGACTTGTCTGAAACGTTTTTGTCTGCAATCTCCAGCCACATACACTCCTTGTGCAAGCTTCATATCTTCGCCTGCTACAAAATACCCGTTAGAGTTCAATTTGAACTCTTTTGCAAATAAGCCGGTATTTGGCACATTACCTGTAAATACAAATACTCCAAGTATATTAAATTCATTTTGAGGTTTTATTTGCTCTGTATTTCCTGTTTTTAAATCCTTAATCACAATCTCGTTTACTAAGCCGTCACCTTTTATTTCATCTATGACGCAGCTCATTTTAAACTCTATTTTTTCATTATTTTTCGCTCTTTCTTGTAATATCTTAGACGCTCTGAATTCATCACGTCTGTGAATTACTGTAACTTTTGATGCGTATTTTGTCAAAAATATAGCCTCTTGCAAAGCTGTATCTCCTCCACCTACGACAAAAATCTCTATATCTTTGAAAAAAGGGCCGTCACAAGTAGCACAATATGATACTCCCTTTGATGCAAACTCATCTTCCCCTTTTACTCCCAATTTTCTCGGATTTGCACCAAGTGCCAATATAACAGCTTTTGCTTCAAATGTTTCTTCTTTTGTCTTGATGAGCTTCAATTTATTAGAAAAATCAAAATCTATTACTTCCTGACTTATAAATTCCGTACCGAATTTTTTCGCCTGCTCATACATTCTATCTATTATGGCTTGACCTGATTCATTCCCAAGAGAGCCCGGATAATTTTCCACATCCATAGTGTTAGATATTTGCCCTCCAAAAGTTGCTTTTTCCAAAACTAATGTCTTTAATTTTGCTCTTGATGTGTAGATTGCTGCTGTAAGTCCTGCTGAGCCTCCACCAACTATAATAATGTCATAGCTCTTCATAGTTTTCTTTCATTGATATGAAAATATCAACTATTCTCCCTTCTAAAATTTTTATTTTATTCTAAAACTTATACAATAAAAATAGATATAATCGTATCATATTCTATATAAAATTTTTAACTTTTTATATCATATAAATATTAATATTATACCATAATTTTACATAATATATTCTTTTTAATTCAAAAAATATATTATGTGTTTTTTACTATTGTTCTAAACTTTATTTAAATTAAGATATTTTCAGATATATTATACTAAAAGTTAATAAAATAATGGATATTTCTATTTTTAAGAATTTATTAGCTAAGTAAAATTAAATATACTTAAAATAAATAATTTATATAAATATATTCATTAATTAAGCATTTGCATTATATAATACTATTAATAACAGCATAACTTTTAATAATTGCACAAAAAAATACATATAGATAATTTATGTATAGTATTTTAGTCCAAAAATTATCTATATGTATTTTGATTTTTATTCCTCATAAGTGTTGCCTACTATAACGTTTATATAATTAGGTTTTACACTCAATTTTAATGGAAGTGACGGTCCTTTTTCTCCGTCTATACTTACCGCCAAACTCCTGTCCTCGCAGTCTATTTCAAATTCTGAAGATTTTATTATTTCTATTATGTTCGAATTTGTAAAGTCTTCTCCTTTTACCACTTTTACCAATAAGTTTGCCAAATCTACAGGATTTGCCTCTTTTACTATAATCATTTCAAATAAACCATCTTTTATATCCACGTTGTTGCCGAATAATCCACCTATATTTCCTACATTTGTTCCATTTAAGACCAGAACCATATATGCTTGTAATTCAACAGTTTTTTTATCTGATTTTATTATAAATTTATTAGTTTTTATATTAGGTAATTGCGTAAGTCCTTGAAGATGATAAGCAAATGGACCAAGCCACTCTTTTAAATCCGAGTTGGTTTCAAAAGATGTCTCTGCAAAAACTCCAATTGCAAGTGAAGATAAAAATATCTGACCTGTTTGTAAACAGCCTATATCTACCATTGCAGTTTTATATTTTGCAATTTCTTCTATCGTTTTATATACTCCTGACGGCATAGATATATTTGAAGCAAAATTATTACATGTTCCACTTCCTATTACAGCGTACGGCTTTGTTATATTGTTTTTTACTATTCTTCTTGCTATTGAATCTATTGTGCCGTCACCTCCGACTCCGATAATAAAATCATAATCCAAAGTGTTCAACAATTCGCTTAAAATATCATAAATTTCTTCTTCAAGTCTTATAACAGTCAAAATTATTTTATTTTTTATAAAGTGTTCGATTATCTTATCTAATTCTGTTGCTATATCTCTATTACCTGATAATGGGTTGTATATAAACAGTGCTTTTTTATAAGCTTTCATGGTTAGTACCTCGTTAAATTTGAAGTTCATACTAATCTCTAATTAAAATAATAGTATACTTAAATGTGTAAGTTATATTTTTATATGTATTGTAATAATTTTAGATTTATCACTCTAAATAGGTGTTAGTATTATTATGTATGTTTTTTTGTAATATGTATTAATTTAAAGATAAGCTTATTTTTAAAACTTGATCAACTCTTCCCATTGTATTTTCATCTGCTGTCCCTATAAACTCTCTTAATCTTATTTTGTCAATAGTTCGTATCTGCTCTAATAACATAACAGAGTCTTTTTCTAAGCCAAATTGTTTTGCACTTATCTCTATATGAGTGGGCAATTTGGCTTTATTCATTTTTGAAGTTATAGGTGCTACTATTATAGTTGGTGAGAATTTATTTCCTATGTTGTTTTGCACTACTATCACAGGCCTTATTCCACCTTGCTCTGAGCCTATAACCGGACTTAAATCCGCATAATATATATCGCCTCTCTTGACCACTTTATCAGATTTCATTACACACCTCCTTTCTAATTATTCTGCATGATATTCTCTTTTTACTCTCTTATGCACTGCACATATGGTTTCGTCTATTATTGTATTGGACAGTTTAGCTATGTAATATCCACTGCTGTTATCATATCCGAATATATATACTTTCTTGCCTATCTCTATATAATCGTCCAATCTTATCATCATCTGATCCATACACACATTACCTACTGCTGTACCTTTTTCTCCGTTTTCGAATAAAATTTGTACATCTTTGTTAGATAATGCTCTGCTTATTCCATCAGCGTAACCTATCGGTATAGTTGCTATCCATTCATCTTTTTCAAGTTTATACTTGGCACCGTAACTTACGGTTGTGCCTTTTTTGAGAAGTTTTATGTTGGATACGACACTTTCCAATCTCATAGCAGGTTTTAAATCAAGTGAAGGATTTTTTATATCGTTTAATGAATATCCATACATACCTATACCTAATCTTATCATATCCAAATCATATTTTACTGATTCAGACGCTGATGAATTTGCGATATGTTTAATGCCGAGATTTATACCTGATTTTTCTAAATTTATGCACATCTCGTTAAAATTATCAAACTGAATTTTATTAAACTCGTTTTTAACTTCATCCGCACACGCAAAGTGAGAAAAACAACCAACTATTTTTATGCCCGGCATATCATTAACAGCGCTTATTTCTGACACATAATCATCTTGCATCAAAAAGCCTATTCTTGACATACCTGTATCTAATTTTATGTGAACTTTAGCTGTAATTTTAAGCTCCTCGGCTTTTTTAGATATGATTTCAGCTATTTTAGTGTTGTATACTGTGAAATCCACATCATTTTTTATCAGATTTTCCACTTCTTCTTCAAACACATATCCAAGTATTATTATAGGTTTATATATTTTTGCAGCTCTTAATTCTATTGCTTCATCTCCTGTTGATACTGCAAAATAATCTATATAT
Source organism: Peptoanaerobacter stomatis (assembly GCF_000238095.2). Lineage (NCBI taxonomy): Bacteria > Bacillati > Bacillota > Clostridia > Peptostreptococcales > Filifactoraceae > Peptoanaerobacter > Peptoanaerobacter stomatis. Next base: position 967,276 of record NZ_JH815225.1, read on the forward strand.
TCTTGTATATAATTTGCCACTTCAATGCTCCCATGTCCATAGGCATCTGCTTTTACGACTGCACATATCTTTGTTTTTTTATCTCTTATGTTTTTAAATTCATTTATGTTATGTAATATATTGTTTAAAAAAATTCTTGCTATTGCCCTATTAGATGAAAACTTCACCTTTGTTCATCTCCTGACGAATATAATTTAAAGTCAATTTTATCTTTACTTTTGAAAATTTTTATTTAGTGCTAAACATTTATAATTTGTTGTATACTTAGTATTTATAACGATAAATATAATATAAAAATATATTATCTCTACTTTTAAAATTATACAACAGTTTTTCCTATACTATATTAAAATTTTTCTCTAAATATACAAATTAGCCCCACAATATAATTGATAAGGCTAATCTCAATTTTAACAACTTATAACAAATGTTCATCAATTTTTTGAGTTTCTTTCGCTCCCATAAATCCATGAATAAAGCCATATGTCGAATCTATTCTATTTTGTAATTCATCTCTTTTTATGCGTTTATTTTCTAATTCTTTTCTTAATTGCTCTATATTTTTTAATATACTGTCCAACTCTTTTTCATCAGTTTTTATTGTGCTGTAACAACAACTTAAAGTTTCTCTTAAAAGCTGTAAATTATGTTCTTCTTTCAGTACCAACAACTCTTTTATGCTGTTTTCTCTTTTTTCTATCTCATCATTAAATTCCAATATTTTGTTTCTTGTTTCTTCCAGCTCTTTTTCTACTTTTGCATTACCATTGTTCAACTGATTTGATAAATATAATACATTTGAGACCAGCCTTGATTTTTCCTTATGTATGTTATTAGCTTCCAAGACTTGTGTTTTTTCGATTGTCATAACATCTCTAAGTGATTTAATCGTAGATTCCATTTGAGGTGTTCGTACATACTTGATCATATCATTAAATGGCTTGTACTCCAACAACATGGGTACTATTTTTTTTTCAAGTATTTCTTCAAAAAGTTTATCACTTTGACTTTTAAAAGCTTTCACACTACTTCCTTTCTTTCTTAATAAAATCAGTCTTAATAATTTTTTAACAACCTATTATTAAAAATTTAATTTTATAATTATATTATATGCTTATATCGTCAAATTTACAATATTTTTTTATAGTAATAAACAATATTTATTCCATAATTCAGAGTATAAATAGAAATTATTATCAAAAAAGACTATATTAATCAGAATAATTCAATATAGTCTTTAAATCTCATTATATTTCTTTGTAGACAACCTTATTTTTACCTGAGTGTTTCCCCTCATACAATAAATTGTCCGCTGTTTTTATTAACTCTTCGTATTTTATTTTGGAATCATATACTGCACATACCCCAAAAGTCATAGTTATAGATACGTTTACATCGTCAAACAAAAAATTTTGCTTGTATATTTTTTCTCTCAATTTATCTATTATGTTATATGCAAAGCCTTTTCTTACATTTTTCATGAGTATTAAAAATTCTTCTCCACCCCATCTGCATATTATGTCATCTTTTCTGAAATTCTGTTTGAAAATCATGCCTACTTTCGCAAGCACTATATCTCCGTTCGGATGTCCATATGTATCGTTTATTCTTTTAAAATCATCTATATCTGCAAATATCAAAACCAAGTTGTCCAATTTTCCACCGTTATAATCGTCTATGGCTTCATCCAACTGCTGTGTCATATAAAATTTTCTTACCAATCCTGTTAAAGCATCATATTCAGCTATCTTCTTGTATCTTTCTTTTTCTTCTACCAACTTCATATTTTCAAATTTATTTTTTATCTCAAAAAAACTGAGAGATGCATAATTCACTACATTTACAGAAAAGAAATATGAAAGGAAATTTAATATGTAAAAATCTATAACTGCCGGATCAAAATTCCATGCAAATTTTTTAGATATGAGCAATCTGAAAAATATAACAGCTTCCAAAAATATGACTAACATTTTGACAAATATGTTGTTATTCATCAAAAATACGTCTGTGGACATAAGAATCAAAAACAAAAGTTCAAAGCCGTATCCAAAGCCTATCTTCATAATTGCAAGCGTAGCAAACAGCATAACTTCTATATTCCACACTATTGTAAATTTATCAAGCTGTATTTTCTTCCTAAAAATAACCAAAAATAAGTAAAAAAATACACTGAATATATTATATTCGATTAGTGGTAATTTATTGTGTTTTATAAAAAAAATATGATAAACTATATGAACAACCAAAGAACCCATAGCTAATAAAACATAGGTTATATCTGTTCTGCATTTTTCATCTTTCTCATAGAATATTAAAAAAAATCTATCTTTTACACTCATACCTAATTTCCCTTACTATATCTCCTCAATATCTACAAATACAGCATCCTTCCAAAGCCTTTCTAAATTATAAAATTCTCTGTCTTCCGTCTTAAATATATGCACAACTATATCGTTATAATCTATTAATATCCATTTTGCACTACTCTTGCCTTCCACGGCTCTTGCTTCTACACCAAGTTTCGACATTTCATAATCCAATGCGTCTTCCAACGCTTTTACTTGTCTTTCACTTGGTGCAGATACTATTACAAAATAGTCTGTTATACTTGATATTCCATTTACATTCAAGACAACAATATCTTCGCCAAGTTTTTTATCCAATACCTCATAGATTTTTTTTATTTTTTCATTAGTAGTCATCTAATTAAGTTCTCCTTAAAAACTCATTTTTTATTTTTACACTATATTAATCTAATGATACACTTTAAACAATTATATGTCAAACTATTTTAAATATTCATAAATTTTATTTCACAAAATCTTTTCCAAGAACTATAAGAATATCTGTAGGCTTTCCGTAGTATGCCTTGTTTTCTTGTGTTATTCTGTTGACACCTAATATAGTTGCTATATTTTGAGCTAAAATCTCATCATCTGTATAATATACTACAGTTTCTTCATAATCAAAATTATCTGCATTTGCTGAGTCTTGAACCTCTATGTTATTTACAAATAATAAATCTGTTGCTCTTTGTGCCAATCCTTGACGTCCATCCCCATTTAATATGACAACATAAGGTATTTTAGGAGCATTTGTTACATTTGCCGTATCAGTAGAATTTTTACTATCTGGTGCAGTCGCATTTTCATCTTGCATCTCTTGTGAGATATAATAATTCCCTGATAAAAGAATATCCAATAACTCTTTTGATTTTTCAGGATCTGCTATATAATATGATGTTCCGTACATAGTCTTCGCTTCTCCCGGCAATACTTCTTTTTTTATGTTATATGGTTTTATATCTATACATTTTGATGCAATTTTGAGCATATCTGTAATACTCATATCTGTCTGTACATATTTATAAAATGTATCAATATATTGCGGTATATGTGTAGCCGACTCCACTGACAAAACTTTTTTTATAAGACTTGTCATAAATTTTTGCTGAGATTCTATTCTTCCAAGGTCTTGGTTTGCATATCCGTATCTGAATCTCAAAAATTGCATAGATTTTTCACCGTCTAACAGTTGTAGACCTTTTTTCAATTCTATATGAAGAGGTGGTGTAGCATAAGGGTCGTCGTAATTCATATCCATAGGTACATCTACTTCTACTCCGCCTATATCATTTATTGTTTTAAACAATGCTTGATAATCCACTTTTACAAAGTGATGTATATCCACATTTAACAATTTTTTTACAGCTTTTAATGTGGAGTTTATGCCTCCTATTGAATGTGCAGAGTTTATTTTATTGAATTTATATTTATACTCTTCAATTTCTGCTCTTGTATCTCTCGGTATGGATAATATAAATGCTGTTTTTGTCTTGGGATCTACAGATAAAAGCATCATAGTATCCGTTCTCATATTTGCATGATTTTGACTGCCGTCTAAACTGTCTACTCCTAAAAGCAGTATATTTATTCTGTCATCATTCATCGTCTTGGATAGTTCCTGTAAATCCGCCAATGTCAACTCATTATCAGGATTGCTTTTTTTAATATTGTTTATATATATATTTGCTACAAGCACCAAAACAAATATAAATGCTACAATAAATAAAAGCAGTTTGAGCAATTTTTTCATTATTAATTCCAGCCTTATTTCAATATTTTTATAAAATGTATATAGAATTTTTCACACATATCATAATTACTATTTTATTTAAAACTTATTCTTGAATTATCTTTTTTATATGAGGATGTTTGACCTCTTCCAAATGCTTCTTACAATTTTTAAGCAAAAAATTTCGTGCATTCAATGTGTCTTGATGTATGAGGTCATTTTCGCTTGCAAGATGTATCATAGTGTTGTTAAGTGCATAGTATAAGGCATAGTACAAATCTATATAAGATAATTGCCTTATTTTTTCAACTCCTTCAAACTTTCTGTTTTCTTCGATATAGTCTGCCAAGCATATAATCATCTCCAATTTGCTCATATCAGCCCTGCCTGTTGTATGATAACTTATTGCATTTAATATGTCTTCGTCTTCAATATTGTATTCATACTGTGCAATATATCGTCCTATCTTCGCATGTAGCAACTGATGACTTACTTGCTCTATTTCATCAAAAACTATATTGTATTTTTTTACTTTTTCTTCTATCTCATCATAACTTAATTGCTTGGCAATATCATGCAACAATGCTGAAATTCTTGCTTTATCTATATCTTCTCCATATCTTTCTGACAGCATGATGGCAGATTTCTCCACGCCTAATGTATGCTGATATCTTTTTTCGCTCAACAAATGTTTCAAATCTTTTTTTATTCTATCAAATATAGACTCCATTTTCATTCTCCAATTTATAAAGATTATTTTTTATTATATAATTTATAAAGATTATTTTTTATTATATAATTTTCTACTTTTTCATCGACAAAATATTTTATACTTCTATTTTCTTTTACTCTATTTCTTATGTCGGTAGAAGATATTTCTATATCGGGAGTATCTAAAAAACACATATCAACATCGTATTTTATAAATTTTTTCTGAAGTTCAGATTTTATTTTCTCTCCTCTTGTCACTACAATAAAAGTTATCAATTTGCTAAGTTCTTCAAATTTATACCATTTATCAAACAACATAAAAGCCTCTTGACCTATTATGTAATAAAATTTGTCATTTTTATATTCCTTTAACAAATATGAGACAGTCTCATAACTATATGAATAATCTTCTTTTTCTATTTCATAATAATTTATCAAAAAATTGGAATTGTCCTTTATCGCAAGTTCTACCATAGCTTTACGATGATTTTTGTCAATAACATAATCTTTATGTGGAGGAATTCCCGACGGTATAAACATTATTTTATCAAGTTTCATATAATCCATGACATAGTTCGCTATGAAAGTATGTCCGAAATGTATAGGGTTAAAAGTGCCTCCAAGTATGCCTATATTCACAATCAATACCTCATCTTATACATAATTTATATATCAACTAAACTTAAATTTTTAAAACAATCATTTAATTTTACCACTATAAATTCAAAATAATATATTTGATATTTTTTTCAATAAACGCATTTATTAATCGTATAATAAATAAATTAAATAATTATATCACATTTTATAATATTGCTCAACTTTAGCAAATTTATCATATATATTTAATCTGTTTTTAATTATATGGTAAATTGACTTTTTTATACTGTTATTTTATTATTGAATCATAAATACACATGAGAATATTTTTTATATTTTATTTCAGGAGGTTATTTATTATGAAAAAGTTTTTTAAAGTTTTTTTAGCCATATTCATCTTATGCGCTATGAGTATTCATCAGATATACGCCGTTTCAGTGTTAAAACCGAAAAAACTTATAACTCTGCCCATAGAAGCATTCTATAGCAATTTAGCTGTACATAAGGGTACTCTTTATTATATGATTTATGAAAAAAGAGGTATTTATTCTGAAAATTCCCCGACTTTTTTTGCCAAGGATATCATGTCATCTAAAAAGGCTGTAAAAATTCTTGAAGCGGTAGACTACCAGCCTTCATTTCATTTGTTAAGCGACGGCAATTTGTATATCACAACTCACTACGGCGGCGGATTTATGGGAGGCAATCTTGCTGTATTGCTAAATAAAACTGATATAATCGACAATAAAAAAGATGATCAGATATATCTTGTAGGGTACGGAAGCTATGATGTTGATATAGAAAATAAAAAATTTTACGGTTTTCCGGATCCGTATTTTATGGGTGAAAGCGAAGGCAAAGAACATTTTTACGAATTTTACAGCGATGTAATGCACCATCCTAATGTAAATTTTTCAGCTGTAAAAAAAGATGTAGTTTATTGCATAAAATGTCCGTACTCCAAAAATGTAGAGGACGAATCGCAATACGGCATAGTAGCAATAGATAGAAAAACAGGAAAAGACACTGTGTTAATCCCAGGCATTTACAATATGACAATGGGTGAAAATCAAATATATTACTGGAAACAAGATGAAAATGATAAAACAGCCAACCTGTTATACTCATACTCTTTAAAAGACAGCAAAACAACACTTATCTGCAATCATAAAGATCCCGATTTTAACATAATTCCAATAGGGGGCAAAGTATTTTTTATGGGCAATGAAGAATATACACCTAAAAAAGAAGGCGAATACTTTAAAAAATATACTACTTTATATATTGCTGAAAATGGAAAATGCACTCCGCTTTACAGCAATATGAAATGGTTTGTAACTGACGGAAAAAATATGGCAGTGCTATTTCAAGGCAAAAATAAATCCGAAGTAAAGCTTATAAACAAAGACGGTATTGAATTTGCAAATTTAACAGTACCTGTAAGTCAAGCAAATTTATTTATATCAGGCAAAGATTTGATAGTTTGGTCTTGGCAAGACAAAAGCGTCAGATATTACGAAGTTCCTAATATAAAATAATACTAATCTACATTTAATTAATAGATACATCTATATAAGTTATTTATTTTTAAATATACTTAATTTTGCTCAGCTAATAAGTTTTTAAAAACAGGAATGTCTATTATTTTATTGATTTTTAGTATAAATTCAAAAAAAGGGCTGTTGCTATAATTTTTTATAATTTTGCAACAGTCCTTTTTCACACATATTTACATATTATCTATTTAAAATATCACTCTTTTTTATACATGATTTTTTAGACTTAGTGATTGTTCTAATTATTTTCTATTGTACATTATTTTTTAAATAGTTTTTAGTATAAATTGAATTATATAAGTCATTATTTTTTTAATCCAGTTATTATAAATGTGCTTTCCGCATCATTACCCAAAACGTTTAATATATCTCCTTGTTTAACAAATGCAAGTGTAGCGTCAACATCTATAGGAGCTGTGTAGATTTTATCTTCTCCCTGTACTTTTATATAAAATACGGTGTTTCCGTCTACTACTACGCTTTTTACATCTTCTACAACTATTTCTTTTGATATTATGTCTGTACTTTCAATAGCTATATCAGTTGTAATCTTTCTATAATTATCTACTGTTTCCTGTATGGTGTTACCTACTGCAACTTTTTGATAACTTTGTGCATCTACCAGTGAATACATTTTTGTAAGCTTGGCATCATCTTTCAGTGCCATAAAATATGTCGGTCTGTTGTATAGATTTATAAGTATAGGAAAAGTAGCTTTATACGCTTTTTCCTGTACTGCTCCTGCCGCACTTTCCATAACTGAAAATTCTTCCGCTGATGATACAGGATAAAACTTAGTTTCTTTTGTTCTCATATTTACAAAAACAAATCCTATATTGGATTCATCTGACAATACAGAAGTTATCCCTGTGTATAAATATATATCTTCTCCCATTGTTATATAGTTATATCCTTCTGTCGGTTTTGTAACTCCCTCCTGTTTTACTTTGGAGTTTATAAATCCTCTTTCATATTGACCATTATCCGTAAGTTGTTTTATTATTAACTCAGCGGGATAAACTCTGTCTATCCAAGTCGGAACTTCATCAGTATTATATTTTTTCATTTCACCTGTCGATGCATTTATTACTATAACCGCTTTGACATCTTCGCCACCTAAAATTCCTATGGTCGGTTCTACAACAGATGCTATAAAATACGGTTTGCCATCTTCATCAATTTCAAAATTAATTTGCGATATTATCGCTGTAGGATAGCCGAATCTTATATGTCTGTACAAGTTTCGTGAAAATTTATCACTTAACGAATATTTTATAGGTGAAGATAATTTTACAAGAGTTGAATTTTGAGTAACCATATCTATATTTATATAATACGGTATTCCGTTTGATTTATTCAAAAACCATTTTATAGTATCTGCATAAACTAATGGCGTAACTCTTAATGGTTTGCCTTTTACACAAATCTGAGAATATGTTTCATCTATATCATATTGGCTCACCAAAGTTCCCATTTCTCCCATCTTTCTTGCACCTAATTTAATCGCCATATCTCTATCCACAACAGGGAGCTTATTGAAATCTGCCGATTTCACATCTGTTTCAAAAACACCTTCCTGCTTTTTAATAAGCATTGCATATTTTTTTGCTTGAAGTATAGGCGATGAATATAGATTTGACAATACTAAAGCTACTATTATAACCGCTATTAGTTTTATAGATGTCTTATAAATTACCACGCTCTTCTTGTTGAATAGCGAATCTATAAAAAATATAACTGTAAGTAAACACAGTATAAATAGTATATACGAATAAAACTGTGCCGAACGTAAATTTATAGGCACTAACAACACATAATATGATATAGCTACAAAAAGTATAAGCAGAGTTATAGTTATCTTTTTGAAATTTTTCAAAAATTTATGTTCTCCTACATCTACAAACTTTTCGCTATTTTGTTCATTATTATTTTTTAGTTTTGAAAAAATTTTGTTAAACATATAATGCTCCATTTTTAAAATTTTTTATGTTAAAATTCAATAAATCAATAGAGTTGCAATAATTTAAATAAAATATAACACTATTTATAAATTTCTTATATAAATTATCTATTATTATATTGTCATAAGTATTATATAAAAATATTTTATACAAGTCAGATACTTTTAAATAGATGTTTTTGATTAATATAGCATATAGAATAATTTATCAATTCCTTATTTCTATCAGCAATGCTCACCATCAGGCATAAACAGTTTAACTCTAATGTATTAATGATTGAAATGTTTGATACTCTCCTTGGTATACTTATCTTCTATAAAATTGACAATCTAAAGAAATTATTCTATTATTTCTCACAATATAGATGCACTCTTTACAGCTTTGGAATTGCTCTATGACATAGAAATCACCGTTTCAAGTCTATCTACTATGCCTTATCGCTATGGATTAGTCGATGATACTTACCTTCTTCATAAAGAATTTAGAAAATGTCTTGTTAAAAACTACATCATTTTTTATAAAATTGATGAAGAAAATAAAACTATTTTAATTCATCGAATACTTCATTCAAAACAAAATTGGATTGACATACTGTAAATTTATTTATATATAACCATTCCTTGGAGTGGTTATTTTTTTATTCTATCTATCCGATTTCAGTATAAATATCTACGTCCAATTAGATAAAACAGCATTAATCAAGGACATTTGTTATCATTGGAATTATTTGTTTTTTTCTTGATACTATATATGGTAAAAATCCACCTTGATCTCCGCTTGTATTAAATGCTTGTTTTATTATGCTCGGTTCCTCGCTCACATAATATATATATGAACCTTCTTTCAATATATCTGTCACTACAAATATCAATGTGTTATACGCATTTTTTTCTTTAAGGTCTTTCATATAATTAAGCAATTCTTCTTTTTTGTCTTCCAATTCTTCTATATCCATAGTAAATAGTTGTGATACTGCTATTTTTCTACTTCTTAGTGTAAATTCTTTAAAGTCATTGTACAGTATGTCTTTAAAGCTCATGCCTTCTATTGAAGAGCCTGCTTTGAACAACATATTGGTATAATTATCCAAGTCCAATTTCAATATTCTGTTGAGCGATTCAACTGCTTCTATATCTTTTTGAGTACAAGTAGGCGATTTGAAATACAATGTATCTGATAATATACCGCTTATAAGACAGCCTGCAATTTTGTAAGGTATATCCATAGCCGAATTTTTGAAAAGCTCATAAACTATTGTACAAGTAGAGCCTACCGGCATATTTAAAAACTGTATCGGCTCCGATGTATTTATTCCTCCGATTTTATGATGATCCACTATTTCTAAAATATTCGCTTCTTCAATACCTGTAGCACTTTGTGCAAATTCATTATGATCTACTAATATAACCTTTTTTCTTCCGACTTTTAACAGGTGTTTTCTCGCAATAAGCCCTATATATTTTCCATTTTCATCAACAAGAGGATAATTTCTGAAATTGGTTTTTAACATAGACTCTTTTATGTCGTTTAAATAATCTTTCAACATAAAATAACTTATCTTGTCTTTTTTCATTATGCTTGCTATACTGTCAGTCTGTTGCATCTTTTTAATTATCATCGGTGAATTCAAATCTATGCTTATAACAGGTATATCATATTTTTTTATTTTTTCCATTTCCTCTTCGCTAAGCTCTGAAAATTGTGTCAATATCAAAAAACTTATAGGAAATTCCAATTTTGAAAAAAACTCTTTTTTATGATATTCTTTTAAAATTATAACTTCACCTTCGTTGAATTTAGCATCATTTGGTACGTTAGGATTGAAAACTTTCAGCAATCCCTGTATTTTCATATCATAATTATTGGCACAGATTATTCTTAGACTATGATTTGAAAAGACGTTCACAAATGATTTTAGATTTGTATCTACATAGTTGCTGTTTATATGTATCAATGCCCCTGCTATATCCTTCATAGAAACTATACCTATAAGTTTAAAATCATCATCTACTATAGGCAATGAGTGAATTTTTTCTTTTTCCATAATCATATATGTTTCATAAACGGATGAATTTACTGTTAGCGGAATAATCTTATCGTAATGTAAATCACTGGCTTGAACTTTGACATCTGTAAGCAGTTTAGGAGCTGTTATATTAAAATAGTCGAGCACAAAACCTGCCTCTCTTCTAATGTCTCCAAGCACTCTCGGCTCAACTTTTTCACCGATTTTATCTTTGTAGTATGAATATGCAATACTTGAACATACTGAATCCGTATCAGGATTTTTATGACCGAAAACAAATGTATTCATAATCGTAACCTCTCTCATAACATAAATTTATTATAAAAATAGCAATCTTATTAAAAATTAATTTTCCCAATATCATTTAATATTTATTGTAAAATTTTTATAGCTTATTATTACACACTCCATTCAAAAAGTAAGTACATACCATAAGCATTAATTGTTATTAAATATATTTTTATAATATACCTCTATTATACACCATAATACAAGAAAATAATAATCTGAAATCTATTTTGATAAAAGTCTATATTTTTGATATAATTTATTTTATAAAAGTTTTTATATTTTAGCTTTACAACATAAAACTATAATACATAAATTTTACTTTTTTTATATATTGGAGAATTAAAATGGAAAAAATAAATATAGATACACCTTACATCAAGTTAGACCAGCTTTTAAAACTATCATCCATAGTATCATCAGGAGCTGAAGCACACGCACTTATAACATCCGGAAAAGTCAAAGTAAACGGTAATGTTGAAATACAGAAAAGAAAAAAAATAACAGATGGCGACATAGTAGATGCTATGAATAAACAAATACAGGTAATTCAATGCAAGTAAACAATATAAATCTGATAAATTTCAGAAATTATGAAAATCTAAGTCTTGATTTTTCACCGAATATCAACATGATTATAGGTCAAAACGGTCAAGGCAAGACAAATATAGTGGAGGCTGTACATTTTTTGTCCTTCGCAAAATCATTTCGCACAAACAAAGATAAAGAAGTGATAAATTTTGAATGTAACACCTCCTATATCAAATCAATCGTTACAAACGAAGCAGACGAAAATAAAATAGACATAAAAATCTCAAAAGACAGCAAAAAAGCTATAAATGTAGACAACATTCCTATATCCAAAATAAGCGATTTGATGGGTATAATAAATGTAGTCGTATTTTCTCCGGAAGATACTAAAATAGTGTCAGACTCGCCTATATACAGGCGAAATTTTATGGATAAAGAAATATCCCAGATACGCCCTGTATATTATAATTTATTACTCGATTACAACAAGACACTGAACAACAAAAATACTTTGCTCAAATCACAAAACATAGATATGATAATGCTCGACATATACGATGAACAACTTGCAGATATAATGGAAAAAATAATCACATATAGAGATACTTTTATAAAAACAATATCAGAAATCGCAAAAGAAACACACTATATAATCTCATCTAAAAAAGAAAATCTAATTATAGAATATAAAAGCAATCTCAAATCATCAATAAAATCAGATATTCTATCAGAGCTTAAAGATGCAAGAGCCGATGATATAAGACATACAGTTTCTACAAAAGGTATACACAAAGACGATATAATGCTGAAAATAGGAGATATAGACATAAGAAAATACGGCTCACAAGGGCAGAAAAAAACTGCTACAATATCTCTCAAACTCTCCGAAATAGAGCTAATCCATAATATGAAAAAAGAATATCCAATAGTAATATTAGATGATATATTCAGCGAGCTTGACATCACAAGACGTATGATGCTTGTAGAAAAACTATATAACATACAAACTTTCATCACTACAACTGAAAAAATAGACATAAACAAAGATATAAAATATTTTGAAGTAAAAGATAGAAATGTCTATTAATTTTAGATGTATAATATAAGTAAAAAAATTATAGCTTAAAAACTCTTAAACTATGAAAATTCATTTAAATTTGTTCAATTCCCTGTATTTCTTAATATAATTTATACTACACACTATTCAGTTTAAGATATACTAAAAATATTTTGTAAGCACAACTATCACTTTTTTAATATATCTTTTGCAGATAGTTATAAAAAAATTTCCAAAGCAAAATATATTTAAGCATTGTATTAAAAAATAGCTGTGTTTAATTAGATAATATTATTATTAGTTTTTTTATGGTCTTTACGAACAAGTATTTTTAATAAATAAGGATAACCATGGATACAATAGCTATAATAGGTGCAGGTCCGTCAGGAATAATGGCGGCTCTCACTACAAAAACAAAAGACAACAGAGTAATTTTGATAGAGAAAAATAAAGTTATAGGGCAAAAATTGTCCATAACAGGCTCAGGCAGATGCAATATCACAAATTTGGACAGCAAAGAAGATTTTTTTGCCAAAATTCCTGAAAACTCAAAATTCTTTTACAGTGCCTTTGCCAAATTTTCCAACTACGATTTTATAGATTATCTTGAAAATATAGGCATACCACTAAAATATGAAGGTCAAAAAGCATACCCTAAAAATGAAAGTGCACAAAAAACAGTAAACACCTTCATCAAACTGTTAGAAGAAAAAAATGTAGAAATAAGATTAAATGAAGAACTAATAGATTTTGAAATAGATAATAAATCAAATATCGTAACATCAATAACTACCACTAAGACAAAAGAACATATAGACAAGCTCATAATCACAACAGGCGGTTTATCATATTGCAAAAACAATACTTTTTCATTGCTTGCAAAAAAAGGTATACAAATAACGCAGCTTTATCCCTCACTCGTATCAATCGAAACCATTTATGATTACTCAAATTTATCAGGTATATCAATAAAAAACGTATCAGTAAGCGCAAACATAGATGGAAAAAGATATTTAACCTCAGGAGATATGCTGTTTACCCAAAAAGGACTTAGTGGACCTGCAATAATGGATATGAGCAGTTATATAGTGAAGTTTCAAGACTTAAAAACAGATACTTTATCAAATCATAAAAATTTGACATACAAAGGAAAAAATTTAGAGATATTCATAGATTTTATGCCATATATAAATGAAAATCAATTAGAAGACATAATATTTGACAGTTCAAAAAAAGCATTAAAAACAAAACTGTCAGCTTATTTGCCCGAAAGAATGTTGAAATTTTTATTGGAAAAATATGAAAATACAGACATAAACAATATGAAAAAAGAAGAAAAAGAAAAACTTTTAAATATCTTCAAAAATTATAAAATAACAATCAAAAATTTTTCAAACATAAAAAGTGCAATTGTAACAAAAGGCGGAGTATCATTAAATCAAATCTCTCCATCAACTATGCAATTTAAAAATATACAAAATCTATATTTTGCAGGAGAATGCTTGGATATAGACGCATTAACAGGCGGATATAACTTGCAAATCGCATTTTCCACAGGATACTTGGCAGGTAGCAGCTCAAAATTATAATAGTATTGTTAATCTCCTTTGATTAATGGACATAATAAAAATAAAAATTATTATAGTAACTGTAATAAATATATTCTCTTTCATACAATTACACCAGATGTTTTTTTAATGACATGCTAAATACATTATCCAAATTTATGCAAAAACAATTTTGTCATTTACTATATTCTTTTAATTAACTATCAATATGCTAATTAGTTGTAAATATATTTTTAATTATAGATAATATAAATTTAATCCATACACCCATAAAAACAGTTATAGTAATAAAAGCATTATATTTCCCTATATAATGTTTCTTATAAAAAATCCACATTGCATTATGAAAATCAAATATAGTTTTAAATTTTCTTTTCTTTCTACTTTTACTTTTGTAATGTATTATCTCCTCAAGCGGATAATACATTACATTAAATCCATTTTCTTTTACTTTGTAGCAAAAATCTATATCCTCTCCATACATAAAATAATCTTCACTAAGTACCCCAACGCTTTCAATAATATTTCTGGGAATCAACATAAATGCTCCTGATATTACATCTACATATCCTATTTCATTTTCATTCAAAGCGAGATAATCATATGCACCATATTTGAGAGGATTTTTTTTGTCTAATTTCAAAAAATAATATAGTGAAGCACTTGGTGTTGGGAATCCTCTTTTACAAGCGTGATCTAAAGTTCCGTCTTCCAACAAAACTTTGCAAGAAAGTATAGAATTATCTCCTTGCATATTCAAATATCTAACACAGTTTTTTATTGTATTTATTGATACTTTTGTGTCAGAGTTCAAAAGTAATATATAATCAGCACTGCTCATATTTATGCCAATATTATTAGCCCTTGAAAATCCGATATTAGTCTCATTTTTTACTATTTTTAGCAAATTATCGTTTATATATTTTTCAAAATATGTTTCCAGTTTAGATATACTTTTATCATATGATGCATTGTCTATAAGGATAATTTCGTAATCAAAGTCTATATCACTGTCTATAACAGATTTTATTGTATTTTTAGTATATTCATATGTATTAAAATTAATAATTATAATTGATAATTTCATAGTATACCTTTTATTTCCATATAATTTTATCAAAAATGTATGAAAAAATATTTTTGATAATAATACACTCTATTTTTACATAGTTAAAAATGTTCCTAAATTCAAACTTAGTTTTTCTTATTGTTTTTAAATTTGAAAAAGCATCTATAATGCCACTTATATACTGTTTACCATATCCCTTTTTTAAAAAGAAAATATATTTTATAGAAAATCCAAAAAATAAAAAAGGTAAATTCAACAATATTTGTAAAAAGGGCATATTTTTATATATCACATATATATTATTTCTTGATGACAGACTTACTTTAAATTCGTTATACTTGCCCCCTGTAGTTCCACTTCCAACATGGTATAATTTCGAATTTGGGATATATACATTTTTATATCCGTAAATCTTCGCTCTATATGATAAATCTACATCCTCCATATAAGCAAAAAAATTCTCATCAAAATACCCTATTTTCTCAAATATACTTTTTCTATATATTGCCGCTCCTGCGCAAGAAGAAAATATCTCCTTATGTACATTTGCCTTTTCATATTGAATATTTTTTCCATCATACCTTTTATATGCCCAGCCAAAAGCATTATATTCGTCTCCGGCATCATCTATTTTATCTTTTTCAAACATTCTAATCATCATTCCACATACAGAAAAGACTTTTTCATCTTCTATTATTTTTAGATACATATTTTCCAACCAGTTTTTTTCAACTGTTGTATCATTGTTTAATAGCACAATATATGGAGTTTTAGCCATTTTTATCCCTATATTTACTGCATAGGAAAATCCATAATTTTTATCTAATCTTTTAAATATAATGTCTTTATTATATTCATTTATAAATTTATAATCACTATCTGTAGAAGCATTATCAACAACTATAAGTGAAAAATTTATACTTATATTCCTATACAAACTGTCTATACAATCTTGTAAATATTTATATTTATTATAGTTAGGTATTATTATTGTTATTTCATTCATAAAATTTATCTTCCATATAAATCTATTTTTCATTAACTTTTTGAAATAATAGTTCTAAAAAATCTTTTTCCATTAAATATCCAAGTATATTTTTTCTTCTATGAAAAGTATTTGAGACAAAATCAGTATATTGTAAGATTATCATTTCATTAAATATTTTTATAATAGTTTTACAATATAAGTGTACAAATAAATAAAAATTAAATGATAAAATAGTATTAGAATATATTACCGTTTTATAGATTATTACACTTATTTTTACAATCTATTTATACATATTTTCATAATATTTCAGATATTCACCTGACGTTATTTTGGATAGCCATGCCTCATTATCAAGATACCATTTAATAGTTTCTGATATTCCTTGCTCAAAAGTATATGACGGTTCCCAAGCTAACTGACTTGTTATCTTTGTATTATCTATTGCATATCTTCTGTCATGACCGGGTCTATCTTTTACATATTCTATTAAATCTTCCGATTTTCCAATGGTATTTATTATAAGTTTTACAATTTCTATATTAGCTTTTTCATTGTTTCCACCGATGTTATAAACTTCTCCTATTTTCCCTTTTTCAAGTACGGTATATATTGCTGTACAATGGTCTTTTACATGTAGCCAATCTCTTACCTGCATTCCATCTCCATAAACAGGCATTTTCTTATCATTTTTACAGTTGTTTATCATGAGAGGTATCAATTTTTCGGGAAATTGATAAGGTCCGTAGTTATTTGAACATCTTGTTATATTTATAGGCATACCGAATGTTTCATAATACGCTCTTACAAACAAATCCGCACTTGCTTTCGAGGCTGAATAAGGAGAATTTGGACTAAGTGGTGTAGTTTCTGTGAACATTCCTTCTTTTCCAAGTGCACCGTATACTTCATCAGTAGATACTTGTAAATACTTCACACCTTCTTTATATTCTCTTGAATATTTATCTTCAGGATTTATTTTCCAATGTTTTTTTGCATTATCAAGCAAATTTTGAGCGCCAAGTATATTGTTCAAAAGAAATATTTCAGGATTTTCTATACTTCTATCCACATGAGATTCAGCAGCAAAGTTTACTATTGTATCTATGTCATACTTTGTAAATATCTCACCTACAAGTTTTTTGTCACATATATCTCCTTTGATAAATGTGTAATTTGACTTACCCTCAATTTCTCTTAGATTTTCAAGATTGCCTGCATATGTCAGCAAATCCAAATTTATTATATTGTAATCATAATTATTAAGCATCAATTTTACAAAGTTGGAGCCTATAAAACCCGCCCCACCTGTAATTAGTATATTTTTCATATAAAAACTTCCTAAGAAAAATTTATTTTAAAATTCTATTTTTTGTTCTTTTAATGTTTTTCTATTTTTATCTTTATCTGATAATATTATCTCCATATCATCACTAATATGCCAATTGATAGCTATGTCCGGATCATCCCACGCTATACCGCCTTCACTGCTCGGATCATAAAAATTGGTGCATTTGTAAGCAAAGGTAGCCATATCTGATAAAACTACAAATCCATGAGCAAATCCTTCAGGAATATACAACTGTTTTTTATTTTCACTACTTAATATTTCTCCATACCATTTGCCATATGTAGGAGAATTTTTTCTAAGATCCACTCCCACATCAAATACCTCTCCACTTAACACCCTTACCAATTTGCCTTGAATATTTTTGGTTTGAAAATGAAGACCTCTTAATACCCCTTTTTTAGAAGAAGATTCATTATCTTGAACAAATTTTACATCTATTCCTGCATTTTTAAAGTCATTTTCATTGTACGTCTCCATAAAATATCCCCTGTTATCTCCAAATATCTCAGGTTCAATAACATACATACCTTTTATAAATGTTTCTATAAATTTAAATTTTGCCATTGTCTATCCTCTTGTAGATATTCCTTCAAAGATTCTTCCCAATGTCTAAATGTATCAAGGCCTCTCAATCTAAGCATAAAGTTATCAAGAATTGAATACGCGGGTCTCTTGGCAGGTCTTACAAACTGCTCGCTTGTAACTTTTTCAACTTCTATATCAATATTCATAAGCTCAAATATTTTGCAAGCAAAGTCATACCATGAACAATTTCCTTGACAAGTTCCATGGTAAAGTCCATAATACTTTGTTTTGCTTAAGTTCAGAGCAACTTTTGCCAAATCTTTTGTATATGTAGGACTACCAAACTGATCTCCTACAACTGTCAGCTTATCATTTTGTTTTGAAAGATTGAGCATAGTCCTAACAAAATTATTACCATCACCATAAAGCCAAGCGGTCCTTATAATGAAATACTTAGAACAAAATTGTTTGACCAACTCTTCTCCATATAACTTACTTTTTCCATATACAGTTTTAGGATTAGCAAAATCACTTTCAATTCTAGGAATCTCATCTTCTCCTGAAAATACATAATCCGTAGAAAAATGTACTAACTTAGAGTCTATATGCTCTGCGATCATAGCAAGATTTTGAGCTCCAATTGCATTTATTTTATATGCATTATCTATATCTTCCTCACATTTATCTACGTTCGTATGAGCTGCACAATTAAATATAACATCAGGAATGATGTCTAAAATAATATTTTTTACCTGTTCATAATCAGTTATATCCATAGTATCTACATCATACAAATATATTTCATTATCACTTTTATTTATTTCTTTTTGCAATACCCTTCCTAATTGACCATTGGCTCCTGTTATTAAATATCTCAATTTAAAACTCCTATAACTCATCTATATAGTTTTTATTTTAAATTAACTCTTCTAATTACTACTCTAATTAAATAGACATATTATAAAACATTAAATTAAATGTATTTTATATTACTACATATTATTTTAAATCTGATATTTTCAATTTTATATTAAAAAATAATTAACATAAATAAAATTTTTTAAATAGTAATCGTAATAAAAATTTTTTCTTCAAATCACCTTTATTATTGCTAATTTGATGCAATCAAAAAATTTTTTTTACATAAACTCTATCTCTATTATACCTAATCCTAACTTTCTAAAATCGCTTGAGCCAAAATCTGAAGGATAAAAAACATCATCTATTACAATTTTAACAATATAACATCCTGAGATAGTTGTTATAGACTCATAATTATCAATCTCCACAGATACTCTCCCCATGCTATTACCTATATTATTTATAGCTGAAAATGAATTAATATAATTATCATTTATATAAACATCTGCATTAACAGATTTATTTATGGGGTGTCCATTAATATATTTAATACTTATCTCTCTAAAATCAATTTTTGTATTTATAAATATATTTCCTTGATTTCCATTCATCCATCTAAAAGAAATTTCTTGTCCATCATAATAAAACTTTTCCAAATCATAGAATGTTTCTAAATCACAAGACATATTATCTAAATAAGAATATTCATTAAGATAAGACTTTATAGTACAAATTTCTTTTAAATTCAAATATATGTCATTAAAATCAGAATGAGCTACCTCGCAACCATTAAAACATCCTTCACATTTATTCACACATTCGTTTAATACATCATTATATTTATTAGAACTTATTATTTCATCAAAAGTATTTTCTTTTAGATTTCCCAACAAAAAATCTTTCTTTTCATAATAACCATATGATGTAAGACAAGGATATAAATCACCATTTGGTGCAATAACAAAAGAATTCTTACCGGCATTACAGCTCATGCCTGATATTCCAAAATCTCCATAACTATAAATATATTTTTTATCGAACCATCTGTCTATATATGGTATTATTGCACTTACTTCCCGTTTATCATACGGAAATCTTTCCCCTATCCATCTATATAATGGTGTTATACAAAAATCTATATTATTTTTTATAAAAAAATCTCGTGCTTCCAAAATAGTTGATATATTTTTTCTTTGTATCACCGTATTTACGCCCACGCCTATTCCGGATTCTTTTATTATCTCTATTGTTTTAATCGCATTATCAAAGGCTTTTTTATTATTTCTTATCTTATTATGAACATTTCTTATACCATCAATTGATACAGTAAATCCTAATTTATTTTTATAAAAGCCACTAACATCTTCCATCTTATCTAAATAATGTATTAACATTTCTATTTTTTCAGGGAAAGAAGCATTAGTAGTAATATTAACTTTTTTATTTTTCTTCAAAAAATATCCTATAATGTCAAATATATCATCTCTTATAAATATTTCTCCACCTGTTAGAAATACCTCATCTATTTCAAATAAATTTAAAGATTGTTCAAATATATTAATAATTTCATTAAGTTTTAATTCTTCTCTGGATTTATCACTGTCAAGAAATACAAGACCACACATATCACATCTATAATTACATCTCTCAGTAAGCACTAATGTTACTTGGCTATTGCTCATAAAAATAATCCTCCAGTTGCAAACATATAGCATGATATATAGGAAGATGTAGCTCTTGAATTTTATATGTTTCTGTCTCAGGAACTTTTATAGTTATGTCAAAATAGTCTTTCATTTTTCCCCCAGTCTTTCCTGTAAGAGCAATAGTTTTAGCACCTTTTGCCTTTGCAACTGTAACTGCCTTTAAAATATTTTTTGAATTCCCTGATGTACTTATGCCAAAAAAAATATCATTATTTCTTATATATCCAAATAGCATTTGAGCATATATATACGTATAATCTACATCATTAGCATACGCCGTATGAAGTGCGTTATGTGTATTCAAATTAATAGCTGCAAGTCCTCTCTGTAACACATCATATAACTCTTCGCCAATAACATTATCCACATGACACAATTTATCCTTAAAATCATTTGTCATTTTTCTTTTTTTTATGAAACCTTTCATTAATTCTCCAACAATGTGGTCTGCATCAGCTGCACTACCTCCATTTCCTGCAATATATAAAATACCATTATTATCATACATATCTATCATAAGTTTAATAGCATTTTCGATGGATTCCTTACACACCAAAAGTACAGGATATCTATTTATTAACTCATTAACATACTTCATAATACTCTCCTAAAATCTAAAATAAATAAATGGATTAAAGTCCGTAGATGTTACAAAACATATTTCTACAACAAATAGTAATATTAGCAGCAAATCATAAACGCATAAAACTCTATAAAAAACTTTCTCATCATAACTTTTTATAGAATTTATAAAGTTTATAAAGGACTTATATCTCGGTTTTAAAAAGAATATAGCCAATAGCAGAAATAGTATATTACTAAATTTAGCTTCAGAAAATACAAATCTATAATTTGTAAAATTAAAATTAAATAAATTTATTATTATATGAAAAGCTTTATTAATAGTATCTGCTCTAAAAAATATCCAACCAATCATAACAACAACAAGAGTATATATTCTTGCTATAAATCTCCTATTTTCAAAAAAATCATCTATTTTAGTTTTTTTCTCAATAAGCAAAAACATTCCATGATACAAGCCCCAAAACACAAATGTCCAGCTCGCACCATGCCACAACCCTGTAACAAAAAATACAATTAATAAATTTCTGTATGTTTTTAAAGCTCCTTTTCTATTTCCTCCAAGTGGTATATATAAATAATCTCTAAACCATGTTGATAAGGATATATGCCACCTTCTCCAAAACTCCTTTATATTTTTAGAAATGTAAGGATAATTAAAGTTTTCCAAAAACTCAAAACCAAAAACTTTTCCTAATCCTATTGCCATATCTGAATATGCCGAAAAATCATAATATATTTGTAAAGAATAAGTTATTCCCATTAACCATGCCATTGGTGTACTGATATTATCTAAGTTATTAAAATAATTATCCGCCATTTTTCCCATAGTATCCGCCAAAATAACTTTTTTCCCCAACCCTATTATAAATCTCTCTATACCTAATCTTATCGAATGAATATCTATATTTCTTGAATTCATCATATTTTCAATATCAATATATCGAACTATCGGACCTGCAATAAGTTGTGGAAAAAGAGCAATATAGAGCGCTAATTTAATAATATTTTTTTGTACATTAACTTCATTTCTATACACATCAATTATATATGATAATATTTGAAACGTGAAAAAAGATATCCCAACAGGAAGAACTATTTTTGTTACCTCTAATTGCTTTAAATTTACAATAGAAAATATTATATTTAAATTGTCCACAAAGAAGTTAAAATACTTATAAAAAAATAAAACCCCTATATTAAACATTATTGCTATAATCAAATAAAATTTTCTCAATCCTTTATATTTTAATGCAGGTCTACTATCAATCATTATTGCAATAAAATAATTAAAAACTATGGAACTTAATAAAATTATTGTATACTTTAATCCACCCCAAGAATAAAATACAAGTGATGCCAACAACAAAATAAAATTTTTAAATTTATTTGGAGACAGAAAATATAAAAAAAATGTTATAGGCAAAAATATAAAAATAAATGTAGTAGATGCAAATACCATTACTTCTCCTTTATTCAACTATTAATTTAAAAACAATAGGATAATCTTTGTTTACTTCTTCTAACCAAGATACTTTTTCTTGAACTATGGATAATAGAACTTCATACTCCCCTGCTTTTTCCGGAATATCAATATCATAATAAAAATCTACCGTTTCCCCTATATCTATAACATTCGGCAAATTTGACCATCTTCCTTCAATATATTGTCCATCTTTTTTTATATGATATGCCGCGCAGATTATATTTTTACCATTCGTTTTAATCAATCGCTTTGTATTATTAGTTAATTTAGCTTGAATACTTAGTTTTCCGGAATTATTTTTGACTTTCATTTGCTTATTTTTTACATCTATTTTTATATTTGAATTTTCAGAATTTATTCTAAATTCATCTATACTGTTATCAATTTTTGCTATATTATTGTTTCTCTTAATTTCATTTAAAACATTCTTATCACTAAAGTCTCTTCTCATTATATCACATAGTTGCTGAACAAGTTGCTCATGTGTTGGTACCAAATCCGTAGATTGAACCTCAAAAAAGAAGTATTTATTATTATTTATTAAAGAAATTAAATACTCTTCTTCAATCTTATTATTTAATATCTCTAACAGCTCCTTTTTATCTGTAGATACATCAAATATCTCGCTTAAATACGTTATATATGTCAATTTACCGAACAAAGCCACATCTCTTTGAAAAATATAGCTAATCATATTTGAATATGACGTGCCGAATATTACCGCATTATCCTTAACATACCCATTATCAATATCATAATCTATATCAAGTTTATAATAAAATTTATCTTTATTACCTTTGAAAATATTCAATAACAAATAAACATCTATATCTTCTCCATAAAATACATCTTTAAGCTTTTCAACTTTTACATTCGGTTGTGGCAAAGCTATACCTGTTTTACTATATAAACTGTCAAATACATCTTTTACAGCATAGACGGCCGCCAAAAACGTCCAATGAGTTCCTGTATTCGGATATAGAATAATATCTTGTTTATCATTTTTTATTTTTGTCATGGTTTCAGTTGTATCATAAAAAAAGACTCCATATTTTTCTAAGGACTCTTTAAGCAATTTATGAGCTGAAATCTCACTATGATCGGCATCCTCCATAAGTTTTCTATGAAGAGGTATATCTTCATACATTACCTCAGGTTTATTCGGTGTGATTATGAAAAAAAATACCTTTCCCATATCAAAAAATCTATCTTGAATATATTTTAGATTTTTAGCATAATTATCATAATAATCGAACCCATATTCTACATTTGACGGGTTCAACACTCTCTCAATTTGTCCAATCTCATATATACTAGAATTTTTTCCAATCACTAAGTTTTTATTTCCTGATTCTGCCATAATACTATAAAAAATTTGATTATATAATCTGACAAACTTATCCCTAAAAGGAAAGTTTAAATTAAACCAACTATTATAACTGCTTTGGAACTCTCCTGACATTATATTCCTATAATTAACAACAGGTTTTTCATTCTGATTCTCAATTACTCCTGCTAAGCTACCGTTTTTATGATTTCCAATAATAAATACAGAAAATACGAACATAGTTATCATAAAAAAAGAAATCGGAAGAATATAATAATATCGTTTTGATTTTTCATTAATCATAATAATGCCCTTTCATATTCTTTTAAGTTCGAATATTTTTTCGTATAGTCACACATACAAATTTCTTCACTTATAAGTATTCTTGTAGCAATTTTACTTCTTTTGGCAGCAATAATATCACTTTCTTTATCTCCTATCATAATAGATTCTTCAGGGGATATATTATACTTATTCATTGCTTTTATAAGCATTCCAGGGTTAGGCTTTCTATCAAACGAGTCTTTTCTATATATGCCTATTCCATCTTTATGATATGGACAATAAAAAATATCTTTTATTTCCACTTTTCTAATTTTAAATTCATTCATCATCCATTTAGACAGATTAATAAAATCTTCCTCTGAGTAAAATCCCCTTGCTATTCCTGATTGATTTGTTACAACTATGATAATATATCCTTTGTTATAAAAATAACGTGATATATTAAATATTTCTTCTTTAAATCTAAATTCTTCAATATTATGAGTATATCCATTTTCATCATAATTTATGATGCCATCTCTATCTAAAAATAATGCTTTATTCAAAATATATTCACCAATTCTCTTTGAGCTTTATAATAATCTTCTTTTATTCCAATATCTATGAAATATTCTTCAAAAATAAAAATACCCATATTTTTTTCGCACACATATTTTTCAAAAAAATCTTTTTCTAAAGAAAACTTCTTGTCTTGTATATTATCAAATATATCTCTATTTAATACATATATTCCGGCATTTATTACACTTTCTCTATAATATTTTTTTTCTTCAAAAGATACTATCTTATCATTTTCAAATAATATGCTTCCATATCTATCTGAATTATACATTTTCTTTGCTGCTATTGTGACATCATTTCTTCTATTAATATGTTCTTCTATTAATTTCCTAAGGCTTATATCGAAAAATGTATCTCCGTTTATAACAAGATACATATCACTTTCATTTTCTTCAATTGCTTTTTTTATTGCTCCACCTGTTCCTAGCGGTATATCTTCGATACAATAATTTATATCTAAACCATTGTATCTGTTCCCAAAAAAGTTAATAATTTTATCCTTTTTATAACCTACGGAAATAACTATATCATTAATCCCGTTCTTTTTCAATTGTCGAATTAAAATTTCCAAGAAAGGAACGTTATTGATTGGTGCCATAGGCTTTGGAATATCTGACACCACTTCTTGTAATCTCGTTCCCTTTCCCCCTGCCAAAATAATAGCTTTCAAAAGTAATCTCCTTAAATAACTATATTCTCCAACCCTTAGTACCATATTGAACAAATTGTGGTCTAAAAACCTGTCCATTAAATCTTTTAAGCTGTGTAATTATATTAGGCACTTTTATTGGGTTACATATAAACATCATAAATCCCCCTCCTCCAGCACCTGAAACTTTTCCGGCATATGCACCATTTTTTATGGCCATATCAAAAACTTCATCAATCACTTCATTAGAAATCCTATCCGATACCTTTTTCTTTTCTATCCAAGAATGTCCTAATACCTCTGCAAAATTTCTTATTTCACCTTTTAATAAAAATTCTTTCATTTTGATTGCATCAGATTTCAGTGAATGCATTGCTTCTACCGATTTTTTTTCATTAATTATTTTATTTTTTTGATCATCTATAACATCCGCTGAATCTCTAACTATCCCTGTATTATAAATTACTAAAGAACTTTCAAATTCGTTTATTATCCAGTTTTTTATACGTAATGGATTCACAATAACAGAGTTATTTTTATTAAACTCTATAAAATTAAATCCTCCAAAGGTTGCAGAATATTGGTCTTGTTTTCCACCTGACAATTTTAAATCTATTCTTTCTATTTCATATGCAAGATTTGCAATATCATATTCACCAAGTGGAAGATTAAGGTATTCAACGAAAGCTTTTATTATTGCAACAACCATGGTAGAAGATGAACCAAGCCCAGAACCAGATGGAGCATCTGAATAAGTCGAAATTGAAAGCGCTATTCTTCTTCCACCATTATAATCATTAATTATTCTTTCATAAACACCCTTATGCAAGTCCAATATTCCATTATACTCAAAATTTTCTTCTGTATTATAATATTGATTTTCATTTCTTTCTAAACCAAAAAAAGTGATTTTATTATCTACTCTTTCTTCTAATGTGCAGTACGCAAACATATTTATAGTCGCGTTCAGCACACTTCCACCATATACATCACTATATTCCGGAATATCTGTTCCACCACCCGCAAATCCAAGTCTTAAAGGTGCTTTTGATCTAACTAACATACTATTTCTCCTTAAATAATCTTATCTAGTCAAAAAGTTGTGACCTTTTTTTATTTTTTCTCTCCAATAATTCAAAAGATCTTCCATAGTTTTTTCAAATGAAATCTCAGGCTCCCAACCTGTATGATTTTTAAATTTAGCTGTATCTGGAACTTGCAGATCAGCATCTATTGGTCTTAATCTCTCTTTATCTGTTTGAACTTCAATTTTTCCCTCATAAGTAGACATCTTTAATAGTGTATCTAACATATCTCTCACTGAACAAGTATATGAGCCCCCGATATTATAATATTCACCTGCAATAGGATTTATAGTAACCAACATATAGTATGCTCTTACTGCATCACGTACATCTGCCCAAGTTCTTAATGAGTCTAGGTTTCCTGTCTTAACTATCGGAGGAATCAATCCTGCTTCTATCATTGCGATTTGCTTTGCAAATGTAGACTCTGCAAATACATCTCCTCTCCTTGGTCCTGTATGAGTGAACATTCTTGTTGTCATTGTTGTTATCCCATATGCTTGTGCATAATATCTTCCGACCAAATCTGTGCCTACTTTAGATATAGCATACGGAGATGCGGGATGAAAAGTACATTCTTCATTAATTGGCAATTTTTCTCTACTAACTCTTCCAAAAACTTCTGATGATGCACACACATGTACAACAGGCTTTAATCCAAGCAATTTTACACTTTCTAAAAGTCTTGCCGTTCCTAAAATATTAGTATTCATAGTATCTATTGGTGAATCAAAACTTGTTTTAGGATAACTTTGTGCTGCAAGGTGAAATATATAATCCGGATTTACCTTCTTCAATATTGTAATTATAGAAGCCATATCATTCAAATCAGCGTATTCTATAAATACTCTATCTTTTTCATTTACTCTTTTTAATAAATGTTCTATGTTGTCAAACGGACTCCTCCATCTGCTAAAACCATATATATCCCAATCTGTATTTTCTAATAAAAAATCACATAGATGCGAACCAACCATACCTGTAATTCCTGTTATTAATGCTCTTTTTTTCATATTACTTACCTCCAAAAAAATAATAGTGACTTACAAAATCAAATTAAAAAAATTCTTTAATCATAGCATTTTTTATTTTTGTAGATGTTCTACCCAACAATTTTTCAAAATATATGGATTTTACATTTATAGTTTTCGGTCTGTTAAGTAAAAAACTCTCGCTTGGTTTTGAAACATTATACTTTAAATTTCTATCAACAACTTCTGTATATATTTCCACCAAATTTTTTCTTGACAACAAATCTGAACCACATATATTAAAAAGATAGTTATCCCATCTGTCAAAAGTTTTTATTAGATTAATTATACCACAAATAACATCATCTATATATACAACATTCCTGTAAAGTGAATCATATACGTCTGCTGTTATATTATTTTTTGAACACTTTAACAAATATTGCATAAATTTATCATCTTTTGAAAATACATATGATAATCTAAAAACTTTAAAATTAATATATTTCTTAAACATCTCTTCAATCTCATATTTCATTCTACCATAATTACCGAAAGGATTAGAAGCAGAATTTTCATCAAATATACAAGAATAATCACCATATGCAACATCAGATGAAAAAAATAAAACTCTACATCCTTTATCTAAAAGTTTCTTTATTATATTTTTAGTCCCTATAACATTTATATTATAAGCATATTCATAATTTTTATTACATTCATCAGGTGAAGAAATCGCAGCCAAAAAAATAACATAATCTCCAATTTTAAAATTATCATAATTAAATTCATCATATTTTTCAATATCAAATACAACATCACTATATTTTTTATATCTTGAATATGTTAAAACTTCTTTTCTGTCTAAATGTTCTAAAAATCTTTTAGCTATATATCCATTACTTCCCAAAACATGTATCTTCATAATTTTCTCTTTCATCAAATATTTTTTCAAATGTTTCGTAGTTACAATCAAATATATTCTCTAACACATTACCTGGTACATCATAATTAGCAGTAAAGTTAAATATTGAAGTCTTAAAGTATCGATAATATTCATTATCCAAAACATTTTTATATTTAATTGTATCTTCTACAAAATCACAAAAATCATTTGCAGTATCTTCAATACTCAAATATTTTTGTGCATATTCATAAGAGAGTTTCTTCATATTTTCTACTAAATTTTTATCTGATATTAATTTTGTTATAGCATTCTCCAACTCATCTATTTCCGTAGATTTATATGAAATCTTTATAACCATTTCATCACTAAATTCTTTAAATGTTCCTATATTAGTAACTATGGATGGTTTTCCCATACTTAATGCTCTCATCAATACCCCGGATGTTTCTCCCATTGTTGGATATCTCAAAGAAATACAAAAATCTGACGCTATAAGATAATCTTTAAAAGTGTCTATATCTGTAAAACCTGTAAATTTAACTCTTTTAGTCAATTTCTTCTTATCCACCATAGTTTTTAAATCTTTACAAGCATCATGAACTTCTCCTACAAATATTAATTTTGCTTTTTTCCCTGAATCTATCACTCTTGAAAACGCTTCTATTATAGAATATGGTCTTTTTGACGGAGTAACAAATCCAAAAACACAAAACAAATATTCATCAGAGTCTATTTCAATACCATATTTTTTTCTTACCATATTTTTTTCATTTTCAGTCACCAACTTAGGTTCTCCACCACAATGTAAATATATTCGCTTTATAGGCACTCCTAAATTATAACTCTCCAAATTTTGTTTTGAAAATTCTGAAAAAGTAATTAATGATATTGATTTTGATAATATTCTTTTATTCATAGGATAATTGACAGCATCTGTTTCCCATAATCCCATTTCTCCATTACAAGCCCTTTTATAAGCAATATTTTTAGCTTCTTCTCCATGATTGAATAGTACTTCATCAAAATATTTCACGTCACTTTTATAATTATTATAAAATATATGAGCAATTAAATGATGTATAGCATAATCGTGTAAAACTACAATTCCTGGGTATCTTATTAGATACTCGTATATTTTTTCATGATAATTATTATTTCCCATCTGATAAATGACTACATCGTAAGATTCTCTTAATTTAACAAAGTCTTCAAATATATATATATAATGATTTTTTTTTGTTACTTCTTCTGATGCTTCATAATCAGAATCAATAAATAAATCCACTTGAAATCTATTTTTTATATATGGCAACATTTCTTCCGCATAATCTGCAATTCCAGATTTTAAAGGATGTAACGGTGTAAAAAAAGCGACTTTTTTCATCGAGTTCTCCTAATCAAAAATTTCTTTATAATTAATATCTATCTTATAATTTTCATTTTTTATATCTTTCTTCTCTACGGAGTTTTGAGATTTTATAATGTTTTCTATGGCTTTCCTTATATCTTTATAATTATTATCTATTACCTCTGTTTCTAATCTTTCAATAAACTCATTGCTATTATCACCTCTTACACATATAATAGGTTTAGAATTTTTATGCGAAGAAATAATTGGATAAAAATTTCTGAACTTATCCACTCCATAAAAATATATTGAAGCACTTTCTTCAAGCAATTCTATATCTTCCAAATTATCCATATCAAAAAATTTTATCTTCGCATTTTCTATTCCTCGAATATTACAATATCTGTTTAAGGAGTTGTAATCCTGTTTGTTAGTAGTAATTATTATTGAACAAACATTTATATCATCGATAGAATCTATAAGGGACTTATTATAATTTACCTTATTGTCTATAGAAATAATTATATTTTCATTTATATTTTCATTTATATTTTCATTTATATTTTCATTTATATTTTTATTTAATTTTGAACTTTTATCCATATTAAAAAAATATAGTGGCTTTGAAGTTATGCCCATATCACTTTCCAATTTTTTAGAAATATATTTTGAAGATGTATATATATCATTTGCACTCATAATAGCTTTTTTATTAGACATTATTAATGCTTTTTTTTCATCTTCATCACATTCTAACATATCTATGATAGTGTTTATATCTTCAATAATCAGCAACTTTTTATTTGGATGTTTTATATAATATGACGGCCACTTAGTACATATAATCATATCTATATTCTTATACTGTTCTTCGCTAAAATCAAATAAACTCCACTGATATGCTTGTTTCCAAAAAGAATCTATAGAATCATGATTAATTGGTATAGCACAAATTTGAACATTATGCCCATTTTTTTCTAAAATGCTTTTTATATAAAGCAGGTAACTTTCCTCGTTTGTTTTAAAAAAAGGATTTAAAGGAAATATTATCAAAATATTTTTTTTCATCATTATCTCCATTCATCATATTTTTTTTGATATTATAGCGTAGTCTGTTGAACCATATAGCATATTATTCAAATAATCTATTCTTTGGTTCATTTCTTCATTATTTCTAATTATACCTTCTTCAATTTTAGGAATAGTACCATCTTTTACCCAAGAATACTCTGGATAGTCTTCTTTTACTATCTCAAATCCATTTTCTTCCAAAATATACTTTAAAAATTCCGGATGAACAGGTCTTATATGCGTCGGATCCACATAAAAATTTATTGAAAATGTAGATAATACCCTAGGATTTGGTGTTTCCAATATCAATATACCGTCTTTATTTAATTTATCTTTGCATAATCTAATCAAATCCACAAGTTTTTTTGTTGATATATGTTCTATAACCTGAATACAAGTTATACCATCTAACAAATAATTATCAAATTTTTTTAAATAGATAAACATATCTTCATTATATACCCTAAAACCATTATCTCTACATTGTTTTATAGTTATTTCATTTTTATCAATACCGATAGTTTTTACACCTATATCGCTTAATACATCTAACATTTCCCCTCGTCCACATCCAATATCTAAGACTAAATCTCCCTTAGAAAAATACTCCTTATATCTGTTAAGTCTTTGTTTAATTTCTTCATAAGAACCTCTAAATTTATTTTGAAAATTTGTGTAATCGACAATATCATCTAAAGAGTTCGACTCTATATAATCATCTATCTTTTTTTCTATTAATGAGATATTATGCAAAACATTATTTTGAGGAGTATTCTTTATCTTTTCCTTCATCAATATTAAACTTTCTTCTAAGTTTTCAATTCTATCTCTGACACTATTTTGATATAATTTAACTTCATTTCTATAATCTATATATAAGTCATTTACATTTTTATTTTGGTTAGATAAAGTTTCAATAAGGTTGTATATATTTTTCTGATTATCTAATAACATCCCTAATGTGTGTAAATTTAACTCATTATACCATTTTTGTTGTATTACTATGGGTTGAAGCATCCACCAAATAAGCTTCCTTATTATTTTTTTTAAAAATTTCTTAACAAAATTCCCTTTATTTATATTAAGATTTATATCTATACTATTTGCATTGTTTAAATCTACTATTTTTTTAGATATTTCATTAAACAAATAATTACAAGATTTTAAAAGTTCATTTCTATTTAAATCATAATCGTAACGTTTCTGAGTGTAATTTTCTTTTTCTTCAAAATCTTTATATTTCAATATATTTTCCTTCAATAATTTTTTTATCATGCCTCTACTACTCCTAAATTTATATATAAACAATTATATCGATTGCTTAAAATTCGATAATCTCCTTATAATAAACTCTGATGATTTCTTCAAATTATATTCATTTACTATTTTATATTTAGCTTCTTTTGAAATTTTTTTATAAAAATCTTTATCAAAGTATAATTTTTTCATATATTCAGCGGCTTCTTCTTCTTTGGGTTGTGCCCAAGTATTCCCTTTTTTGTAAACTCCATAATCTTTATCAATCTTTATTAAATCATATCCGACTAAACATGCACTTTTATCATCCATGAAATCTACATTTGAGGACCAATTTGTTGCTATTACAGGTTTTTCAAAATACATAGCTTCTGCCATAACCAAACCGAAACCCTCTGAACGATGTAAAGATACAAATACATCACATAAATTAATTAATGAATTAACATCATTTTTACTTAAAACCATATCTAAAATATAGATATTATCTACATTTTCAACTTCAGATATTATAGATTCTATGCCTCGCTTCTTTTTGAAATCATTAACTTTTATTACAAGCCCAACAGAATTATTGCCTAAAAAAGTCTGTTTAAAAGCTTTTATGGTAGAAATGGGATTCTTCCTTTCTATTACACTATTAATATCAAACATTGTAAGAAAAAGAAATTTATTTTCAGGTAAACCAAAATACTCTCTATCTCTATGTATATCTATAAACGGATGTATTGCAAATGGCATAGTATAAACTGGCTTATTGGTTATTTTTTTTATTGAATCTGTGCAAAAATTACTCGGTGTCCAAATTTCATCAAAATAGTCACAGCTTTTTTTCCAATCCACAGGAAACTCAGGCAGTTCCCACGCAAAATGTGCAATATTATATCTATATTCCCAGAATTTTTTACCTGAATATGCTCTAAATCTCATAATTTTATCTGCATTTAATTGAATCAAATTTATTGAATATTTAGGTTCTCCAATTTTTTTACTTAATTTAAAATCAGCTATTCTCGCATTATGTTCTTTTTCATAATCTACAATTACAAAATCTATTCCACTTTCCTGAATAGCATCAGCAATGAGTCTACAGCCTTCTCCAAGTCCCATCTCAGCTTTTGCATAACCAACAAGATTTATTCCATATGGATATTTTCCAATTGAATACCTATTATATATAATAAAGAAATTACATATATTAAAATATATATTTTTAATTACAATTCTATATTTTTCACGAATAACTTTTTTCAATACTTCTTTCAAAAATATCATCATAATTTAGTGCCTTCAATACTTTTAACATATTTATCTAGTACATCTTTGCTTTCGCCAATTTCTACTACTTTCCCATTTTTAATCCATATTGCCTTGCTACATAATTTCCTCACTACTTCATTTGAATGAGAAACTAAAATAAGGGTTGTTCCACCTAACATAAGTTCCTCCATTTTTTGTTCACATTTCTTTTGAAACGAATAGTCTCCTACCGACAAAACTTCATCAACAATCAATATATCAGGTTTAAATATTGTTGCCAAAGAAAAGCCAAGTCTTGCTACCATACCAGAAGAAAAATTTTTAATTGGAATATCTATAAAATCCCAAAGTTCTGCAAAATCAACTATCTCTTGAAATTTTTCTGTCATAAATTTTCTGTCATTTCCTAAAACAGCGCCATTTAAAAATATATTCTCTCTTGCTGTCAACTCTAAATCAAATCCTGCACCTAACTCTATTAGCGGTGCAATTCTCCCATAAATATCTACACTCCCTCTTGTAGGCTTATAAATACCTGATATTACTTTCAATAATGTTGATTTTCCTGAACCATTAGAACCTATTAAAGCAACAGATTCACCCTTATTAATTTCAAAAGAAACATCTTTTAAAGCGTAAAACTCATTTATTCTCACTTCATTTTTTAAAATTTTTATAAATTTTTCTTTTATGCTGTTTATTTTCTCCGAATACAAGTTAAACACCATAGAAATATCATTTACTTTTATAATTACAGACATATTTTCTCCTAATCAATGATACCATTTACAAATATAATAAAAAATTATCCTGTCTTTTTAAAAATGTTTTTATTCCCAAAAATACAGAAACCATAGAAAAAATTATGCAAATAAAATTCATATTTATAGAAGGTGTTTCACCCAATATTATTATTTTTCTAAAATAAGTAACATAATAATATAATGGATTTACTAGCATTATTGCTTTTCCAATTAATGGCAATATATTTTCAGGATAAAATATTGGCGTCAAATACATACAAACAGTTAAAAAAACAGAGTATAGGTGTACAATATCTCTATAATATACTGTTATTGATGACAATATTAACCCAACCCCCATTGAAAATACAAACAAATATAATAAAACAATAGGTAATAAAAATATATTCCATGTTATTTTAACATTGCTTATACAAATCATTATAGCAATTGCTCCTAATGAAAACATCATGTTTGTAAAAGACGATAATACCCTTGATATAGGAAATATATATTTGGGAATATATACTTTTTTCAACAAACTCGCATTATCTATGACAGACATCATGGATAAATTTGTAGATTCTGAATAAAATCCAAAAACAATTTGTCCTACTAACACATATAATGTATAGTTTTCTATATCATATCTAAACAAATATGAAAATACCAACGAAACCACACACATCATCATTAGTGGATTCAACAAACTCCATAAATATCCAAGAATAGATTTTCTATACTTTATCTTTAAATCCCTTTTAACCAATTCAAATAATAACGGTCTATATTTCAAAAAATTCAATAAATATTTATACATACATCCTCACAAAACAAAAAATATTTTAAATACTCTTTTCAAAAATTTTTAATGTATAATACAAATACTTTAAAAATTTTTAACTCTATTGAATATCTCACTATTTTTTAAAATATACTTTCAGCAATATTGTGCAAGTACTTTCCATAATCAGATTTTATCAATAATTCTGCCAATTTTAATAACTGATTTTTATCTATATACCCCATTCTATATGCTATTTCTTCTATGCAAGATACATACAACCCCGTTCTTTTTTGAAGTGTATGAACAAAATTTGCCGCTTCAAGAAGTCCATCATGTGTTCCTGTGTCAAGCCAAGCCATCCCTCTTCCAAAAAGCTCAACTTTAAGTTTCCCTCTTTTTAAGTACTCTTCATTGACTGACGTTATCTCAAGTTCTCCTCTTTTTGAAGGTTTTACGTTCTTTGCAATCTCCACAACATCATTGTCATAAAAGTATAGTCCTGGGATAGCATAATTAGACTTGGGATTTTGAGGCTTTTCCTCTAGTGACATCACATTTCCATCTTTGTCAAACTCTACTACTCCAAAATCTTGTGGATTACTTACATAATAGCCAAATATAGTAGCACCTGTTTTGTTGTCTACCGCCTTTTTGAGCATTTCTGAAAAACCTCTTGAGTAGAATATATTATCCCCAAGCACCAGACACACTCTATCATTCCCTATGAATTCTTCACCTATTATAAATGCCTCAGCCAAACCGTTAGGTTTTTCTTGTATTGCATATTCAAGTTTTAATCCATAGTCTGAGCCATCACCAAGTAAATCCTTATATAGATGTATGTCTTGTGGAGTAGATATTATTAGTATCTCTCTTATATCTGCCAACAGCAATGTTGACAAAGGATAGTAGATCATCGGCTTGTCATATATAGGCAATATTTGTTTTGATATAGCCTTTGTCACAGGATACAGTCTTGTGCCTGATCCACCTGCAAGTATTATTCCTTTCATGTTTTAGTCTTCCCTTATATTTTTATATTTTATAATTTTTTTATATTTAATTATTCGTCAAAATTTAAAATTATTCTAAAAAGATATATATTGTCAATAAGCATATATATACCTTTTGTATTATATCATAAAAAAAATTATAAAAGTTGTTTGAATATTTTATATTATCACAATTTTATAAATAATTCTATTCTACATTTGCATATTATAGATATTTTAAACCTAAAATTAATTGATTTAACAAATTCTTACTATAATTTAATGAAATTAGTATAATATATATTAAAATAATTGTCAAACATACAGATAAATGTTTATTCTACATATTTTTAAAACTTTACATATTATTTTAAATATGATAATATTCAAACTATATTTATACAAGTAATATGATAACTTTCTATCCAAAAATCTAATATTAAATTTATCTTATATTTTTTATGATAATTTTTACTACTATATTATTCTTTTACTATGCGAGGTGTTTTATGGCGATTAAAATTTTCTTTGGAAATTACAAGGGTGGAGTCGGTAAGACTACATCTGTTTTTCAAGTTGGAATAAATATGGCTCAAAAGCACAACAAAAATGTGTTGTTATTAGACTTGGATC
Source organism: Peptoanaerobacter stomatis (assembly GCF_000238095.2). Lineage (NCBI taxonomy): Bacteria > Bacillati > Bacillota > Clostridia > Peptostreptococcales > Filifactoraceae > Peptoanaerobacter > Peptoanaerobacter stomatis. The sequence goes on from NZ_JH815225.1 coordinate 1,004,092, forward strand.
CTCAAGCATCTCTTAGCAAAATTTGTATGAAATGGGAAAATATATCCTTGGACAGTGTGCCGATAGAGTCTACTCTAAACTACCTTTTAGAAATATATACTTTGCAATTTAGAAGACTTGGCAAATTGGATATTTTATCATCTGCCAATATTTTTAATAATGAAACTTTTACAAATCTTGCAAATATGACAAAAAATGCAGTTAAAACCAAAACATTTTCAAACGGCTCGTTATCATTCATACCGACTCGAATGGATATTGCAAATGCAAGAATTAATGATATAGCAGACCAGGTTTCAAGATATTCTATGGGAATAGTAGGTGTTGCAAAATTAATCGAAGATATAGAAAAAACACCTGACATAAAGCCTGATTATATATTGATAGATTGTCCGCCTTCATTAAATGCCATAATTCAAGCTGTATTTTTAAAATCAAATTACTATATTATCCCCACAATAGCTGATGATATAAGTATATCAGGTGTAATGGACTACATAAAAGTAATTGAAAAAACCGTGCAAAAATATACATATGATTCTGCTGTAGGCGGTATATTGCTTGAAAAGATGTTTTCAAAACCTCCTAAATTAATCGGTATTTTTGAGACTATGGCTAAAGCAAAATCAGAAACTTCTTCAAATGACGTATTGATGGGTTTAAATATGGAGTTATACCATAATAATATAGAGGAATTGGAAAATTCAAAACCGTTCACAAGAAAAATTGCAGAAAGAAATTATATATTGTCCGAAAAAGTTTATCATCGTGACAACAGAAGTAACCCGAATGACTATGGAATACCATACAAAACTTCAAGAGCTGAATACCATGATGAATATGACAAAATAACAACACAAATAATAAAAATCTGTGAACAATAATTTTCTAAATTCATAATTATTACTCGAGCTGTTTCTAATCTCATTTACTCCAAAATGCTTTATATACAACTGAATATATCGAAAAACACAAAGTTATATAACTTAACTAAATTTAATTTTATTTAAATGCTGAAAGGCTTATAATAATGGATAAAAATATACATATACTTAATGATTTAATAGATATATACAAAAAACTTTTACCACATAAGGATATATTAGATTTAAAAAAATCTTTCAAATATAACGAAGATCAAGTTGACTCAGTTTTATCATATTTTAAAAATATGAACCCTTCTGATACAAAAACGGCTTCTCAAAATAAAAAGAAAAGCAATTTGCCGGAATTAAATAGCAGAAAAGATGTGGAAGAATACTATCTGAAAAATATGATTCACGATAAAAGCGACAAAAAATCAAAACAAAAAATAATAGATAATTATTACTTGGAAGATCTTAGAAAGCTATACTTTCTTATATTTTCTTCAAACAGCAAAGACAAAAAAATTATTATATTGGAAAAATTAGAGCAATACTTTGAAAATATTTCTCGTGCAAAGAACTTGTAATATTTGAAATCTTAAAATATATAAATGTATAACCGATATATTCTTTAAGTATACTAAATATTATAAGTTTGCAAAAATATAGTCAACTACATTATGCGATATTTGAACTACTTCTGTTGTACGATTGAATAGTCCGTATAATAACAATAGACAAAAAATATTATTTTTATATTTACTATTTTAATAGCAATTTGTATAAATATATTTTTCAAATAATTTTAGTAAAAATAATGAAGTGAGGTGATTTTTATGAAAATAACTCCAGCTACAAGAAATACTATGAGTAATATGATTTCAAATGTCAGACTTAATTCAAACGTAAACTCCCTACATTCCGTCAAAGAAGTAGGCATGATTGACACTTCAAACAATGCCATGTCCTCTGATGCGAGTGTGCTTGCCAAAGAGTATTTCTATGACAAATTGTCAAAAAAGGAAAAAGAACCAAACAAAAATGCTTTTTCAAAAGAAGAGAAACAAAATAAAAAAAGTCTATTCACAGTATCTGAAAAAGATAGAGAAACTTTAGATTTTCTAAATTCAATGTTCATAAAATTCAACTCATCTATGGATAATATAAAAAAAATAGATATAGCAAGAGGTCAAAACAATTTTTACAAAATAAAAAATGTAATAAATGAAAACAGCCGATTTCTTGCAAGCATAGGCATAATGACTGATAAACTGAGCCATTTTTATGTAAACGAAGAAGTTTTTGTAAGAGAAATTATGACTTATCCACAAAAGCTAAATAATCTGCTCGAGCCTCAAACAGGTGTAATACGTAAAATATGTGATAGTTTTGGCAATATGTTGTTGCAAAATAACTGAATAATGTTTATTATAATTAAGTATATTTAAAAGCAAAACTGTATACAGGAGTTTTTGATGAGTATAGTATCCATAATATGCGAATACAATCCATTTCACACAGGACATCAATATCAAATAAATAAAATAAAATCTTTAATCAACGATGCAAAAATATTATGCCTTATGAGCGGTAATTTTGTACAACGTGGAGATGTTTCAATATTAGACAAGCATACAAGAGCCAAAATTGCTTTAAAAAACGGAGCAGATTTAGTTCTTGAAATGCCTTGTCTTTTTTCTACACAAGTTGCACCTATATTTGCAAACGGCTCAATATCGATATTAAACTCTCTAAACACCGTAGATTATCTATGTTTTGGAAGTGAAACCGACAATATCGATGCTCTAAAAAAAATCGCAAAAAATTCATTTTTAGATAAAAATATACTAAAAGCACAATTAAAATCCGGTAAATCTTATATAAAATCATACTCCTCTATATCAAATGTTCCAAGCACATCAAATGATATACTGGGTATAGAATACATAAAAGCCATGATAAATACAAATTCAAGCATAACCCCATACACTATATTAAGAGAAGGCTCTGCATATAATGACACTTCCCTTTCAGAAAAATATTCAAGCGCTACTGCAATAAGACAATTTTTTAAAACCAAAATTGACCAAAAAAAATCTATTTTGAATACAGATTTTAATTTTCTTATGCAAAACAGTATTGAATATTTTGACGAAAAATATCTAAAATTTGATGAAGATTTTTTTAAATACATAAAATATGCTATAATTATGAACGAAAAAAATCTTCAAAATATATTCGAAATATCTGAAGGTTTGGAAAATCTTATAATTTCAAACATAAAAAAAGCCGATACATTAAATCAGCTGATAATGATGACAAAATCAAAAAGATATACCTACACAAGAATAAGACGTATAATGTTTAACATTCTGCTCAATATAACAAAGCAAGATATTGCTACCATAAAAGAAAATTATTACAAATCACCCTATGTAAGAATACTCGGTTTTAATGAAAATGGTCGTGAAATTCTAAAAAAAATAAAACAAAGAAGTGATATTGAATTGATAAATAAAACCTCATCATACACACCTAAAGATGAATATTCAAAATTATTTTTTGAAAAAGATATAAAAGCCACACAAATATATAATATAGAAAAAAAATCATATTATTACAATGATTTTTTAACATCTCCTATAAAATTATGATTTAAAATTTCAATTTCAAAATAAAAAAAATTATATTTATAATATTCATATGTTAAAATAAAATTAATTCAAATATTTAGAAATTAAATAATTACTGTACACATCCAAATTTTACCAAAATCAAAATTTGTATATTATGACAATTCATTTTTATCAAATTATTACATTACTTATACTAAAAATTTTTCAGTTTATAAAAAGGAGCTATTATGACAGATACATCCATACAAGAGTTTTTAAACGAGCTGTCTTCCATTTCACCACTCACATCAGAGTATGAAGCGAGCATGGTAACATTAAATATATCCCTGAATCTTATTAAAAAAAATACGATTTCAAGTATATCTCGTAATAACAGTGATTTATTAGAACAATTTTTGCTTATATTGGACAAAAACATCTCCAATGTAATAGACAAATATAACGCATCCGGCAACTATATAAAAAATTATCTTTTAATAATGAAAATGCCTAAATCTTCAAGCACCCAAATATCTGAATATAAAAGCAAACTTCAAGAAATAACAATTGATAAACTTAATTCATATATAGATGTATTATCTTATATAAATCAGGTTTTAAATTCATATACAAAATACAAAGAACTCTACAAAGAAGAATGTATATCATCCAACAATCTATGTATAAGCAATATAAAAAATATACAATTCTTTTTAAAAGAACTTGTTAATAATGCTTGCTTAGACATAGATGACGAAAGTGTCGCACTTAATATAATAAACAAGCTTAACAATCTTTAATATTAACTTCTACAAAAAAGATGCCGAAATATTTCAGCATCTTCTTTTGCTTGTAAAAAATTTATCTTGTTATAAACTATAATGATTTAATACAGTTTTCTAATAAAATTATGGATAACTTATATAATTACATAATATTAAATATACATGGTTTATTGAAAAAATTAATTATTACATTTTTCCATTATTCTATAAGATTTTAGTATAATACTAAAGTATAATTAAAACTATATTATAGTTTATATATCCCGAAATATAACCCAAAAAATTTATATTTTTTTAATAACAAATATATGAAATTTATTTTTTTATATTTTGTAATAGTTTTTAGCACAACTTTATTTAAATATAAACATTGTTTCTATTGGTGTTTCAAGTATTTTGGATATATCCATTGCCAATTTCAATGACGGATTATATTTTCCCGCCTCTAATCTTATTATCGTTTCTCTCCTCACTCCAACCTTCTGTGCAAGTTCTTCCTGAGTCAAATTTTTAAGTTGCCTGTATTTTTTTACCTCACATATAAATTCAGCCATATCATTTCTCCAATAAATAAAGTTTTATAGAATATGATAATACCAAAATCACAAATGCAGCAACCACAAAAGGTTTTAAATTCAAATCCTTTATAAGCACACTCAATACGGTTAATATGGAAATAAGGAACATAGCCAATATTCCGATAAACGCTCTGGCATTTTTTTCATTTTCAAGATACATCTCATCCGTTATGCTCACATTTATTTTTGATAGCAAAAAATGTCCAAACCAAGCAAAATACATAAAGTAATACAGGTCGGAAACATCATGAGTTTTAAAATACCACAAACCTCTAAATCCCAAAAAGCCTAAAAAGCCAATCCATTTCGAATATCTTCTCGGTTTCTTATCATCCTTCATTGCGATTACCTCCCATCCAACATATAGTGATATATTTATATCTTTATGTTATAAATATATCACTATTTTATATTTTATGTCAATACTAAATTATAAATTTTATCTTTTATTCAAAAAAATGAAAAAATCATATACAAAATACATCATAAATATTATAATATTAGAAATTATTAGGTTTATATAATTTTGAATTATTTTTACAATATTTTAGCAATGAAATAATATAAAACTCTATTAAATTTTTTTGGGAGGAAAAAATATGATATCTGAAAAAGCAAAAAATATATCTCCGTCAATAACTCTTGAAATAGGTGGAAAAGTAAAAACTATGATTGCAAATGGTGAAAAAATAACTAATCTCACATTAGGTGAACCGGATTTTTTTACACCTTCAAAAGCAAAACTTGCCGGAATAAAAGCAATAACTAACAACCTAACAAAATATGACTTATCAAGCGGAAATTTGGAACTTAGAAAAGCTATATGCGAAAAGTTGGAATCAGAAAACAACATAAAATACACTCCTGACCAAATAGTAGCGTCTAATGGAGCAAAACATGCAATAACAAATGCTGCATTTGCCGTTATAAATCCGGGCGATGAAGTTATTATACCTGTTCCTTGTTGGGTGAGCTATCCTGAAATAATCAAACTTGCAGGAGGAGTTCCTGTTCTTGTTCCTACAAAAAAAGAAAACTCATTCAAAATGACAGTAGAAGACGCTCAAAAATATATTACCGAAAAAACAAAAATGGTGATATTGACAAATCCTAACAATCCAACCGGAGCAGTATTTACAAAAGATGAATTACTTTCTATATGCGAATATTTTACAAAAAAAGGCATAATCATAATGTCCGACGAAATATATGAATCAATAACTTTCGATTTTGATTTTGTAAGCGTTGCATCACTTTCAAAAGAAATATATGACAACACTATAATAATAAACGGTTTTAGTAAATGTGCATCTATGACAGGTTGGAGATTAGGATATAGCGCTTGTAACACAGAAATAGCAAAATCAATTGCAAGCATACAATCACATATGACAGCTCATCCGAGCACAATATCTCAACAAGCCGGTATAGTAGCACTTAGAGAGTGTAAAGATGATGTACTTACAATGAAAAATACGTATAAACAAAGACGTGATTATATAGTAGATTTTTTCAAAAATTGGGGAAAACTGGAAATTATATATCCACAAGGAGCTTTTTATGCTTTTATAGATATATCTCCTCTAAAAGATAAGTTAAATTCAGATAAATTGTCGCTCAAATTTTGCAACGACATATTGGACAAAGAAAAACTTGCTTTAGTTCCAGGTGCAGGTTTCTTTGAGGATGATTTTGTAAGATTGAGTTATGCAGCAAGCATGGAAGAAATAAAAGACGGCTTGGAAAAAATAAAACACTATGTAGAAAATCTATAGTATCAAAGACTGTAAATCAATACTCCATTTGATTACAGTCTTTTTTATGTTGTACTATTTTCTAATAAAATTATGGATAAGCTATACACTCATATAATATTAATATAAACTCTTTATTAGAAAAATTAATTATTATGATTTTCCATTATTCTATAAGATTTTAGTATGATAGCTATTTAAAATGGATTTATACTAAAACTTTCTTAATACTAATACATAATAAAGCATATTTAAGGATTCTATAAAAATATATCTATGTTTAATTAATATTTCAATTTATATATTAACTTTTAAATGCGCTTTGACTTAAAAAATTTAATTGGCTAATATCTATAAATATTTATCTTCCCTTAAAAAATACCGTTGTGTAATCAACAAATATTTTTAAATAATATTGCAATTTGGAGAAAAAAGATATATTATAATTACTAAAAGATTACACAGAAAGGGCTAATTAAATATGAAGATTAAAATAGGATTATTTTTTGGAGGCAATTCTACAGAACATGAAGTTTCTATAGTATCAGCCTTACAAGCTATGGAATTTTTTGACAAGTCAAAATACGAGATAATCCCTATATATATAAGCAAAGATAACAAATTTTATGTTTCTGAATTTACAGGTATAGTAAACGAATATAAAAACATACCACAGCTTATAAGCAAAAGTAACCAAGTTCTTCTTGCAAAAAATAAAAGCAGAGTGGATCTTGTAAAATATCCATACAAGATGTTTTCTAAAAACATATATGACTCCATAGATGTAGCTTTCCCTGTTGTTCACGGCACAAACGTTGAAGACGGAACTTTACAGGGACTTTTAAATATGCTTGGCATACCTTTTGTAGGCTGTGATGTAATGTCGTCTGCTGTCGGTATGGACAAATATGTAATGAAATGTGTACTTAAAGATAACAATATCCCTGTGATTGACAGCATAACTGTAAACAAGTTCAATTATATATCAGATCAAGATGATGTAATTGTAACCATCAAGAAAAAATTTGACTACCCTATTATAATAAAACCTATAAATTTAGGCTCAAGTATAGGAATAAAAATTGCAAAAGATGATGAAAGTTTGAAAGAAGCATTGGCACACGCCTTTACTTTTTCTTATAAAATAATTGTAGAAAAAGCAGTAACTAAATTAAAAGAAGTTAATTGCAGTGTGCTTGGAGATATTGAAAATGCAAGTGCATCAGAATGTGAACAGCCTATAAATTCTGACGAGATATTAAGCTATAAAGACAAATATTTATCATCATCTGCAAGCAAAAAAACTCCGTCATCAAATACTATGGCAAAAGGAACTATGGAGTCTTTAAGCAGAAAACTTCCTGCAGATATAGATGATACAACAAGAGAAACCATAAGAAATATGGCAGTGGATACATTTAAAACACTTGGTTGTAACGGTGTTGCAAGAATAGATTTCATAATAGATGAAGAAGATAACAAAATCTATGTAAACGAAATTAACACTATCCCAGGTTCTTTATCATTTTACTTATGGAAAGCTGTAGGTATGGACTATGAAACTCTGCTTGAAAAGATGATACAGCTTGCATTTAAAAGAAAAAGAGAACAAGACGACATAGTATTTTCTTTTGAAACCAATATACTCGATTGTGTAAATCTTGACGGAAGCAAAGGTAGCAAAAGCTGATGTTTAATGATTATGAAGATGCTATAAAAAATATAAAATCCATATTTGAAAATCACAAACCTGAAAGCATAAAAAAAATTAATAAGGTCGCTGTATTTATAGCATTAATAGATATAGACGGCGTAGCTCATATAGTTTTTCAAAAACGTTCAAAAATAGTCAATCAATCGGGAGATGTATCTTTTATAGGCGGACATATAGAAAATAAAGAGAAACCGCTTGATGCTGTCATAAGAGAAACTGTTGAAGAATGTAATTTAGATACAAAAAATATATCAGTTTTTGGCGAAAGTAATTACCTATTAAATTTTAACGGTTTGTTAATGTATGTTTTTGTAGGTCAAATTACAGGTATAAACTTTCATGACATTAAACCGAACGAAGAAGTTGAAAAACTTATAGCAATTTCTTTAGAAGAAGTATTATCCTGCAAATATACCGTATATCGCTCAGACATAGAAATAAAAAGAGATGAAAACTTTCCATATGAGCTTATAGAAAACGGCAGGTCATATAATTTTTTTAAAAGTTATGAACTCACTTATTTTTACGAATTCAAAGATTGCATAATATGGGGACTTACCGCTAAAATATTAAATTCCTTTGTAGATATATTAAAAAATTATAATCAATAAGTGAAATTATAAAAAATCTTGTGTATGAAAAGCCTCCTTCTTAAACTAAAATATACTTGAGAAGGAAAGTCTATACACAAAACTGTTTACACTCCCTTTTAAACGGCTTTTAGTATAATCATGCAAAAATAAAAACTCTTAATCAACAATTATATATTAATTAAGAGTTTTTTTATTGACATTTATTCTTACTATTTTTTTATTTATCTTATTACATCAACACCTGATATAGTAAGATATTGTCCTTGCTTTACTTCTATTTCCGCATCTTTTTCAACATATCTGCTGAATATTACATCCGACATAGGTGATGTTGATACTTCTACATAACCCGCTTGTCCTGTAGGGACTAATTTATAACTTCCTTCCGGAATATCAAAGCCGACTTTATATTGTCCGGATATATATTTATTGCCTGAATATCTGCTGTTTTCGTCAACTTTTACCAAGTCTGCATCCACCAAATATATACTCTCATTATCCTTTAATTCCACATATCTGAAATTAAAAAATATCTTACCTTCATAAAAATCTACTTCGCTTTTACTGTTTTTATCAGTTATTGTATATTGACCGGAATTTTCGCCGTCAGATACAACTTTGTATATGCCTGCATCTATATCTGTTCCCACTTTATAAGATTTGGATATATAATAATCTATATCATTATCTTCTATTAGTGCCATCGCTTTTTTAGATTCCAAATTTTCTTCTTGTGATTGTTCTTCTGTTTTTTTGGGTTCTTCCTTAACTTCATCCTCTTTTTTTACGTCTTCTTTCGGCAATACTTCGCTGCTCTTGTTTTCACTGTGAACATTTTTCGGAAATGCTTTACTAAGACCGAAGAATATTCCCAAACCTATCGCAGAGCATATGAGTATAAATCCAACAATTAAAATCATCTTACTTTTCATACTCAAAGTTGAAAACATATCAATCACCTAATATTTAATAAAATATTTTTGTATTTTTTTCCAATATATTATATAATATCATAAAAGGTTTTAAGTTTCAATATTACAAGATATATATAAATCTAAATTTTGGAGGACAATAATTTTGAAAAAGAAATTTCCTATAATTTTAATAGTGATATTTTCCATATTTGCACTTTTAAAAATAGCTTTTTTCTATATTTATATAGATTCTGTCAGAGATAACTCTATCAAATTTGAAAGCATAATCGGTGCACTGAGATATTCAATCAAACCGTATGAGGAAAACTCACTTAAATTTACTTTTGCGCAGTTGGTACATTCATTGAATAATGATGAGGTAAATAAATCAGATAAAGATACAATTGATATAAAAAATCAAACAGATAATATAACTGATTATTTATATAATGTAAAAATTGCAAGCAACCAAGCCATATCCATGAACAATGCACTCAATAAATATACAAAAAAATACCTCTTGCATGACATAGCTAAAGAAAAAACTCCTGATATGGATAAAGAAAAAACTATAGAAGACGCATATTTGGATACACAAGAAATAATAACAAATATAAAATGGGACGAAAAAAAAGCTGACATCCAAAAATTGCAAATGCAAAACTTAAAAAGCATCTTATCTAAAGAAGATTACGCTTCGCTTACTGAGATAATAGATACTATGAATTCCGAAGAAAGCTATTTAACAGCTTCAACCCATCAAAAAATACTATCTATATTGCTGAAATATACAGATATAGACTCATATCTTATACTTGGACAATTGTGCGGAAAATTTAAAATATTGGCATACTATGAAATTGAAAACGGCTCAATCGTACAAAAAGAGTTAAAAGCTATAACAACAGATAATTTGTCCACATCAGATGACAAAAAATATAAAAATCTTATAAATATGCAATCTCTATTATTAGACGTAATATATCCAAAATATTTTAAAGGTTTTTTCATATTTACTGACGAAGAAAAAGGGCTTCTTGCATATGCCAGCGATTTTCAAAATAAGCAACGTGGCTATTTAGGAATAGATAGTGCAGATTTCAGTTCCGGCATAACAAACGATTTTGAAAAAAGCAGATTTTATCATTCAGTAATAAGCGAGTTGGCAAGAGTTATATTATTAGGTAATGACCAAGTCGATTATTCTAAAGGAAACGGTATAACAGACTCTGATAATTTTGATATAATCAGAATTTTTTCAAAAAAAGACTCATATCTTATGCAATTTTATAACAGATTTTGGGATGATATGTTATATCAAGACAGCTTTGTATCAAGCATAAGCACAGATGAAAATGCAAAAAAATATTTTTTCTTACGACACAGCAGAGAATTTTTGAACGAATATGTATCTCAAGATCCATTCAGAGATATAATAGAAAGCATGGCAAGATTTATGTTAGAGAAAAAGCCTCTTGAAGTGGAACAAAAATATCAAAAAATCAGATTTTTCTATGAATTTTCAGAGCTTATAGATATAAAACAAAGATTAGCTCTAAACATAAAACATTTGGAGGAACAATGAGCGAAAAATTAATAATAATAGATGGCAATTCTCTAATAAATAGAGCATTTTATGCCATACCTCCCCTAACGGATAAAAACGGTATGCACACAAATGCTGTATATGGCTTTGCAAATATATTGTTTAAAATATTAAAAGAGTATCAGCCCACACATTTAAGCGTTGCATTTGATTTAAAAGGCCCTACTTTCAGGCATATTATGTATAAAGATTACAAAGGCACTCGAAAAGGAATGCCTGACGAATTATTTGAACAACTCTCACCCCTTAAAGAAATGCTTGAATATTTCGGTATCACAAGATTGGAACTACAAGGCTATGAGGCAGATGATATAATAGGAACCGTATCGAAATTTTTTGAAAAAGAAAATATACCCGTCTTAATAATAACAGGTGACAGAGATTCTTTTCAACTTGCAAGCGATAAAACAAAAATATTATTTACAAAAAAAGGTATAACAGAACTTGAAATAATAGATGATAAAGAAATGATGAACAGATATGGTATATCTCCGTTGGAATTTATCGATTTAAAAGCCTTGATGGGCGATTCTTCGGACAATATACCCGGTGTAGCAGGTATAGGAGAAAAAACAGGTCTAAAACTCATACAACAATATAAAAGCATAGAAAATTTATATCTTTGCATAGATGAAATAAAAGGCAGTGTAAAAACAAAACTCGAAAAAGATAAAGAAATGGCATTTATGAGCAAAAAACTTGCCACTATCAACACTATGATACCGATAGATTTCGATGTCGAAGAACTCAAGCTTAAACCTATAAATTCAGATAAATTAAATGAGTTTTTTATAGAGCATAATATGCTGTCGCTTGCAAAAAAATTACAATCATATGCAATAGGCGATCAAAAAGACGAAAATGAAACTCAAGACAATACCATAGCAAATAAAATAGAAATTTCGCAAGACACAGAGGATTTTTTGAAAAATATGGGCGAAAAAATATTCATAAAAATTGTAAAAGAGCATTTGCCTGTAAATATGCAAGCTATTTTATCAGTATGTATATTGTCAAACGGCAAATACTATACTATAAATCCTGATGACCTTCCTAAGATAAAGCACATATTGGAAGATAAAAAAATACAAAAATACGGCTATGACTTAAAACAAGACTATTTAGCACTGTTACCTTATGATATAAACCTTCAAGGTTTGTTCTACGACCTGTTGATAGCACAATATTTATTAAATCCTGATGAATCCGTATATGATATATCAAAAGTTGCAATAGCTTATAGTTTACCAAACATTCCGTCTTTAGAAGAGTTTTTCGGAAAAGGTAAAAATAAAAAATTAATAAACGCATTTACAAAGGCAGAAGTAGAAAATTATTTTATGCAAATTTTGCATACAGTTTCCAATTCGTTCGAAAAAATATTTGAACAGATAAAATCAGAAGATATGCTTGAGCTTTTCAGCGATGTAGAAATGAAACTAATAAGCGTACTTGGAGATATGGAGTATTACGGTGTAGAAATAGATGAAAAAGAGCTTGAACATCAAAAATCTGAATTTGCAAAACAAATCTCTATACTTGAAAAAGACATATATTCATTGGCAGATGAAGAGTTCAATATCAATTCTCCAAAGCAACTCGGTGTAATATTATTCGAAAAATTAAAATTACCAGTATTAAAAAAGAGCAAGACAGGTTATTCTACAAATGCTGAAGTTTTAGAATCACTAAAAGATAAACACGAAATAATAAACAAAATCATATCTTACAGACAATATACCAAATTGCAATCGACATATGTAGAAGGTCTACTAAATATAATCAATCCTGAAACTCACAGAATACACTCATCATTCAATCAAACTATAACTGCAACAGGGCGAATATCATCAACAGAACCGAATTTACAAAATATACCTGTGCGATTGGAATTAGGTCGCAATCTTAGAAAAGCATTTATTGCAAAAGATGATTATGTGTTGACAGATTCAGACTATTCACAAATAGAACTTAGAGTGCTTGCACATATATCAAATGACGATGCCCTTATAACAGCATTTTCAAAAGATACGGACATACACACACAAACAGCGTCCGAAGTTTTTGGAGTTGATATTGATCAAGTTACAAAAGAAGAACGCTCGGCAGCAAAGGCTGTAAATTTTGGAATAGTGTATGGAATAAGCGATTTCGGATTGTCAAATAACTTAGGTATCACCAAGAAAAAAGCAGGCGAATATATCAAAAACTATCTTGACAGATATAAAAATGTTGAAAAATATATGAAAGACATAGTAGAATCAGCCGAAAAAAACGGATATGTAACTACAATTTTAAACAGACGAAGATATATCCCTGAATTAAAGCAAAAAAATTTCATAGTAAAAAATTTAGGCAAAAGACTGGCAATGAACACACCTATACAAGGAAGTGCCGCCGATATAATCAAATTAGCCATGATAAAAGTGAGCGAAAGACTAAAAAAAGAACAGCTCAAATCAAAATTGATACTTCAAGTTCACGATGAACTTATAATAGAAACCGCATTAGATGAAAAAGATTATGTAAAAACATTACTTCAAGAAGAAATGCAAAATGCTTATAAGATGAGAGTAGAGCTGAAAGTTGACATAAATGTAGGTAACTCATGGTTTGATACAAAATAAACGTACAAAAAATGACTATTGCTAAAAATAAAACAATAGTCATTTTTCACTTTTATATTACAAACTCCTCATTCATCAATTCTTTTAATCTACACATCTCCAATTTAATATTATCTTCTGCTTTTATATATAGCATACATTCTTCGTCTGTCGGAAAAACTCTTGAAGTCATAGTATACTCTCCATCATTTATAAATATCTCAATAGAGCTATTATCTATAAATATGTCGAGTTTGTCAAGCATATCTAGTTTTATAGTTCTTGTAAATCCTTGATTTGTATTAATCTTATTAAGCAAACTTCCTCTATCTATTGTAAATTCACATTTTTTATTATCAAAACTTATTTTAAATCCTGAATTTGAACTATTGTTTTTATCAGAAAAAATATTTATTTCCAAATTTTTAGAATTTATATCTTCCAGTTTTATTTCCAAAGGAGTTTTTATTTTTTGTAAATAATTTTTTGATATGTGTGATGTGATTACATCATCTCTTATAATTTTTAAATTTCTTGCAGGTTTTTGAATGAGCTTTCCGTTTTTTATACTGAGCTCTCTTGGCAAAGTCAAACAGCCTGACCAGTTTTCGTCATCTGTAGTATATGAAGAGTCCGGCAATCCCATCCATGCCATTAAAACGGCTGTATTTTCATATACGTTTTGATTTGCACTTTGAGATGCATAAAAATCAAATCCTCCATCCAACTCCTCAAATTCACTTTCAGGTATAAATTCCAAAGTATCAAAATTCATCTCGCCCATTAAATATCCATTTTGATATATATTATTATACTTATATCCATTTGCTTGCAAACCTTGAGGTGAAAAAATAAGCACATATTTATCTTCTATTTTTATAAGGTCAGGACACTCCCACATATAGCCAAAATCCTCATATCCTTTTACTTTCAATTCTCCCAACAACTTCCAATTATTGTAAATATCATCGGATACATATATCAATGCCCTGCCTTTTAAGTCTTTGTCCTGCGCACCAAGTATTATATAGTATTTATTATCTTCATACATTATCTTAGGATCTCTTTGGTGCTCAGTATAGTTCTGCGACATATTTATTATAGGCTCATCTTTTTTAACAAATTTTCCGTTATCTTCAAGCACAGCTACACATTGATAAGGATGTCTTACATCTCTCTCATCTTTGTGATTACCTGTATAAATAAGATTGAGTTTATCGTCATATACAATCGCACTTCCTGAATATACTCCTCTATTATCAAAAACTGTATCAGGTTTTAATGCAAGCCCTTTATTTTTCCAACTTACAAGGTCATCAGATGTCATATGATACCAATTTTTTGCTCCATGCGTTGCGCCAAAAGGAAACCATTGGTAAAAAATATGCCACTCATCATGAAAAAAACAAAAACCGTTAGGGTCATTCAAAAGACCTGTTATAGGTTGTATATGGAATTTTTGTCTGAATTTTGATTTTTTTATTTCTTCATTCATATCTTTAAGACTTTGTAAGTCAGATTTTTCCAAAACTCTATATTTTTCTTTATTTGTAATCGTCTTCATAATACCCCTTCTATTAAAATTACAATCTTTATAAAATTTAAGGAAATATTATCAAGTAAAATTTTTTGATAAATATTTCCTTTTTTCTAATTTTTATACAATTCTCTAATGAACATATAATTTTTTATACAATGTTCAAATAATTTTTAATATTATTTTTCTTCCAACATTTTATCATTATATCCAAATGTATAAGTAAGTGCAAAAGCTACTCCTGCTGAAACCAATAATGATATTATATATTGCAACAACTGTCCGTTAAGATATAATAACATTCCCGGAAGTACAGTTACAGACATACCTGTACCTGCCAAGCCGAAAATAGATGCCACAAAACCTCCGCACGCTCCTCCTATAAGAGCACAAACAAAAGGTTTTACAAATCTAAGGTTTACACCGAAAATAGCCGGTTCTGTTATACCCAAAGATGCTGATAATGATGAAGGTAATGCAAGAGCTTTTAATTTTTTATCTTTTGTTTTAAATCCTACAGCCAAAGTCGCACCTGCTTGTGCAGCTGTTGCAGCTGATATAAGTGCATTAAACGCATTTTTGCCGAAATTTGCCAATAGTTGTACTTCCAAGAAATTGAATATATGATGTATCCCTGTAACAACTATAATCTGTTGTAATCCTCCAACTATTATTCCTGAAAGTCCGAAAGGTAAATTTAATACCACCTCTGTTGCATTAAGTACAACCGTTTCTAAAGAGTGGAATATCGGTCCTATTATAAATAAAGATAATACACTCATAATAAGTAAAGTCGTAAACGGCGTTAACAATAAATCAAATGTATCAGGTATTTTCTTTCTAAGTGCCTGCTCCAATTTTGCACCCAAAATTCCTGCAAAAAAAGCCGGCAAAACTGTACCTTGATAACCTACAACAGGTATAAATCCAAACATTATAATAGGTGACGCAGTTCCTGCTGCAACCGCATAAGCATTAGGAAGTGACGGATTTACGAGCATAAGTCCAAGCACTATACCGATTACAGGTGAACCTCCAAAAACCCTAAATGTTGACCAACAAACAAGAGCCGGTAAAAAAGCGAATGCCGTATCAGTTAAAACTTGTGTCCATAACAAAAAATTTGGACTTATATCATCAGAAGTTATACCAAAAGTTGCAAGAACCTGCTCTTGAGTAAGCAAGCCTCTAAGTCCCATAAAAAGTCCTGTTGCAACAAGTACAGGTATTATAGGCACAAACACGTCTCCAAACGTTCTTATAGCTTTTTTAAATACATTTCCTTGCACATTTGAACGTTTTACTTCGTCATTTGAAGCTTTTGAGCTTTCATTTGCATTTACATCTCCATAACCTAATTTTGCCACTTCTTCAAACACTTTATTAACTGTACCTGTACCGAATATTACTTGATATTGACCGGAATTAAAAAACGCCCCTTTAACTCCCTCAATATCTTCTACTGCTTTTTTGTCTATACTTTCTTGACTTTTAACCATTACTCTCAATCTTGTAGCGCAGTGCGTTATAGAGGAAATGTTTTCCTTACCTCCAATTGCATCCGTAACTTCTTTGGCAACCTTCTTATAGTCCATTACATACCTCCCTTAAAATATTTCTTATAATAATCTATATTTCATAGTCCGTTTATAGAAGATATATGACTATGTTATGAACTTATGTATATATAGAAATTATACCAATAAATCGTTTTTATAAACTTAATATTAAAACAATTAATTATTTTAGGTATCGGTTCCATTTTGCTTATTATATTAAATTAACATAATTATGTCAATATCTATTTTTATCTACATAAATATGTATATTAACTATATAGATTTATTTTTTTAGTACAAATTTAGTGTTTGTATAATTAAAAATAATTATTAAATTTTATCAATTTACAAATTTTTTCTAAAAATCTAATGTCATTGAACAAGTAAATATATACGTTTTCTATGATGTAATACAATTAAATAATTATTCAAATTTTGTAAAATAACCTTTTGACATTTATAATATTATGTACTATAATTTATATAGATATAGTTTTATAACTTGTTAATCATAACAAGTTTTTTTAATTAAAATGCTTGCATTGTTTAGAGGTGATTTATGGCTAATATCAACGACATATCTAAATTGGCAGGTGTTTCTAAGAGTACAGTTTCACGATATTTAAACAACGGCTCTATCAGTAAAAATACAGCTAAAAAAATCAAAAAAGTTGTGGATGAGTTAAACTATATCCCGAACACCTTTGCACGGAGTTTGAAAGCTGCCAACAGCAATTCTATTGCTACTATAATTCCGAATTTTATAGGTTTTTCTAAAAACATATCTCTAAATGCCATAGACGCTTTCTTAAAAACTAAATCTTACAAGCTGTTTATCTCAAACTCCAACGATAACATGAAAGAAGAAATAAAGCTTATATACAGCATAGCAAATCAAAAAGTGGACGGGATAATATTATTTGCATCACAGGTTACTGATGAACATTATAAGGCTATAAACGATGTGAAAGTACCGTTTATAGTTATAGGTCAAGAATTGGACGGAATTCATTGCATAGTTCATAATGACTATAAAGCCGGTAAACTCATAGGAGAGTATATTTTAAATTCAGGACACAAAAATATATCCTATTTCGGTGTCGGGGATTATGACAAGAGTATCAAATCCAGATACCTCGGACTTATGAGTGTATTAAAGAAAGACAAAACTATAAAAGTAAACTACCATACTGTAGGATTTGATGTATACTCGGCATACAATATACTTATAAATACATATAAGAAAAATAAGTCTACATACTATGTTGCAGCTACTGATAATATAGCATTCGGTATAATAAAAGGGCTTAAAAAATTAAACCTTGATATACCGAAAGATGTTTCTGTAAGCGGTTTTGGAGATTATGATATGTCAATGATATTCAATCCGGCATTGACTACAATATCTTTTCCTTATTCCGACATAGGCACTATGTCTGCAAAGATGTTACTTGATATGATTAATGGCATTGATATTCCTAAAAAAATGGTACTTGATTGCGAACTGAAAATTAGAAATTCTACAAGAAGATTATGTACATAAAATGTTTTTAAAAATGTTTGTGAAAATGTTTTATACAAAATTTTCACTAAAAAAGAGCTATTATTATTGATATTTTATCATTTTCTAACAGCTCTTTTTTATAAATTTTTACACTATTTAATTAATAATGAACATAGCTTTTTCTTGGAACTATTATTTCTATTACTGCCCCTCCGCTTTTGGAATTATATGCTTTTATATCGCCGTCAAAACTTTTTACTATTGAGCTTACTATTGCCAACCCCAATCCGTTTTTTCCGTCATCACCTTTGTAAAATCTGTCAAACACTTTTTCTTTTTCATTGTTTTCAAAGCCTTTACCGTCATCTACTACAAAAAAATGCACTTTATCGTATTCTGCAATAAATCCAAACATTATCTTACTTTTTGCATATCTAAGTGCATTGCTGAAAAGATTGGATATTATACGATTGAGTTTTTCTGGCTCTACTTCAATATAAAGATTTTTCGGTATGTTATTTACTATTTCTATTTCATTTCTTATTTTTGAAAATGCATGTCTTGTTTTAAGCTCTTCTATTTCGTCATATATGTTTATCATCTCTGCATTTTTAATATTTCTAAAATGTTTTTCCAATGAACTTATATACAGTACGGATGTTATTGATGAGGCTAATTTATCACTTTCATCTATTATTATATCCAATGCTTCTTGTTGTTCTTGCGTGTCAAATACACCGTCTTTTATTGCTTCTGCATATCCTCTTATGGACATAAGCGGAGTTTTCAGTTCATGAGATGTATTTTGAAAAAATTCATTTCTTGCTTCTGTGAGAAATTGCATTTTAGTTGTTATATCGTAAAGTTCTCTATTCATATCTTCAAGTTCATCTCTGGTATTTATATTTTTCCAGTTCAAGTCTTTATCAAGAGATATTTGTGATATATTTTCTCTAAGTTTGTCAATAGGCTTCAATACATTTATTTTTAATATCAATACCATAGCAAATGTAATCATACCTGTTATCAAAAAACTGCCGTATACTATAGTGTATATCTGCATATTTATATCTATCAGATTCTTTTCTCCGACTGTAACCAATATACTGCCTATATAAGCTTTACCTATATAAATATCTTTTTGAGCGTAAAAATTTTTTTTATCAAATATCGCTTCATTTTTTGAAGTAATTTTATTAATATCATCGTCGTTATCCATGTTGTAAAAAATCACTTTTTCTTGAGCATCCAATAAATATACATCTATTTTTGAACTTTGCACGGTAAATATTGACAGAGGTAGTTTTACTACTTTTCCCGCTATTTTTAAGTTGCAATTTTTATATGTTTTTCCATAAAATATTATATCATTTTCAGATTTTACTTTGCTTTTATCAACTCCCGATTTTTCTATAGTGTCATTTATACTGTTTACTATAAACTCGGCAATATCTTGAAGATTGTCTTTTTTTTCATCAATTATTATATTCATCATCGCACATCTGACGATGAATATAAACATTAAAGTTGATACAACAGCTATTATTATATAACTGATTACTATCTTTATACCGAGTTTACTCATCTGAATCTACCCTGTAACCGTATCCCCATACTGTTTTTATTTTTATCATAGCTCCGTATTCGTTCAATTTTTTTCTTATTCTTTTTATTGTATCGTCTACACTTCTGTCATATCCATCATGATCATATCCCCACACTGATCCTATTATCTGCTCTCTTGACATAGGTGTATTGAGATTTTTCACAAGATATTCGAGTAAATTAAATTCTTTGATTGTAAGAGGTATCTCTTTGCCTCTTGACTTCGCCACCCTTATGTCCGTATACATCTCAAAATCTCCGAAGCCTATTACATTTCCTTTTTCTTTGCTTACTTGTTGTATAGTCGCTGTTCTTTTTAATACGGTCTTTACTCTTGCCATAAGCTCTCTCGGACTGAAAGGTTTAGGCAGATAATCATCGGCACCTAACTCCAATCCTAATATTCTGTCCAACTCTTCACTTCTTGCAGAAACGAATATTATCGGTACATTGCTTGTTTTTCTTATTTCCCTACAAAGATCTAAACCGTCCATATCTCTCATCATTATATCAAGTATCATTATATCCGGAACATTTATCTTGAACTCTTCAAGAGTGTCCTTGGCATTAGAAAATGATTTTGTTACATATCCTTCTTTTTTTAGATACATTTCTATCAAATCTCTTATTCTTTTTTCATCATCTACAATAAATACTGTTTTCATATTATCTCCAATTTATTTTAAATTTTAATTTATATACATACCCTAAAATATATTTATCAATTTTCTTTAATTATTTCAATAGGTTTTAGTTCTTGAAGTCTGCTTTTTATATCATTTTGTAATTCTATCATCTGCTCAACATCTTGAATATCTTCCAATTTTTCAAATTTTTTGAGATATTTTAATGCTTCATCCGGATATCCTAATATATTAAGCTGATTTATGCTTGCTGTTATCTCTTTTACTGTAATAGATTTTACTTCAAATTGTACCTGAGCCCTTACGATTTCATCTCTTATGTCGCTCATCTCTTCATCCAACTTAAAAGCTGAATCTGCTGAATTTTTAAGTTTTTCTATGAGATAATCAGGTAATTTGTGATTATATTTGTATTTGAGTGAATGTTCTATTGTTGCCCAAAAATTCATAGACAATGTTCTTATCTGTATTTCTGCAAGTATATCCATTCTGCCTCTAACAGTGTGGACAGGATATCTTATTATGACGTGATAACTTCTATAACCGCTTTCTTTGTAGTTTTTTATATAGTCTTTTTCATACTCTACCTTCATATCTTCACGGCTTCTTATATATTTGACGACTGTATAAATATCTTCTACAAATTGACACATTATCCTTATGCCCGCTATATCTTCTATGTTTTCTCTAAGTTCAGACTGTTCAAACTTCACATCTAATCTCTTTGCCTTATCTATTATTGAAGATATTTTTTTTACTCTTCCGGTAACGAACTCTATTGGAGAATAACTTTCCGTATCTTTTAACTCTTTTCTGATATCCTTAAACTTTATCTTTAACTCCTCAACTGCATATTCGTAAGGTAATAGAAATTTTTTCCAAGAAAAAACATCCATTTTATCTTCCTCCTTTTTTGTGTTAAATTTAAAGTATGAAATTATTTTATTTTAAGCTCCAAAATCTCTCTTTGTTCTATAGCTGATTTTACGAGTTTATCTATATCCAATTTTTCTTCACTGCTGAGAACTTTTTCCATCTTAGGTTTTGTCGCCGGTTTTTTAGGTAAAAACACTGTGCAACAATCTTCTTCTTTTATTATTGATATATCATAAGTGCCTATTTTTTTTGCAACTTCTATTATACTGTCCTTTTCCATAGCTATCAACGGTCTAAATACAGGCATGGTATTTACTACATTGTCCGTTGCAAGAAGTCCAAGAGATGTCTGCGATGCCACTTGACCTAAACTTTCTCCTGTTATCAGCGCCGTACACTCATATTCATTTGCTATATCTTGTGCTATTCTCATCATAAAACGTCTTGAAAGTATTGTCATATATTCTTCAGGACATTTTTCATTTATCTCTTTTTGAATATCCAATAAATTTACCAAATGCAGTCTTATTTTTCCACAATACGCTGTCAAATGTGAAACCAAATCTATAACTTTTTGTTTTGAACGTTCATTTGTAAACGGATAACTGTGAAAATGAACCGCCTCTATAAAAAGTCCACGCCTTGCCATAAGATATGTAGCAACCGGTGAATCTATACCGCCTGATATCAAAGTACATGCTCTTCCGTTTATGCCTCTTGGCATTCCACCTTCGCCTAATATCTTTTTACTATAAACTATATTCACATCTTTTCTGAATTCACAGTGTATTTCAAATTCCGGATTTTTTACGTCTACATACAAGTTTGGATATTCTTTTAAAACTTTCTCTCCCATATCTATATTCATTTGATTTGACTGCATATCAAAACTTTTGTCTATTCGTCTTATGCTCAACTTGAAACTCGTTTTTTTATCTTTGTCCATCTCAAAATCTATAAGTCTTTTTATAAGCTCAAATAAATTATCATATCCGCTATCAGATACCATAGCTGGAGACATTGACACCACGCCAAATATATCATCTATTTTTTTGATAATTTCAAATGCATCTACATTTGCTAAAGATATTTCCACTCTTCCATTTTCTTTTTGAATTTTTACTTCTTTGTTTTTATACAACCTGTATTTTATATTTTTTACAAGCGCATTCTCAAATTCCGCTTTATTTTTCTTTTTTACAGAAATTTCTCCATTTCTCACTATTATTATATCGTACATCTCTACCTCTTTTTGTATTTAGTGACTTTTCTTATATCTTCCACATATTTTTTCAATTTTTCAACTACTGTTTGTACATCTTGCATAGTTGTAGTTTCATCAAGTGATATTCTGACCGTACCGTCTTTGTATTTATCATTCAATCCTATACTTTGCATAACTCTTGAACCTTTTTTCTTAGATGAACATGCACTGCCTACAGATACATATATCTCATCCATTTCCAAATAATGAAGCAAAACTTCAGATTTTATACCTGCAAATGATACGCTCAATATATGGGGTGCATTTATAGGAGGTGTATTTATACTTATATCTTCAATTTGCAAACTTAGCAGTTCAATCAGATAATCTCTATTTTTTCTTATATTATCTGTTTTTTCAAAATTCATTTGCATCTCAACTGCTTTTGCAAGCCCACATATACCACCCACATTTTCTGTACCGGCTCTTAATTTATGTTCTTGCCCTCCTCCGAATATAAGTGGCAAAATCTTGACATTTTTTCTCACATATAAAAATCCTATACCTTTAGGAGCATGAATTTTATGTGCACTTACAGAGATTAAATCCACGTTTAATTTCGACACATCAATTGGCAATTTCATATATGATTGCACACAATCTGTATGAAAATATGTAAGCGGATTAACAGATTTTATCAAATTTCCGATTTTGTCTATATCATTTACTGAACCAATTTCATTGTTTACATGCATTATAGAAACTAAAACAGTATCTTTTCTAATTTCATTTTTCAAATCTTCTAAATCTATAACTCCATTTTTATCAGCTTTCAAAAATGTAACATCAAAGTCTTCATAATCTTTTAAATACATAAATGTATTATACACACTGCTGTGTTCAATATTTGTTGTTATTATATGCTTTCCTTTATTTTTATTCGCCCTTGCTACTCCAAGTATAGCTGTATTATTACTCTCACTTCCGCCTGAAGTAAATATTATTTCATCAGTATTCGCCTTTATTGATTCAGCTATTATCTTTCTTGCGTTGTTCAGTTCATTTTCCGCCTTGAATGCCACATCATAAGCAGAAGACGGATTAAAATTACAATTTGTATATATTTCTTTCATCTTTTGTAAAACCTCGTCATAGATGAAAGTAGTTGCAGAATTATCTAAATATATCAATTTTATCACCACTAATCAACTTTGTATAAATAATAATTATTAATTTAATCCAAAAACCTGTTTAAAAGACTATATCATAATCTAAAACATTGCTACACAAAAACTGTGATATAATATTTTTACAAAGTATTATTTTAATAACCTTCAATGAATATGATTATATCAAATTTATTGATATTTTTGAATAATTAATTTTAAAGTTGTAATCTGATTGTGTAAAATTTACTTATTGCATACTTAAAGTGTCAGATTATATTTTATTATTTGACTTCTTATCTTTTATATATATTAAAAACAAAATCCCTTGACATAATAAGAATTCAATAGTATAGTTCAATATGAGTAGAGATTATTACAGATTATATTAATTAAAAATAAAATTACAATCTGTTTAAATATAATTTTCTGATTAACATATTATAAAGCTTAGTTTTTTATAAAGGAGTTTTATATGTTTGAATACAAGAATAATATTTATTGCATAGGTATTTTTAACGAAAATAATGAGGTAATACAGAAATTATCACCAAAAAATATAGAAATCATACATTCTTCAACTATAGAAATAAGCAAACTTACAGATGCCGATTATATAGTCGCACAGATGGAAATGTCAGATATTAAAAATTTAATATCAATGATGAACGACCTAAATAAATCATTAAATAATTTGGTACTATGTCTTAGCAAAGAAGATATGAAAACTATATTTGACTGTGAACAAGTATATGATATAGGATATATCTGGCACAAAGATTCTGACAAAAAAGAATTGATTTATAATTTTAAAAAATTATTAGATAAAATAGCAGAAGATAATGAAGTTTATGAATATAGAAAAATTATAGAAACAGTAATAAACACATCCGTAGACTTGATATGGGTAAAAGATATAAAAGGACGCCATAAGATGTTTAACAACAATTTCTTAGATGCATTGCCTCCTGCAAAAGATGGGCACAAAAAGACTTATGATGAATGCGTTGATAGAGGACATCTATTTTTATGGGAATTAAGCCCAGAAGATTATTCCGGTGGAGAATTTATATGTATGGAATCAGAATTAGATGTCATAGAGGCAAATAGAACATTAACTTTTGACGAAAAATTAATTGTAGGCAATGGAGATATAAGAAAGCTGATTACAAAAAAATCACCTGTTCACGATAGAGCCGGCAATATAATCGGTACAGTAGGTGTGGCAAAAGATATTACTCAAGAACTTTTGTATAAAGAAATGTTGGAAAAAAATGCTAATACTGATTATCTCACAGGAATATTTAATAGACGATATATGTACGATTTAATGGAAGCAAATATATACAATGAATTCGCTGTATTGTTTATGGATTTAGACAATTTTAAATATATTAATGACACTTATGGCCATAATAAAGGAGATGAGGCTATAGTGCTCACAGCCGAAACTTTACAACAAATCTTACCTGATTTTTTGGTAGGAAGATTGGGCGGAGATGAATTTATCGTATTTATGGAAGGAAAACATGATTTACAAGAAATAGTATCTACTGTAAAAAGTAAAATTAAAGAAGCTTATTCGAAAGATACTTGCTTTCAAACTCTGGATATAAGCATAGGGTATGCTGAAAATAATACACAAAATCCTGATATAGAGCATCTAATACATATAGCTGATAACATTATGTATGACAGTAAAATATTACAAAAAAAATGATAATTTAGTATTTAACCATATCTTTTTATACCAAACTCTGATAGAGTAATAGATAATTTATATAAAAAGTACAAAAATTTGTTAGATTTCATTAAATTTATACAATACTATTTTGTATAGTTATATTGTATTTTGATATTATAATATCATACAAACTGTATAATGCACCACTTAATATTTTAAATACTTCATTTCTAAATCCCATAGGGCGAATCAGCTTACATATTCGTTCTATGGGATTTATTTATGCTATATTTTAGTACAATAGTTTTATAAATTTATTCTTTAATTTATATTCTACAAATTATACAAAAAATTTTAAATATATAATGCAGAAATATTATTTTTTTAATTAAACATATTATAACACCAATAAAAATTGGTCACTATACAGTTTACAAAAGCTATAATATGATTGCATAGTTTTATGAACATTCTAAAAATTCCATCATATATACGTAAAAATGCTGTTTATAAATTTTAAAATAATTGAAAAAAATATGATATTAATATATAATTATTTACATAACTATTTTTTTAGAAAGGATATGGGTAAAAAATACAATCTCGTACTTGTTTTTTAACTCTGAATTATAGATATGATAAGCAAAAGAGAAAATATAGACGTAAAATCTTTTATTGCAGAAAAACTCGCACCTTATGACCTAATAACAGATTATCCTATGAAAAACTGTACATCTTTTCACATAGGCGGAGAAGCAGATTTTTTTGTCAGACCTAAATCTCTCGTCCATCTAATGGATATATTGGAGATTGCAAAAAGCTATGAATATCCTGTTTTTGTTATGGGTAACGGAAGTAATTTATTGGTATCCGACAAAGGTATAAGAGCTATTGTCGTTCAATTATCAGATAATTTTTCACAACTCACTAAAATAGATGATGAAACTGTAGAAGTAGAGTCAGGTATGTCTATGACTTCACTTTCAAAATATTTTTTAGATAATTCGCTTACAGGCTTTGAATTTGGTTGCGGTATTCCAGGCACAGTAGGTGGTGCTGTTACAATGAATGCCGGTGCATATGACTCCATGATGAGCAATGTTGTACAAGAAGTAATAGTCTTGGATAAAGATATGAATATAAAAAAATTGTCCAATGAACAAATGCAATTTTCTTATAGAAATTCAATAATATCAAAGGAAAATTTAGTTGTTTTGAGCATCAGAATAAAACTCAAAAAAGGAGATTTTACTGAAATAAAAGAAAAAATTGACGATTATACATTTAAGCGCACTTCAAAACAACCTCTGTCATATTACTCTGCCGGCTCGACTTTCAAAAGACCGGAGGGATATTTTGCAGGTAAATTGATAGAAGACAGCGGACTTAAAGGACTTGTTATGAAAAATGTCGCCGTGTCATCTATGCACAGCGGTTTTGTAATCAACTTAGGCAATGCCACTTGCAGTGAAGTATTGGAAATGCTAACATTTATAAAACAAGTTGTCGGTAATAAATTCCATGTATCTCTTGAAGAAGAGATAAAAATAGTTGGAGAATTTTAATTTTTGAAAGGAGTTTATATAGTATGATTACTATAAAACGTAAAATTTCTTTTATATTGGCATTCGTGCTGGTATTATCCTGTTTTTACAATCCGAACAAAATCGTGTATGCAGCACCTGATGTACAGGTAAAAATTACACTTAATCATTTTGATGCAAAAGACGAATTAAAATCAGTAAATAAAACTATACAATTAGGCGGTAATGCACAAATCAAGGACGCACATATATCCACGCCTATAAAAATTGAATTCAGGAACAGTTCTAATGACCTCATTAGTTTAAAACAAACAAATTCCACACCTTCATTATCTTTGCAAGATTTTGTAAAATTAACAAAAGATGGAGGAGATGGCACAAACCTTATTCCTTCGAAATTCAACCACACGCCCTTTAGTGCTTCAATTTTTAATACAATAAATTTATCACTTGTATCAGGTGCATCATTAGATCCAGATGCTAATTATACACTTAAAATATATACTTCAAAGCTTAGCACATTTACAGGTTCTACTCCACTTGGCAACCAAAATTTTGTATTTAAAATAAGTTCTGAGCGAACACCTAAAATAACATCTATAAAATCTGAAAACAACAAATTAAAAATAACATTTGACAGAAAAATTGATAAAGATATCGCAAATAATGCCATAATAGACAACAACAATATATTTCTTAAAGATGAAAACGCCGGTGTAGGTGCAACTTTCAAAAAGTTGAGCAATTTCGGTGCACAAAACAGAAAAATAGAGTATGAGCCAAATACTACCACAAGTACAGTATTGGTCGGTCCTATAAAAAACGGTAAGTACACTGTACTTGTAAATAACACCGATAATTCTATATCAACTATGGTTACAAATTTTGTGAGAAATAAAACAACCACAGGTAGTGAGCCCACAATATCAAATCCTATACCGCTTTATGCTAAAACTAAAAATCAAAGCGATATCTTAATAAAATATGACGGTTTTGATGTTTCAAAAAATATAGTATTAAAAAAATTTACAACTTCACAATCATCAGCCACTATTGCACTTGCTAATTCACAAAGCACTTCAAATACGGATATAGATGTAGATACACTAATAAACAATAATAATATAACAATCAATCAGAACATACCTAATGATAAAAGCCTTTTTGTTCAAGGAGATGTCAACCAAGCTGTTACAATAACTCCTACTATATCAAATATAACAATGGATCAAAAAGAAAACTCTACATTTAAAAAAGATAGAATAGAAATAAATTCAACATCAACAACCTTGACTCCAAATACAAAATACACTATAGAAATAGATAAGAGTGAGTTTTTATATGATAATGACACTACCATGCCTGCCGGCAATACAAAAGAAAAATATACTTTTACAACAGAAAAAAGACCACAGCTTACTCTAAATACAAAAAATATAGAAAAAGGCTCAACAAACTCCACTTTGACATTGACATCATCAAGACCGATAGAGGCTGTTGATACATCAAATCCTTTAAAAGATAAAATTATTGTAAAAGATGTAAACTCTACTGCTATACCAATAGTTTCTGCAAGTTTACCTAATAACAACACATTGACTATAGTGCTTGACGTATCTTCATCAGCACTTGGAACTGCTAATATAAATATACCGAACGATGTTTTTAAAAGACATTTATCGCAGGGATTAGAAGCAGAAGTTTTAAATGATACATTTACAATATCAAGACCGAGCAGTGATTTAAAAGCTAATTTAGAATTTAAATATTTCTCATCATCAGATGAATTGATATCTGCTAATGAATCTAATATTCCTTCAGTAGACTTGTCATCTCCATCATCAAGCAAAACAATAGACAATTTATTAATCGACAGTGAGATAAAAATAAAATTGAATTTAGACGTAAAAGCAAAATTAGGAAAGAGACTTGAAGATATATTAAAACTGTCAAAAGGTTCAGTTGCAGAAAGAATAACGGATTACTATAATATAACACCTGCAGATGTAACGACAGATTTCAATGAATTTGTTCTTGCACCAAAAAAATCGCTTGAATCCGATTCAGAATACACACTTACAGTAGATAATTCACAATTAGTGGATACAACTTATAACGCATCTATAGGTGACACAAAATTTGTATTTTTATTGAAAACTGAAAAACAACCTGTAGGAACACAAGGCGCACAAGTAAACAAAGACTATTCTGTAACGTTCGACAGAAAAATTGATACACCATCAGTATCAGACATAAAACTATACAAATTAAACGAATTTGGACAATATACAGAATTTACAGCAATATCTCCATCAGATATAGACTTGGTAGGCGAAAAAACTTTAGTTATAAAAAATCTTCCAACAGGAAAATATCAGATAAAATTAAATTCAGATACAAAAACAATAAAAAGAAAAAATGTTTCAACTTCCGTATTATATGCAAAAGAATTTTTAGGTGCAGTTCAAGATGATACTAAACCTGATTTTGAAATAAAATCACTTGCATCAACAGTATCAGATTATATAAGACTCAACAAATTTGAAGCATCAGGCATGCAAGTCGTACAAGTGAATAAAGTTGGTGAAACTAATAAAAACAATACTCAAATAGAAACAGATACACCTATAAATGTCAAGTTTACAATACCTTACACATATACAAACAATGCGTTTTCAATAAACTTGGCATCAGATACAACTTCACCGTCACTTGGCATAAAATCTATTAACAAAAAAATTTCAAGTTCAGGTGCAATAGACGGAGTAGATATAGTTTTAAATGATTTACTTCTACCTGATACAAAGTATAAATTAAAAATATACAAAAATAAATTTACAAACTCACAAGGCTCATTAGCAGGCACAAATAATGAAACAGAAGAATATGAGTTCACAACAGAAGCTCCTCCTGTTTTATTATCAGCAGATGTTCCTAAAATTGAGAAAAAAGCTACCGACCAAACAATAACTTTAAAATTTGACAAAAATATAGAATTGGTTGACTCTTCAAAAATAACAATAGACGGCTCTACAGCCTTCACTTCAGTAAATGCAATGGACAATACTCTAACGCT
The DNA here is from genome assembly GCF_000238095.2 of Peptoanaerobacter stomatis. NCBI lineage: Bacteria > Bacillati > Bacillota > Clostridia > Peptostreptococcales > Filifactoraceae > Peptoanaerobacter > Peptoanaerobacter stomatis. The sequence continues at coordinate 1,034,522 of NZ_JH815225.1, forward strand.
TTCTGTAGGACAGGCATTGGCAAATTCACTTGAAATAAAAGACCATACTGTAAATATAGGTGAAAATGCAATAAAAAGATTAGGTTCAAAGAATCTTTACGTTAAAGCTGTAGCACAAAAATTGAGTGTAGTCGAAGATCAAATAAAAAAAGCTGAAGAAGATGCCAAGAAAAAGGCTGAAGAAGATAAGAAAAAAGCCGAGCAAGAAAAAATTGAAACTGAAAAAGCTGAACGTGACGCTTACAGAACTGCTGTAGCAAATGCATTGGCTTCTGAAATGCAAAAGAGATATCAAGCTGAATACGGTTCAGACTATGACTTTAAATCTTTCAACGATTATATAAGAGATAAATATATAAAGAATAAAGGCGGTTCATATAACGGTGCTGATTATATACAAGCATACCTCAAGGACTACGGATATGTAGATGATTTCATATCAAAATATGGTAGAAACTCTGCCGACATAAACGCTTATGCTCAAGATTATCTCAACAGATACGGAAGCTTTGCATATTCAAGCAGAGAAAAATATGATAACCCGTTCTTCATGAATCCATTCAGAGATTCATCAAGCAAAAGAGGCTATTACGATTATTACGACAAATATGATTATGGCTATAAATTCCCTGAAATGAGAGTAGGAGATGACAATATAAGCCAAGCCAATCTTGAAAAAGAACAAAAGCTTAAAGAAAAAGAAAATGAGTTAATAGCAAAAGAAAGAGGATATAATATAAACAGAGCCACAAATTATTCTCCAACAGGAAATAATTCTCCTAAGGTAATAATAACTCAAGGCTCAAGATATTTCACAGAAGAAGATGAATATGGAAACAGAAGACAAGTTGATATGGGAGTAGAAGCTACTATATCAAACGGAAGATTGTTTGTAGCTGTAACACCGCTTGCAAATAAATTAGGTCTATGGGTAAACTATAACAAATCTACAAAAACAACAACATTGTCAAAACCTAATACAACAGTTGCCGTATCTCCAAATTCAAGCTATATAACAATAAACGGCAAATCCGAAAATATGGGTATAAGACCTATGATTAAAAATGGTAAAATTATGATACCTGCACATTATCTTGCAAAAGCGTTCGGCTTAGACTCATCAAAAGTATCATACGAAGGCAAAACTATAGTGATAAACAATTATTAATTTCTTATTTTAAAGCCATATGAAATATATAAAATAGCATTTAAAGATAAAAATATTTCTAATTATCAAATCGTATAATTGTTTATACTAAACCTCTATAAAATAACGGTGCAAAAAAGAAAAATAAGATATAATCCCTTTCAAAAAAGATATGCTCAAAAGTATAACTTTAAGAGATTTGAACATAGTATCTATTGGGAGCAATATTAGTATTAATCATAAGTCTGTGGATAAAATTAAGATAAAGCAAAAAAGATTGTATTTAAAAATCAATTTTTAAATACAATCTTTTTTATGTCTATAAACACTACTATTACAAATTATATAAAGTTTAGCAATTTTATATAATTTGTTGTTTTAACAAAAAAACAAATTTTTAAGCATATAGCTATAATGCACTTTTAATTAGTCTTTAGTTTTAAAATATAGATATTTATATCATTACAGTACCTTTGACAAAAATTCTTTTGTTCTCATCTCTTTTGGATTTGAAAATATATCTTCAGGACTTCCTTCTTCGTATATTATACCTTCTTCCATAAACAAAACTCTATCAGATACTTCTTTTGCAAAGCCCATTTCGTGCGTAACAACCACCATTGTCATTCCTTCTTTGGCAAGATCTTTCATAACGCTTAGCACCTCTCCAACCATTTCCGGATCCAATGCTGATGTAGCTTCGTCAAATAACATTACTTCAGGTTTCATTGCAAGTGCTCTTGCTATTGCAACCCTTTGTTTTTGTCCTCCTGATAAGGATGCCGGATATACATCCGCCTTTTCACTCAATCCCATTTTTCCAAGTAGTTCCAAAGCTGTTTTTTGAGCTTCTTCTTTATTCATAATACCTGTATTTATAGGCGCAAGTGTTATATTTTCAATTATTGTTTTATGAGGAAAAAGATTGAAATGTTGAAAAACCATCCCTATTTTTTGTCTCAATTTATCTATATCTACATCTTTATCAGTTATCTCTATATCATTATAAAAAATTTTACCTTCATTTATTTCTTCAAGTCTGTTAAGGCATCTCAAAAAAGTTGATTTTCCTGAACCTGACGGTCCTATTACAACCACAACTTCTCCATCATTTATTACTGTACTGACTTCTTTTAAAACTTCTTTTTTTCCGTAACTTTTTTTAAGTTTTTCAACTCTAATCACTTTGAGATAACCTCCTTTCGAGCAATCTGACAAGTTTTGACAATGTAAATGTTATAAATAAGTATATAAGTGCTATTATAAATAACGGTGTAAGTGTGTCATACGTCATAGAGCCTATTGATTTTGACGCATAGAATAAATCTGTTACACCTATATATGATACTATTGAAGTTTCTTTTATAACCGTTACAAACTCGTTGCACAGTGCAGGAAGTATATTTTTTACAGCTTGTGGCAATATTACAAGTCTCATAGTCATTTTATATGTCATTCCAAGACTTCTTCCCGCCTCCATCTGTCCTTTGTCAACTGCTTGTATACCTGAACGAATTACTTCACATACATACGCTCCTGAATTTATTGATACTGCAATTATACCTATAGCTATATCAGGTAAATCAAGATTAAATATCTGATATGAACCTAATTTTACCAAAAATATCTGTACAAGTAGCGGTGTTCCTCTTATAACTTCAACATATAAAGTAGCTATAAAATTAAGTATCTTAGCAACCATAAAATTCATGGTCTTTGAGTCAGCTAATCTGAATAAAGCAAGTATAAGTCCGATTAATGTACCGATAAGCACTGATACGAAAGATAAACCGACTGTATAATAAGTACCTTGTAAAAATATGCCGCTATATTTAATCAGCATTTCAATCATATAACTCCTCCTTTCCTATTTTGATTAATTCACCATAAAAATTTGTAGGGAGCTTATAACTCCCTATAAATTTTTGCTGTTTCTGTTTTAAAATCAGTATAATATATTATTGTGCTTGTTCATTTGATAAATTTATTGCGTCTACTACGAATTTGTCTATGGAACCGTCTGCTTTTAATTCATCTAATGTTTCATTTATAAATTGAAGCAAATCTGTATTTTCTTTTTTTACTCCTATAGCCGCACCTTTTTCTGCACTTTCAAATACAAAATCAGGTACTGCAAGCTCTTCATCATTGTTTGCATATTGTTTTGCAACAGGGGCTTCCATTATTATTGCATCTATTTTTTCAGTTTTTAAGTCAACGAGCAATGATGTTGTAAGCGGTAGTGATTTTACTTCTGCATTTTCTATTGAGTTTGCCATTTCTTCTTGAATACTTCCCATTTGTGCGCCAAGCTTTTTGCCTTTTAAAGCATCTGCTGATGTATAAACTTCCAAATCAGCTTTTCTTACAAGCACACCTTGTGATGATTCATAGTAAACATTTGACAAGCCTATTTCCTTTTCACGCTCAGGATTTGGGTTAAGACCTGCTATTATCATATCCACTTGTCCTGTTTTAACTGTAGGTAAAAGAACTCCAAAATCCATATCTTTTACTTCCAGTTCAACACCTAATTTTTCTGCTATTTTTTTGGCTATTTCTATGTCAAATCCTACTATTTCTTCTTTATTGTCAATAAGAGCCTTAAATTCATAAGGTGGATAATCAGCTGATGTACCGACTATTAATTTACCTTTTTGTTTAATAGCCTCTATCGCCTGTGATGTTGCTGCATTTTCTTCTTTTTCTGCTTTGTTTTCTTGAGTTTTTGAACCTCCACAAGCAGTAAATGTAAGCATAGCTACCAATGATAAACACATAAGTTTAAGTAAATTCTTTTTCATACAAGTTCCCTCCAAATTCAAATTAATAATAAAGTATTAAACAGTATTAAATTTATAATATTGTTTATTACACTTAATTCTTCAATTAGGTAATAACAATATTAATACTAAAAGTTAATAGAGTAATGGACATTTTATTTTTAAAAGTTTATGAGCTAAATAAAAATTAAGCATATTTAAAATAAACATCTTGTATAAATTTTATCCATTAATCAAACTAATATTAGTATAAATTGAAAGCAGCGCTAATTATTTAAAAACAATTTTTATAAAAATTTGTTATAAAAAAGCTCGCCTCTTTAAAAACAAGAGACGAGCAATATTGACCCGTGGTACCACCCTAATTGACAGATATCTTTAAATATCCATCCACTTTCAAATTTAACGCATTCTTACGTATTTTGATACTCGATTAATCTTTGTCAAAATAACCGAAACAGTCCCTAATATTTTTCATCTAAATCATATGCGACCTCTCATCATATGCCGCTCGCTGTAAACAATCAATTAGACTACTTATTTCTGTTTCAAAGGCTTATATTTAATTTTTATAAATATTACATTATTATTTTCGATTTGTCAAGCACTTTTTTATTTTTGTATAATATTTTTTATTTATTCTTCTTCTCGCTTTATCCAATCATGTTTTACATTCGTATTGTCTTGTACTGTAAAATATGGTGAAGCATTTTTGTATTTTTCCAATTCTCTGCTACTCTTATTTATAGGGGCAAGAGTTCCAGGACCACCTATACATCCTCCGGGACATCCCATACCTTCAAGTAAGTAGCCTTTATATTTACCAGCTTTTGCCATTTTCAACATCTTCATACATTCATGCAATCCGTCTGCATTATATGTCTTTACTTCAAAAGTAGGTTCAGCTTTATGAATAGTGTTTATTATAGCCTGTGCAACTCCACCTGCACTTGCAAATCCTCTTCCTGAAGTTGATGCATCGTCTTTAGCTTTTTCTGCATCTTTCAGGCTTGCAAAATCTATATTTTGTGCAACCAACATCCCCATAAGCTCTTCAAATGTTATAACGAAATCTATATGCGTTCTTATATGAGGTTGTGACGCCTCTGTTTTTTTGGCTATACATGGACCTATAAATGCAACCTTGGATTTTTTATGTGCATCTTTTATATATTTTGCTGTTGCTACCATAGGTGTAGCTGATGAGCTTATATTTTTCTTAAGTTCAGGGAAATTCTTAGTGGCTGCCAAATACCAAGAAGGACAGCAAGATGTTCCTAAAAATTCAAGAGTATCCGGAACTTCTTTTATAAATTCTTCTGCTTCATGTATGGATTCTATATCCGCTCCTATCGCAACTTCGACTACCGATTTGAAACCCAATCTTCTTATACCTTCTTTTATCATATCCGGTGTAACTATAGGACCAAACTGACCTACAAACGCAGGTGCAAGCATTGCGTGTACTTCTTCTCCTGATTTTATCGCTTGTATAAGCTGGAATATTTCCGTTTTATCCGCTATAGCTCCAAAAGGACAATTTACTAAGCACATACCACAAGTAACACACTTATCTTGATTAATATGTGCTCTGCCCAAATGATCGGATTCTATTGCATTTACGCCACAAGCCGTAGCACAAGGTCTGTCAAAAAACACTATCGCATTGTACGGACAACTTTCTTTACACTTCCCACAGCGTATACACTTATCTTCATCTATTACTGTAGAATATTTGCCCATAGATATGGCATTTACAGGACAGACTTGTATACATGGATGTGCAAGACATTTTCTACAGTTATTTGTCACTCTATACGTCTTTGTAGGGCAAGCTTCACATGCAAAAGGCATAACCTCTATAAGAGAATCTTGAACTATCCTTTCGTCTATTATGACTTCTTCACAGCCGTCAGAAAGTCTCGAATACTCATCTTGTGCTCTCATTTTAAGTCCAAGAGCCATTCTAAGTCTTTCACCTACTATAGCTCTTTCTTTAAAAATGGATTCTCTGTATTTTGCGACTTCTCCGGGCAAAATATTATAAACAGCTTGTTCTAAATTTGTTGCTAAGTTTTTACTGTCATCATACCCCATTTTAGCTATTTCAACAAAAACCATTCTTCTAAGCTGTATTAATGGTGTAAATTCAGTCCTCATTTATCTCAAAACCTCCATCATCTTTTCCATAACTTTTTGCGGTGTTGCATTTAACATTTTTTCATTATTTATAGTAACTATCGGTGCAGCAGACGTCTTAGTCCCTTTACATTCTTGGGTACATGGTACTACTTGTACAATGATATTATCATCCGGGAACACCGATTTAAAACTCTCAGCTTTTTCCAATAAATCTACAGCACCCATCATAGTGCATCTTGCCCCACAACATATGTCGATATTAAGGTTTTTCATAAACAATTTCCTCCATTATTTCGTGTTTTAAAACTTACAAAAAATAAATTTTTAACAATAATTGATAGTATATATAAATTGATTATATATATCATATAGCCTATAAAATATTACTTTTAATGATGAATTTAATAATTTCAAAAGCATTATACAATAATACTGCACTTTTTTCAATAAGATAGTAGTTAAAAATTAATGCTATCATTCAAAATATAAATAAATACTGAAAGTTAGTATAATAATTGATATTTCTGTTTTTAAGAATTTATTAGCTAAATAAAATTAACTATAATTAAAATAAATAATTTATATAAATATATCTATTAATAAACATATATCCGTATTAAAAATATTGTTATTGTGTTGACCTGTATTTTAAGTAAAATTTATTCTATAAAACATATAAAAATATGCAAAGAAATATATTTTAACTACATACACTTAGGCTAAACAAATCAAGCATAACTATGCAAATATGCTGTTTTATGGCAGATTTAGATAAATTAATGTAAATGCGATACAAACACATATAAAAGTATTAACTCTCAACACTTTTACAGATTTTAATATATCCTCTTTGTTCGGCTCTCTTATATTATCTCCAATTGTAGCTTTTTCTACAAGTTTTCCTTTGTAATGATGTGCTCCTCCAAGTTGTATTCCGAGTGCCCCTGCTATTAAACCTTCAGGATATGCACAATTTGGACTTAAATGGTTTTTTCTGTCTCTTAATCCTATTTTTATACAATTTTTCCAATCAAGCGAATTTATATATGCACTTAATGTGAATATTATAACAGATATTCTTGACGGAATAAAATTACATATATCATCCAACCTTGCAGAAAACTTACCGAATTGCTCATATTTTTCATTTCTATACCCTATCATTGAATCCAAGGTGCTTACAGCTTTAAATGCTATTGCAAGTGGCACTCCACCTATTATCATAAAAAATATAGGAGTTATAACGGCATCTACAGTATTTTCGGCAACTGTCTCTATCGTAGCTCTTATTATATCTGAAAATGATAATTCTTTTGTATCTCTTCCCACTATATAAGATAGTTTTATTCTACTTGATGTTAAATCATTTTTTTTAATTTCTTCATATATTTTCATAGCTTCTTTTTCCAAACATTTGCTTGCAAGCACAGTATAAGCAAGAACACATTCAAAAACAGCACCAAGATAAAAATTTACACCATATGAAAGATTTATTAAATAATATGTCGCTATATAAGATATTCCTATTGTAATAACTGCTGTAAATATTCCGGATATAAATTTATTTATACGACTTTTAAAAAATATATTTTCCAGATAACTTATAAGCCTCCCGATAAATTTTACAGGATGAGGCATATTATATGGATCTGCAAATATTAAATCAAGTGTATAGGCTATAAAAACGCTATATTTAAAATACATATTTTCTCCAATTTTTATTATTTATTACGAACATTATATAACCATTCAATCATATTTTAGTACAATACTTTTATTTTATAGTCAGATATAAAAATATTTTATAACTATCTATAAATGCCTGTATTGCAATATTTATATGGAAAATATTTCTAATTTAACCTTATAAATAAATATTTTTATGAATATTTTTAGTAATAATTGGTATCAATTATACAGACAATTTATATTAATCTTGCTTTAAATTACTTAAAATTTGTAATTTTTAATAATTTATTCAGATATACATTGTTTCAAATTACGATTAACTTGGGAGGCTTTTTATGCAAAACATAATTGCAGGTATTATAGTTGGTGCTATTTTTATAACAGCATTGTATTTTTCTCTTCGTGGCGAGGGTTCTTCATGTTCTTCTTGTAACGGTTCATGCCATTCAAATTCTTGCCCTACTGATAAAAAGAAATATGATAAAAATTCTGATTTAAATGGTATCCTATAAATTATTATTCAAAAAAATACATCTAATAATTAAACAATTAATTAGATGTATTTTTTTCTTATTGTACTTTATATGGAATTATTTCTCCAACCGCTTTTGAAAAGTCTTTTTCATCTACTTGATATATATCGTTTTTGTCCTTTGGAACCTTTATAGCTATAGTCTTTGATGTATCATATTGCATATCTTTCATTGATGCTTCTTCAAACTTCTCCAAAAACCTTTGTGTAAATTCTGTATGTAATTCTTCATCTGTTTTATTTACATTATTTTCATCAACATCTTTAGTCATTTCATCCATCAGAGCCTCATACTCGTCTTCCATATCCAACATTATTTTCATAGGCTCTATTTCAACAGTTACTTCTTTAGGATTTTTCTTCTTATCTGTTTCTTTAACTTCGTATTTTGCTTTTGAATATACCGTTTTAAAAATTTCATTTAATTTTTCTTGATTTTCTTCTTTATAATTTTCATCCAGTCCGAAGTAGTAAAAAAAGAAATCCACTTCTGAGTTTATAACTTCTTCATAATTTTCTTTTAATTCTTCATCGCTACTGTTATCTACCAGTATATCTTTATACTCTTTTGAACATGTACCTTTAAAATATAAATCCAAATCTCCTTGTGTCAAAATTTTGGCTATATCTTTTGTGTTAAAAAAAGTAAATATCAGATATATGCCTATTATAACAAGGCTTACAACAAATGAAGCAAGTTTTCTTAAAAAAATGTTTCTCAATTCAATCCCTCCAAAAATATCACTCATTGTTATACTGATTAGATAGTTAATCAATATAAAACATTGTAGTGAATGATTAAAAATTTAATATTTATTTTTTGATTATTATACTATCGGTTATTAAATATAATACTAAAACCTATTCAAATTATAGATTTTATCTAAGTGATCAATGCTTTTCTATTAGATTTTAGTATACATATTTTGATTTAAATGGTATTTCATCATTAAATAAATATTTAGTACAAATTTAAAATGGTTAACATAAAAAAGTATGATATACTTTTTTAACAAATTATATCATACTTTTCTATTATTTGCATAATTTTTTATATTATGATTTTCTTTTTTTAATTTTTTTAAGTCTGTAAAAATCTTCTCTTTCTTTTTCTTCGAGCGATTCTGATATATATTTTACAGTATCTTCTAAATTAGGTATTTGTATTTTGTCTAATGCGTTTGCTCTTTTTTGGTTTTTCTTTATTTCTATAGACAATTTGTATACTGTATTTTCTGTTTCTGCCAAACGATATGTCAGCCTTTTTATTTTTTGAAATATTCTTATAGCCTCATCTATGGCAGGACTTGTCATGTGCATACTGTAGTGAGGTCTTAATTTACCATGCTCATATTTTACACTCGGTACGTCTAAGCCCATTACGGATTTATATGATATTTCAAAATTTTCCGCTTTGTCTATGGATAATGCTATATCACTTACAGCCATAACTCCCATTGTTATGTTTGCCTCTTGAAGTACAGCATATGCCTGCTCGAACATTTGTTTTACATCTTCTTGTATCTTCTTGGCATTTTCTATTTGTTGCATCATCTCTTTTATCAAAACAGTTCTTTTTTTGTCTATAAGATTATATCCTGTTTTGGATAATTTCAAATTATCTTTGGTTTTCAGTAAATTTGATTTTGTAGGTGCTATGTTCTGTATCATTTTACCACCTTCCGTACTTGTCTATATATTTACTCTCCAATCTGTCCAATTCTACCTTAGGGAACATTTTGAACAAATCCCAAGCTATATCTAATGATTGCTCTATCGTTCTCGATTCGTCAAATCTTTGAGACAAAAACTTTTGCTCAAACTCTCTACCGAACTGCATATATATCCTGTCTATAGGAGTCAAATCATCTTCTCCTATGATTTGAGAAAGTGAGCGTACATCTATAACTCTCGAATAAAGTGCAAAGAGTTGTGATTGTACCTGATCATGATCATCTCTTGTATATCCTTCTCCTATACCGTCCTTCATAAGTCTTGAAAGCGAAGGCAATATATTTATAGCAGGATATATATTTTTTTGGAATAAATCTCTTGATAAAACTATCTGACCTTCTGTTATAAATCCTGTAAGATCCGGTATAGGATGTGTTATATCATCATTTGGCATTGTCAATATCGGAATAAGTGTTATAGAGCCTTTTTTATCTTTTATCATTCCTGCTCTTTCGTACAAAGTCGATAAATCTGAATACAAATATCCTGGATATCCCTTTCTACTCGGCACTTCTTCTCTTGCTGATGATATTTCTCTTAGAGCTTCGGCATAGCTTGTTATATCTGTCATAACTACCAATATATGCATTCCTTCTTCAAATGCCAAATATTCCGCTGCTGTAAGTGCTGTTCTCGGTGTTGATATTCTCTCAACTATAGGTGCATCAGCCAAATTTATATATGATACAACCCTTGATGATGCTCCTGATTCTTCAAATGCACTTTTGAAAAAATCATAATCATCGTGTTTTATTCCCATACCTGCAAACACTATGGCAAATTTTTCATCTGAATTCTTTAATTTTGCCTGTCGTACTATCTGTGCCGCCAATTGATTGTGTGTAAGCCCGTTTGATGAAAATATAGGCAATTTTTGTCCTCTTATAAGAGTGGTAAGTGTATCTATCGCAGATATACCTGTCTCTAAATAGTCTCTCGGATATTGTCTTGAAACCGGATTCATAGGTCTTCCGTTTACATTATATTTTTTGTCGGTTATTATAGGATCTGCTCCATCTATAGGCTCTCCAACACCGTTAAATGTTCTTCCAAGTATTTCTTTACTGAGTGATACTTCCAAAGGTGTTCCTGTAAATGTAACTGCCGCATTTTGCGTGGATATTCCTGTTGTTCCTTCAAATACCTGTGCGATTACTTTATCTCCTTGTATACGAACTACCTTCGCTCTTCTTTTTTCCTTACCTTCTATCTCTATATCCATCATCTCATCATAGCTTACATCGTCTACGCCTTTTAATACTATCAATGGACCTTCTATTTTTTCAAGTTTTAAGTATTGTCTTTGCATATTTTCACCTACTCTTCCTGATTTTTTGCTATCAAATCGGCATAATAGTTCTTGATTTTTTTATTTAATGTGTCAAATTTTTCTTCATAATTTTCATTAGGTATATCATATTTCATCTTTATTACTTCTTCAAAAATATTGTCATTTTTTATTTTTACAAGAGCTATTTGTTTTTTTACCGCCATATTTGCATTATCATAAAGAGTGTCTATAACTTTCAGCATCTCATACTGTTTTTTAAGAGGAACATATGAATCTGTTTCGTGCATTGCATTTTGTTGTAAAAATCCCTTTTTCAATACCTTGGCTACTTCAAGAAGCAATCTTTGGTCATTTGGAAGGACATCTTCTCCAACAAGCTGAACTATCTGATTTAATTTGTCATCCTCTGACAAAAGTTCCATCATTTTTGCCCTCAATTTCATAAGCTCAGGTGATACATTCTCATCATAATACTCTTTTATAAGTGATGTATATCCGCTATAACTTGTCAAATAATTTACAGCCGGATAGTGTCTTATATATGCAAGATTTTTATCCAAGCCTATGAAAGCTGACACGAATCTCTTTGTATTTTCCGTTACCGGCTCAGAGAAATCTCCTCCAGGCGGAGATACTGCTCCTATTACAGTTATAGAGCCTTCTTCTTTTCCAAGAGTTTCCACATAACCTGCTCTTTCATAAAATTGTGCTATTCTTGACGGCAAATATGCAGGATAACCTTCTTCTGCCGGCATTTCTTCCAATCTTCCTGATATTTCTCTAAGCGCCTCTGCCCATCTTGATGTTGAATCTGCCATTATAGCAACGTGATAACCCATATCTCTGTAATATTCGGCTATTGTTATTCCTGTGTATATAGATGCCTCACGAGCAGCAACCGGCATATTTGATGTATTTGCAATCAATATTGTCCTTTCCATAAGAGGTTTGCCTGTTCTCGGATCTATCAATTCAGGAAATTGTTCAAGCACTTCCGTCATTTCATTTCCACGCTCTCCACAACCTATATACACGATTATATCTGCATCTGACCATTTAGCCAACTGATGTTGTGTCATAGTCTTACCTGTTCCAAAACCTCCAGGAAGAGCTGATGTACCACCTTTTGCAATAGGAAAAAATACATCAAGTACCCTTTGTCCTGTAACAAGCGGTTTTGATATAGGCATTCTATATTTTACAGGGCGTGGTATTCTAACCGGCCAAGTATGATATAATTTCAGTTTGTGTATCTTATTATCTTCATCCTTTACAGTTAACACTTCTTCTTCCAAATTATATTCTCCTGAAGGAAGTGCTTCTATTACTTCTCCACTCACATTGGGCGGTATTAATATCTTGTGCTTTATAAAACTTGTTTCCTGTGTTGTGGCAAACACTTGTCCTGCTGTAACTGTTTCACCTGTTTTCACAAGCATTTCCACTTTCCACGTCTTTGACTTGTCTATAGATAATAGTCCTATGCCTTCTGCTATAAAATCCCCTGTTATTTCATATATGTTTTCAAGAGGTCTTTGTATTCCGTCAAATATATTTCCTATTATTCCCGGTCCTAATGTTACTGACAGTGGTATATCCGTACTTACTATCTTTTCTCCTACTTTTAGGCCTTGAGTTTCTTCATATACTTGTATTGTAGCAATATCTCCATCTATAGATATTATCTCGCCTATGAGCTTCATATCACCTACAAGCACCATATCTCTTACTTTATATACACCCATACCACTTGCTTTAACAACCGGACCGTTTATATCAATTATTTTAGGTGTTTCATTCATAGTTACCCTCACTTATAATTTATTGATACTAATACCTATTTTACTGGTTGGTATTGTAAAAAACAATAATTAGTTTTTTTATGATTGTAAATTAAAAATATTAATTATTTTATCAGGCATTAGTATGACTTTTACATTATAGTTGTTATTTCAAAGAACTATAATAATTCATAAGAATTTATGCTCTTACATCCAACTCTTGTTTCAATTTTGTCAAAATATCTTTGTATTTATTATCTAATAAAAAATCTACAGAATAGTTCAGTCTATATGTTCTTTCTTTGTTTTCCACTTCAAAACCGCCTATTCTTATATTATCGCTTTTTTGAATATCTACACCGCCTAATATATCTTGTATTATAGGCATATCTCTCTCATAAGATTTTTCAAAAACATATATTGTATCATCAGATTTAACATCTTTTTTTGCAACTTCCAATGTTCTTTTCAAATACGTCTCGCCTTCTTTTCCCAAATACTCTGATTTCAATTCTTCTTTGAGCGCTTTGAAAAAATCATCATATATTTGTTTATTAGCAGCTAATATTATATTTTGACCTTCTTTTTGTGTTTTTGAATGTATTCTGTCAGTTTTTGTTTCTAATTTTAAAGCATAATCTCTTTTTATTCTTTCTATATCTTCATACTTCTTAGCTTTATATGTTCTTATTATATCTTCCGTTTCTTGTTTTATCTTTTGTATTTCTACATCGTAAGACGATTTTATATCTTCATTTATTATTTTTTTAAATGACTCTATTTTATCTTCTATTGTTATCATAAAACTCCTCCCACATTATATGCTGATTCCTATCGACTCATTTATATACTTTGTTATAAAATCAGGATCTCTTTGAAGTCCATGTCTATCAGGTATTTCTACTATAAGAGGAAATCTATTTTTCAGCTTGACATTCATAACCTCTTCGCTTATAAGATCAAATATTTTTTCTGTCAACAACAGTATACCTATGTTTTTATCTGAAAGACATTTGTTGAACTCTTCCAAAACTTCGCCTCTTTCATGCAAAACAGTTCCTGTTATTCCTGCCAATCTCATTCCTACAAGCGTATCTGTATTGTCCGCTATAAGATAGCTAACCATAACTTATCTCCTATTATACTCTTTGAAGTATCATTATTGATATTACAAGACCATATATTGCAATACCTTCTGCAAGTCCAAGTATGATAAGTGTCTTACCGAGTATTGATGAATCTTCTGATATAGCACCTATTGCTGCTGAGCCTGCTTGTCCTACACCTATACCTGCACCTATTGCTGCAAGACCTGTTGATAAAGCTGCTGCCAAATATCCCAAACCGCTTGCAGAACTTGCTACTGCATCAGCTTCTCCTGTTGCAAATACAACATCAGGTATAAGACCTGTAACAAATAATCCAAACATTGCCAATAAATTTATTGCTATGGCTTTTTTTAATCCTGCTTTACTTGTAGTCTTTTTTTGTTTCATATAAGAAACTCCTGTTAATATTGTAGCTCCTATACCTATTGTTAATAATAATAGTGTTGTTTTCATAACTTTCCTCCTAAAAATCAGTTAATAATTTATAAATAAATTTATTTTTGTGTGCGAACATCTACATGAAGCGGACTGTATATTATTCCGTCTCCTTTGAAGTATTTGCTGAACAACTCATAGTATTCCAATCTGATAGCCTGTATAAATACTATCAACCCTTCAAGTCCTAATATTACTATATTTCCAAGTACAATCATAAGCACATTTCCAACTCCTGTGCCTATCATCTGTCCAAGTGCGTGAAATGCCATAAATAATCCGACATGGTTTATTGCAAAAGCCCCTACCCTTATAAACGAAAGAGTGTTTGAGAAAAATCCCATTATGGTTTCAAACATCTCAAATCCGCTTTCAACAGGAGAAAATTCTTCTTTATGACCAGATTTTTCAAATTTCTCCGCCAACTTAGGTTTCATGAACATAAGGGTTGATGTGACAATCATAATTGCAACGCTTATTATTACAAGCATTGATGAACCGCTTTCGCCCACATAAGATTTTAAAACTGTAATATTTAATATCAACAGTAAAAATGCCATATAGAATATAAACCCTGAAATACCGTTTTTATCAAAGTATAAGTTTCCTATATCATTTCTTGCCTTTAAATTATAAAATCCTATGAAATATGCCACAATTATCATTATTATACCTATTGTAATTGTGCCTATAAGTATGGTGTTTATATCTTCCATCGGTCTTAACAATATTGCAGGCAATATATCCTCAATGCCGAATACACTTCCGTACATAAATCCAAAAAATACCGATGATAGTCCGATTCTTTGTATTATCTTTGCAGTCTCTCCCACTTTTCTTGCAAGCAAGTTGCCTGCTATTACAAACACCAGACCTTGTCCGACATCTCCGAACATCATACCAAACAACAACATATATGTTATTGCAAAAAACGGTGTAGGGTCAGCCTCTTTATAATCAGGTATTGAGTACATTTTTACAAGTGCCTCGAAAGGTCTTAATATGAAATTATTTTTAAGTTTTGTAGGTATTTTGAATATTGAAGGAACTGCAACATCTTCCGAAAAATATACAAGTGCACTTTCAGACGTTTTTTCTATAAGATTTTTTATCTCATCAATTTTTGACTCCGGTACAAAAGCACTGAGAAGCACAAAATTTTTACTCTGTGCCATATGAGACTCAAGTTCTTCTATTTTTTCGATTATCTTGTATCTATAATATAATGCCAATATATCTTGTAAGTATTTTTTTCTGAATTCTTCTTTCTCTTTTTTTATTTCTTCCTGCTCTTTTTCCAAGTCGATAAGTTGTTTCTTCTTTGCAGCATTTAAATCTTTGAACGACATATCTATATTCGGTAAATCTATTTCGTCAAAAGACAGTGAACGCAAAAAATACTCCGTACTTTCTTCATACATGGAAGGAGTAAATATCATGAGAGTTTCTCCGTGATTATTAGAGCCTAAGTGAACTACTATTCCTTTTATATTTTCATAATTTGATTTCAATTTTATCCAAGAGTTTTTTGAAATCTGACCCATATTGAATTTTATATGTTTTAAATTCATAAATTCTGATATTTTTATGTTATCATGACAAAAATATTCAAGAGCGTTTAATAATATTTTTACTTTAGCTCTTGCATATCTGTTGGATTCTTCAAGATTTTTGATTCTGTCGGACTCCTCAGATATTTTGTCCAATATTTTCAACTTTTCACTATAATTAAGGGATTGCAGATTTTCCAAAACTATTTCATCTTCTTTTATATCAAAAAATGTAAACATTTCATCTAAAAGGTCTTTGTATTTTTTCTTTTTAAATACTTTTTCACTTATATATGGAGATATTTTACTTATATCTACTCCCATTTTTGAAAACTCTCCAATTTGAGTGTCCATATACCTCATAGTAAAATTAGAAGAATTTGATGAGTTTGTTATATGAATGGAGCCGTTTAAGACTATCTCACGAAGTATATTGTGAGTGTCTTGCTTGAGGGCAACCAAATTCATCATTTTCATCTTTTCTACAGCCATTTAGCACCTCCTTGTTCAATAATTTATATAATTATAGCCTTTAGTGTGTACTAATCAAATATTTTCTCGTTTCTTCTTTACTTAAACTATATTTTTGTGCCTCTGATATTCTCGTCATATTCTCGTTTTGTATCAACAGTTGTATAATAAATTTAAGAAATGTGGATATGGTATTTTGATAACTTTTCAATTTTTTTAATTGGTTGTTATATATATATCCTTGTACATTTCTATAAGCTATTATCTTACCTTCTTCATTATTTCTAAGTAGCTTTTCAAGTTTTGTTCCCTTGAGTTTTTCCATTATTTCCTGTCCGTTTTCACTATACACAAGACTTTTTAAAAAATCGCCTTTTATATATTTACCGAATCTCAAAGTATAGTTGTATATTTCTTCGTTGGATAGGTTATAAAACCTCTTAGCTCTTATTATCCATTGCAAGTTAATGGTATCTATAATTGCAGAATAATACGAATTTAATATTTCTTGACTTGATTTTGACAGCTTTTCTGTAGCTTTTTTCACAGCTATAAAATAAAGACTGTCCAAATTCATTTCTACGTGAAAATGGAGCCTAAGCACATCTTCATCAGTTAAAGATACCAAAGCTCTCCTATATATAGTTCCTTTAAGTATATCAAGTGCTTGATGAATACTTTCACATTTAGCCAATTTATCATAATCTACATGGTTACTGGTTTTGTACATCAAGGTTTCTTTAGCAAGATTTATTTTCTCATTTTCTACTATACTTCTTAAAATTATTTTGATGTCTTCAAACTCATATCTTGTAAGCATAGCCTCTACAAGCATCTTATCTTCACCGAAAAGAAAATGTTCCAATTTTCTGAATATTTCAGTTTCCGTCTTGTGTATCATAAACTCCATAGCATATCTGTTTCTCGGAGAATTTTCTTCATAGTCTTGGATTTGATCTTTGTATATAGGATTGTTTTTCAAATAATTTATGACATCTTCTCTTTTCGAAAAAGATAAAAGCTTGTTGTAATCATCATCGTTAAAAATCCCTTTTTTTAAAACGCCAATCTTGGCATTTACAGCATGAAAATTATTGCCCATTCAATTCACCACTTTCTAAAAGGGATTTAGCAAAACTTTTCACTAACAAGACTTTTTTTTGAGCAAAAATATCTTTGATTTTCTCAGATTTTTTCTTATAATCATCCAGTTGTTTAGTATCCTGAGTCTCTATATTTTTTAATCTTGAGTTTAAATTGCTTTTTTCATCAGCCAAGACATTAATGTATTCTTTATCCAATTCCTCTATCTTAGATTTTCTGTCTTGCATGAGTTGTAGCTTCTCTTTTTCTAATGATTTTTGATATTTTTCAGCTTCTTCGTCAATATCAAAAATGTTTTTGATGAAATTTTCCATTTTTCCCCTCCTTTCAAAAATTTTTCATAAAGATGAGCAATGTATAGCAAATTGAGTTTATTATAAACATTATATATATTATAACTTATTTATCAAACAAAGTTACAATATATTTTTATTTTATTTCCAGTCCAATTTACTATAAAAATAAATATAACAAGTAATATTATAAATACTATAATATTACATCATCCATAAAATGCCTTATACATATACCTTAAATATAAATTTTAAAACAAATTATATTAAGTTTTTTTATCAATTGAATTAGCAAAAACAGCTTTATTCATTTAGGGTATATTTTATAAACACCCTATTTTAGATTTTTTGTATTTTTATCAAAGTTTTTATGTTGTTTCAATATTTTAAATAACAAAAGACAAGATACTTTCATAGAAAATACCTTGTCTTAATATAAATTTGATTTCTTTTATTAAATAAAAATATGGGGTTATATATCTTTTAATACTGCATTATAATTTTCAATATTATTCATAAATTAATTAAATTTTTTATAAATTTTATAAGCCAATATAGAACTTAATTGTTTAATGTATAATCCCTCTATAATTGACAGAAGTTTCATAGTAATGCCAGGTACTATAACGGTCTTTTTCTTCAAATAACCTTTTATTGCTCTTTTAACTACAAAATTTGGACTTTTTATAAACATTTTTTTTATCATATTTTCCATTTTCGCATCCCTCTCACATATGTCAAAAAACTCCGTATTCACAGGTCCGGGACAAAGAGCACTAACACTTATTCCTCTTTTTTTCAACTCTTTAGAAAGTGCCATTGAATAGCTTAATACAAATGCTTTTGTAGCAGAATAAACCGCAAAATACGGTTGAGGACAAAAACCTGCAACAGATGCAATCTGCAATATTCCACTACCTCTACTCATATAATTTGTGCATATATTTGTGAGAGAAAACAATGCCTTACAATTAAGCAATATCATATCTTCTTGCACTTTTCTGTTCATTTCACTACTGTCACCCATTACTCCAAAACCGCTTGAATTTACGAGTATCTTTATATTAGGCTTTTGACTTTCCAATCTATCAGATATTTTTTGCAAAGACTTTTCATCAATTAGATCTAATGACATAATCACAACATTGACACCATAATCTTCGTATATTTCTTTGCCTAATTCAACTAATCTTTCTTTTCTTCTCGCAATCAACCATAGCTCATCTATATCAAATCCCTTAGCTATTTCAATTGCGATACCTTTTCCAAGTCCTGAAGATGCACCTGTTACTATTCCTATATTCTTCATAGTTCACCTCTGTTTATATAACCATTATATCATTTTATTAAAACCCCACTTTACAATAGTCTTTATACCTAATTTTATTTATTATAAACCTAAAACTATAAAATAAAAATAATATATTTTTTATATAAGACAATAACATTGATTTTACTCGTTTTTCTTTTATAAAAGCACATAAATAAAGTATGTTTAATATCAATCCATAAACTCTTAAGGTCCTAAATTACGCAATAAAAATATAGTATATATGTCACATTTAAAAAGCAAAAATAAATATTTATAAGATTATATTAGTTTTAGTTATCAATTATTATAATTTAAAAAAAATAAAAAATATATTTTTTGCAGATATAAGCACAAATTATCAAGATTTTATTACACATTTATAATAACGAAATTATTTTTCAAATGAAAACTTTAACTATATTCATTGACAAATCAAGAATTAAAATATATAATTAAAAATAATTCCAATAATCTTTTATATTATTATTATTTTAATTTGGAGGTATATATGCCTTTGTCTATGATGAACACAGGTGATAAATGCTTGGTGACTTTAGTGAAGGGAAATCCTGAACAGAAAAAATTTCTTGAAAATTTAGGGTTTGTTATCGGTGCACAGATAACTGTAATATCAGTAAATTCCGGTAATATGATCGTAAATATAAAAGACTCAAGAGTCGCTTTAGGTAAAGACATGACTAATAAAATTATGGTAGCGCCTGAATAGTAAAAGTGATTTTATAACTTATAAAATCACTTTTACTGATTATTCACTCTCTTAATATAATTTTTATTTTTTAATGTCTTTTTAGCAAGCATTAAACTTTTTAAGTTTTTTATTTTATAAATTATTTATTGAACTTTACTTTTTTTGATAATTTCCAATAAATAATTTGCATTGATATTTTCATCAACATAAGAAAAATGTACAGATAGGAGGTTTAGATATGACATTGGATAAAGCAAAGATAGGCAGTACTGTGAAAGTTACAAAACTTACGGGACAAGGTGCTACAAAAAAAAGAATCATGGATATGGGTATAACTAAAGGTTGTGACATCTTTATACGCAAGGTTGCTCCATTAGGTGATCCTGTTGAAATAACTGTAAGAGGATATGAACTTACTCTTAGAAAATCGGATGCTTCTTTTATAGAGGTTGAGTAATTTTTAAATTTTTTTTATTATTTGTTATCATTTATTAATACTTATTTTTAACAATTAGGAGGTATTATGGGTATTAATGTCGCACTTGCCGGTAACCCCAACTCAGGCAAGACTACAATATACAACATACTTACAGGCTCTGCACAATATGTAGGTAACTGGCCCGGAGTAACAGTTGAAAAAAAAGCAGGGGCTTATAGAAAAAACAAGGAAGTAAACATAGTTGACCTTCCCGGAATTTATTCACTTTCTCCATATACACTTGAAGAAGTTGTATCAAGAGATTTCCTCATAAATGAAAAACCTGATGTAATACTTAATATGGTTGACGCATCAAATATTGAAAGAAACTTATATCTTACAACTCAACTGTTGGAACTTAACATCCCGGTTGTAATAGCTCTTAACATGATAGATGTTGTAAACAAAAGAGGCGACAAGATAAATGTTTCAGAGATTGAAAAATCATTCGGATGTAAGGTTATTGAAATATCGGCTCTTAAGAACACAGGTATCGACAATCTTATGAATGAAGTAATATCAATAGGCAATTCAAAAAAATCTCATCAAGATGTGATATTTAGATTTTCTAATGATGTTGAACAAGCAATATCAACAATAGAACACTGTTCTTCGCTTTCTACCGTTTCCAACAAGAGATGGACTGCTATAAAACTGTTTGAAAGAGATGAAAAAGTAGTAGAACATTTCAGTTTTTCAGGAGACGATAGAAATATAATTGAAGAGGCTATAGAAAAAGTAGAAAAATCTATGGATGATGATTCAGAAAGTATAATAACAAATGAAAGATATAGTGTAATAGCTTCTATAATATCTACTGCTGTACAAAAAGTAAAATCCGATATGAGTCCATCTGATAAAATAGACTCTATAGTAACTAACAGAATACTTGCTTTACCTATATTTATTGCTGTTATGTGGGCAGTGTACTATCTGTCCGTAAGTACAATAGGTACTATGGGTTCTGACTATATAAATGAAACTGTATTTGGAGATGAAGGGTTTGTAACTGCATTCTTCTCAAACTTATTAGAACAAAATAACGTTAATGAAGTTTTATCAGGACTTATAATGGATGGTATAGTAGGTGGAGTTGGTGCCGTTCTCGGTTTCTTACCGCTTATAATTGTACTTTATCTATGCCTTGGTGTTCTTGAAGATATAGGATATATGTCAAGAGTTGCTTTCGTAATGGATAGAATATTTAGAAAATTCGGTCTTTCCGGTAAATCATTCATACCGTTTTTGATAGGTACAGGCTGTTCCGTTCCAGGTATAATGGGTTCAAGAACTATAGAAAACGAAAAAGACAGAAGAATGACTGTAATAATAACTTCATTTATGCCTTGCGGTGCAAAAGCTCCTATAATAGCACTTATAGCTGCTGCAGCTTTTGACGGTGCCGCTTGGGTTGGACCGATGACATATGTACTTGGTATAATTGCTATTATAATATCAGGTATAATCCTTAAAAAAACAAAAATGTTCTCAGGAGACCCCGCACCATTTGTTATGGAGCTCCCACAATACCATACACCTGCTTGGAAAAATGTACTATTACATGTATGGGAAAGAACAAAATCATATGCGACTAAAGCCGGTACAATAATATTAGCATCATCAATCATATTATGGTTCTTGATGAACTTTACTCCATCATTCGAATTCATATCATTTAAAGATGATACATCAGGCTCAATACTTGCTATAATAGGTACTGCAATAGCACCGATATTTGCTCCGCTCGGATTTGGTAACTGGATGGCTACAGTCGCTACATTTACAGGTCTTATCGCAAAAGAAAATGTAATATCAACTATGGGTGTTATATCTCAAATGGAAGTAGATCCAGAAACAGTAGCTGAAAATGCTCAATTCGTAGGACTTGCATCTAAGATGTTCGAAAATGGTGCTATCGGGGCATTCTCATTCATGTTATTCAACTTGTTCTGCATACCTTGCTTTGCAGCAGTAGGTGCAATAAAACGTGAAATGAACAGCCCAAAATGGACAGGATTTGCACTTTTCTACCAAACAGTATTCGCTTATGTAGTAGCATTTATAACTTATCAGTTAGGTATAGTATTATTGGCAGGTCAAGGTTTCACAGTAGGCACAATAATAGCCGTAATACTTTTAATAGTAAGTTTATATTTACTATTTAGAACTTACAAGGTTGACGACGGCGAAAGAATAACAAATCTTAACACTGTTAAAATGTAATTATATGTATATAAAAAAGAACTCTTTTAAAAAGAGTTCTTTTTTTGAGAATTTACAAAATTTTTTTATTGTAGATTTATACTAATTTCTAATACTATTTTATAATAAAATTATGGATAACTTATATTAAGCATTAATTATTTATTTTAATTATATACTTAAAATATTTATATTTTTTAATATAATGCTCAAATTATTTTAATTCCGTTATCTAATCTATTATAAAATTTAAAGCTTCATCTTTTGTAGGTAACGAATCCATTGCGCCTTTTTTAGTAGATACCAAAGCACCTACTTTATTTGCAAAATTCAATATTTCATCTAACTCACTTTTACTCAAATCATCCGGTTTTTTGCCTATAATATCAAGCATATGAAGTACAGCTCCTACAAACGAATCCCCTGCACCTGTCGTGTCAATAGGAACTATAGAAATACCGTCAGTGTGCAAATATTTACTGCCAAAGTATGCGCTTGCTCCATTTTTTCCAAGTGTCAATATTATATTTTTAACTCCCAGACTTTTCAAAAAGTCTATACCTGAATCTATATCAGCTTTTCCTGTTATAAATTCTATTTCATCATCAGATATTTTTAATATATCTGCATATTTCATAAAATACAATACAGTTTCTCTATATAAGTTCATATCATTCCATAAATTTTTTCTTATATTCGGGTCAAAAAGTATTGTAGCATTTGATGATTTCGCTTTTTTAAGCAGATACTCCGTAGCATCTTTGACAGGATATGGAACTAAATCAACTGAGCAGAAACTTATATAATCATCGCTTCTAAATTCTATATTTTTAACATTTTCTACAGATAAAAATAAGTCTGCACTCGGATCTCTATAAAAACTGAAATCTCTACTGCCATCTTTTCCAAGCGATACAAACGCCAATGCTGTCTTAGCTTTAGAAGTCTTATAAGTATAAGCTGTATCAACACCATATTTATTCAAAGTATCAAGCAAAAAGTTTCCAAAAGAATCTTCTCCGAGCATACCTATAAAATATGATTTACTCCCTAATTTAGATGCTGTAACCGCAACGTTTGCAGGTGCTCCACCAGGCATTTTTGCAAAACTTTCTACTTCTTTTAGCGAATCTTTTATTTCAAGCGGAATAAAATCAATAAGTGCTTCACCTGTTGTAAAAACTCTTCCCATACCGTTTCCCCTTATCGGTTTTAATTTATAGTTTATATAAACTTTTGAATTATTTATATACTGTTATCTTATATAATTATTCATTTATATAAATTTCAATGCCGAATTTAAAGAAAATTTCTTCTTATTTTTTTAAACGAATGCTTAAAACTTAAAATATATTGATTGGTTTATAAAAAAATTTTCTAATATATTCTATTTATGAAGAATTTTTTTATACTCGTTTTAAAATAAATTTTTATTTTCCTTTTTTTAATATGCTCATTATAACAATTTTATATCTTAATAAAATTATATCACACTATAATTAAATATAAAAGATTATTATAATTATTTAAGTATATTTTGATATAAAAATATACTCTTAAAATATGATTAGTTAAGTATTCTCTTAACTATTTCTTGAAGCTTTGGAACAACTTCATTTTCAAACCATGGATTTTTTGCTTGCCAGCGAAAATTTAACGGACTTGGATGAACGATAGGGAAATATTCCGGCAAGTAGTCTTTATAATGTTTTACAGTTTCTGTAAGATTGTTTTTTGCTTTATTTTTTAAATAATAAAAAATAGAATACTTCCCTATCAGAATTGTAAGTTTTATATTAGGCATCATTCTAATGATATCTTGGTGATATTCTTGTGCTATAAAAGCTCGTGGTGGAAGATCACCCGTTTTGGCTTTTCCCGGATAATAAAAATCCATAGGCATAATAGCTATGTCTTTGGAATAAAAAATCTCTTTATTAATGCCGAGCCAGGATATAAGTTTATCTCCTGATTTATCATTAAAAGGAATGAGTGTTTCTTCTACTTTTTTACCCGGAGCTTGACCTATAATTAAAATTTTAGCTCCGGAATCAATTTGAAGAATAGGCGGTATAGCATTTTGGCTAAATTTTTTATTTCTTTCATCTTTTTTTAATTTTTCTATTATTTCTTCAAGTGAAGTGTTTTTATTATCACAATTTTCTTTAATATTTATAATTGTATCAGCTTTCTTCAATTATATATTCTCCTTTAATAAAAAATTTATATTTATTTATACCATTCATCATTTAAAAAATACCATATAGTTTTGATTTATATTTAATATTTTTGTCATAAGCATATTTAATTACTATATATAAATTGTAACACAAAATAATAGCTCATAAAATATAAAAGATGAACAGCTTTTAAAAAGTTGTTCATCAAATAAATAATTACTATTTCAGTCTTTCTATGGTATTTTTTCGGATAATTAGAAGTTTAATCAAACTTACAGAGATGTATCATGCTCTTAGCATATTTTCTACATATTTTATTCCATTTTTTGTAAGAATATACATATCATCGTTTTTTTCAACAAGATTCTCATTTATAAGATAATCTATATTTTCATTTGTCTTTTGTTTATCCCAATTCAAATGTGAATCTATGCTGTTTATTCCTGTTTCTATAAGATTGTTTTTATGTCTGTATAGATGTATCAATATTAAGTCATAGTTGAGTTGTTTTTTGATATTTATATTGTTTCTTGATTTTACTATTATACCGTTTCTTCCAAATACAATTACCATTAAACAAGTAATCATACCTACAAAACTGCACATACCTGCCACCGACATATTAAAACTGATTGCCAATATAAAACCTATACTTACATTTATTACACTGAATAACATACTCAGCAATATCATCTGTTTCAAGCTCTTGGCTATCAAAAATGCACTCGCTGACGGTGCAATAAAAAGTGATATGACAAGTATTGCACCTGCTGTATTAAACGCAGCCACGCTTGTCACAGATGTAAGTGTCATAAGAGAATAAAACAACGCATTTATCTTGATAGATTGCATAAACGCATAGTCTTTGTCAAAAGATAATATTTTAAGCGCCCTGTAAAAAACTATTACAAATACAGAATTTATTATAAATAGTCCAAGCATCACTACAAAATCTCTCGGAAGATTGAACATTCTTTTAAACGGCGCCAACAACACCTCTCCCATAAGCACTATATCAACATCTAAATGTACGTTTCTGAAAAATTTACTTATTATTATAACTGCTATTGAAAAAAATAACGGAAATATTATACCAAGTGCATCATCGTTTTTTACAAGCCCTTTTTGAGATAATTTTTCCACAACCCATACAGTAAGGACTCCAAAAAAACCTGCTCCTATTATAAGATATATAGAATCCAAGTCTTTTACTATTATAAATGCTAATACTATGCCAAGCAGCACGCTATGTGATAAAGCATCACACACCATGGATAAATTTCTAAGTAGCAAAAATGAGCCGAGTAAACTGCAAGTAACAGCCGTAATAACAAGTGTCATAAATACTTCTATCATATCTGAATCCTCACTTTTCTTTCTGCTATCATTCCATATTTACCGAATACCATAGATAACAATGTCAAAATGCACATCACTATAATAATTGTCGGACCTGTGGACATTCTGTCAACTGTACTGCTTATAAAAACTCCCAAAAAACTGCTTATGCTTGCAATAATTGAGCTTAATATAAGCACATTTTTTATATTTTTAGAGTGTTGAGATGCAGCTATGCACGGAATTATTAAAAAAGAACTTATAAGAATTGCACCGACTGTTTTCAATCCTACGCATATCAAAGAAATCATCATAACAAGTAATATATTGTCAATCATTTTAGTTGAATATCCGAGGCTTTTTGCATAGTCTTTATCAAAAATACATATTATAAGTTCTTTGTAAAACATCAGCATAAGTATTATAGCTATTGCAGAAAATGATGATATAAAAATTATATCTTCCCTCATAATATATGACGCCTGTCCGAAAATATAATTTCTAAGTCCTGCTTGAGAAGCGTTAGAAAAATTTGCATTGCCTTGAATAAAACTGTCAAGTACAAGGCCTAAGCCGAAAAAACCGCTAAGCACAATAGCAAGAGCTGAATCCAATCTTATTTTTGAATTATTAATTATAACATTTATAGTATGATAAGATATTGCACCTATAATACCTGCTCCCAATGTCAATACAAGCGGATTTTTGGTTTGAAAAATCATAAATGCAAGCACTACACCGGCATATGAACTATGACCTATTGCATCTCCCACCAAACTTTGACCTTTATATACGCTGAAGCATCCTACCATAGCCGATGCTATTGCAAGTATACACACACCTATAGCAACAACATAAAAATCATATGAAAAGATAATATCAAATATCATAAGCCACCTCTTTATATGTCTTATCAATATTCTCTTTGGTAAAATAATTATTTATATCTCCACCTGCAACAAAGAATTTATTAATCATAACTATATTGTCAAAATACTCTTTTATTGTATTTAAATCATGGTGTACGCATATTATTGTTTTTCCGTCTTTTTTTAGATTTTTTACCTTATTCATTATAATTTTTTCGCTGACTTTATCTACTCCTGCAAGAGGCTCGTCCATTATTAGAAGTCTGGCATCTTGACATAAAGCTCTTGCGATAAATACTCTTTGCTTTTGACCGCCTGACAACTGTGAAATTTGTCTATTTTTTAAATCAAGTAAATCCATTTGTTCAAGAGCATTTAACGCTTTTTGTTTCTCATCTTTACTTATTGTTTTAATAAGACCGATTGAACGATACCTTCCCATCAATACAACATCTTGCACATTTATGGGAAAATCCCAATTAACACTGTTTGACTGTGGTACATAAGCCACTTGTAATCTGCTTTTATCAATATCATTGCCGAAAATTTTTATACTTCCGGCAACAGGTTTTATAAAACCGAGAATACTTTTAAGCAAAGTAGATTTGCCTGCACCATTAGGTCCGATTATAGCTGTTATTTTATTTTCTTCAAAATTTGCATCAATATCCCAAAGCACAGGAGTTTTACCATATGCTACCGTCAAATCCTCTACTTTTACAGCATTCATAACATACCTCTTTTTATTTTAAATTATCATATATCAACTCTACATTATGTCTGAACATAGTTATAAATGTATCCCCTTCTTGACCTGAAGGTGCGAGCGAATCAGAGAAAAGCTCTTTTCCTTCTCCTGATACAACTTTTACATCAAAACCTTTTTCCTTGCAAGACTCTTTTAATTTTTCCATACGAGCCGGATCTGTTGTACTTTCTGCAAATATTGATTTTATTTTATGTTCTACGATAAAATCCGCTGTCTTGCTCAAATCCTTGTTTGCAACTTCAGAATCTGTACTTACTCCTTGAGGTGCAATAACTTCAATATCAAACATTCTTGAAAAATAGTTAAATGCGTCATGCGGAGTAACCAGATATCTGTTTTCTTTAGGTATCTGTGCTATTTTTTCCATTGCTTCTTCTTTTGCATTATCAAGTTCTTCTAAATAACTTTCAAGATTAGACATAATCTCTGTTTTTTTATCAGGCAATAACTCTATAAGTGATTCAGCAGCCACTTTAGTTGCATCCTTATATAAATCTATATCGAACCAAAAGTGCGGATCTATAATCTCTTCTCCATTTTCTTCCATACGTCCTATTTTATCCTGAGGAAAATTTTTTGATACTGCTATTCCTTTTGACTCTAAGGCTTCCACCATTTTGCCTTCAAAATGAAGTCCATGATAAAGCAACAAATCACAATCTTGTATTTTTTTATGATCTTCCGGTTTTGCTACATAAAGATGAGGATCAGAACCGGCAGGTATTATCATTTGTACATCTACCATATCTTTTGCAAGCACATTTACCATATCATTTAAAAATGATGTTGTGACTGTAACTTTCGGTTTTGAATCCGCTTTATCACCAGATGTTTTTTCATCCTTAGCACAAGATGTAAACATAAATGTAAATACCAACATCATAACAAATGATATAAAAACTTTTTTTGACAAAATACTTTTCATAAATTCCTCCAAATTATAAATTATTATTCTATATTAATTTATATAGTGAATTATATAAACACAACTAATAAAACACTATTATAGAATATAAAAAATTTATATTTTTATATGTTTATTTTTAGAAAAATATAAATTTTTATATATACAATGATAACATAATTTTAATTAGCATTTCGTATAATAAATCAAATAATATATCTTCCATATACATATTATGGTTTAAATATTTAAAAAATCATACTCATTATAATTATATTAACTTATAATTGTTTTTAATTCAAAAATATAAATTTTCTATTATGATATTTTATATCATTTATTATTTATTGTCAATCTAAAATATAAAAAAACATAGACTGTTTTTTCAATCTATGTTTTATACTAAGATTCCATCAAATAGATGCCATGTTCAAATCCCTTAAAGTTATACTTTTGAGCATATCTTTTTTTTGAAAGGTATTATATCTTATTTTTCTCTTTTGCACCGTTATTTTATAGAAGTTTAATTTTAATATTATCCTACATATCCCATTATATCAGACAGCTCTTTTGCACAATTTACTACAATTTTGCTCATCTTTTCTATATTATTCTTATTTATCCTTGATGTAGTTCCTATTATACCTATTGATGCAACTAATTTTGATGTATAGTCAAATACAGGCGCACCTATTCCCACTCCGTTATGTATGTAATCTCCTGTTGATATTGCAAGTTTATTCTCTCTTATAGTTTTAAGCTCATCTATAAGATTATCTGTATTTAAGGTTATGCGTGTAGGTGTAGGTTTAAATTCTTCTTTTATATATTTTTGTATAAATTCATCACTTTGATATGCAAGCAAAACCTTTCTTATTGCTCCCCAGTGAAGCGATATTTCATATCCGAAATTTTCTACAACTTTAAGGTTATTAGGGCCTTGTTCTTTTTGTATAATTATACCTTTGTTTCCTGATCTTATCATCAAAAAAGAATCTTCTTGTGTAAGTGATGACAATTTTTTCAAAATTCTGACAGATGCTTCTTGTAATTTTGTATTGTGTATAGCCGCTATACCAAGTGATATTAGTGCAGAGCCCAATTTATAATTATGTGTAACTTCATCATGAGTTACATAATTGCATTCTACAAGTGTTGCGAGTATTCTATGCACAGTGCTTGCAGATAATGATGTCGCAAGAGATATCTCTCTTATAGAAAACTCCTTATCGGGAATCTTCATTACATCAAGTATCTTCACCGCCCTTTGTATACTTTGTATCATAAAATTCTCCTACTGATCTAATCTTTTTCTTAAAAAATCCATTTTAAGCTCATCACCTTCATAATATATCTCGGCAATATCTACCATTATTGCTACAAGTCCGAGTTCTTCAGACGCATTGCCTTCTCCCGCCAAAGCCCAATAATATTGCTCCGTTTCAACTTCTCTGTGTGTAGAGTTCAAAAAATTACGAAGTTCGACAAGTTCTTTTTCACTCAGTTTTATATTTTGAGAAGTGGTTTGAATCATTGTATATTTAGGCAATTTTTCAACTTTTATATTTATATCGGTAGCATTTTTACCTAACAGATAAGTCAGTACCTCGTCTACAATTTTAGATACTTTTTTATTTTCATACATATTATTTTACCTTCTTTCTCCTACTTTAAACGAATCCAAAATAGGTACAACAGTCATAGCTATTATACCCCCTGATAATCCGTTGTTATACAGATTGAGCCCGGCATGAAGAGAACCGATGTTGGCAACAAGTGCAAGATGCAGAGGGCCTATTAAAAGTCCGTATATGAATCCGTATTCTCCGACTATTGGAGCAAGAGTGGTTCCAAAAAGTCCGGATATTATTATGGTTGTTGTTGACAAGTCCGTACTGAGCATCTTTGACGATATAGCCACACCGATCATTATTGAAATTGTATTTCTCGGATGTTTTCCAAGCGCTCCGAATCCCACAACGGTGAGAAGAGCCGCTATTGTCGGTCCATTTATACTTCCGCCCATAAGTATTATATAAGCTATTGATATTAATCCTAAAAAGCCCATATTTACAAGAGTTATAGGAAAACCGCAAAGCCTTGTATAGTCTGTAATAAGCCTTCCTGAATATGACATTAGTTTCGAATATCCGCTGAAGTCTTCATTATTATGCGAATATCCTATTAATATCAATGCCAAAAAATACATCACAAACATAACTAAAAGACCATAGTCAAAATTTAAGTTTACTATATTTTTAGGTGATACACGCTCTCCAAATACATTCAATATGGAATTTATCACTATCGCCATAAATCCTGCTGCAAAGCCTGTATTATATACATTATAACCTGAATGTGCCATAAGCATTCTTGACGATACTTCAGGCATAACATAACCTATAAAAATTCCTATTGAATAAGACAATATCACCGCCGCTATAACATTTATCGCAAATGTATGTGCCATAACAGATATTATAGGCGCAAGTGCGGTAGTATACATTGAAGTAACTATAACATTTTTGAAATCTACCTTATGTGTTTTTGCATATATATATCCACCTATGTAAAACGGCCATATATTGTATATATTTTTGCCGACAAAAGCAAAGCCTGTTATCAAAAAAAGTGCGGATATTATTATACCGTTTAACTTCAAATCAAATTTTCTAAGTATATATATATTTATAAGTGTTACTATTCCTGAGTTGAATAATCCTGCCCCTATTGAAGATATCTGCGTATAATCCGTTGCAAATACATCATTAGCTAATATTATTGTCCATAATCCTTTTACTATCTGTACAGGATTGTTATAGAAAAATGATATTATTATCATACTTACAGGTAATATAGCAACAACTGAATATTGCAAATCTTTTTTCAAAGGATTTTTATTCGTAGGCAGCCAAAAAGAAATTTTTTCAAAAAGTTTATTCAAGATAAATTACCTCATTTCTTAAAAGTATTAAGATAAATATTAAAGAAAAACAGCAAATGTATGTGTTTTATAAATTATTATATCATACAAACTCATAACTTATCTATCATTTTTTTAAGAAAAACAACTTTTTTTGAATAATATTTTTAGAATTAATTCACTTTTATATAAAAAGTATATAACATCATAAAAGTATTATAGATTTTGTATAATAGTTCTATGAAGTCATTTATAATTTTTATTCTTATTTTTTAATTTTCTTGTTTTAAGTTTATTTATCAAACTTAGAAAAATATACATTTCTTATATTACAAGCTGTTTCTGTTCCTGCTATACCACCTATTCCGGTTTCTCTAAGTGAAAGAGGTAATGCACTTCCGACTATGTTTGCAGCTTTCATAACTTCCTCAAAAGGAACAACAGATTTTACACCTGCCAAAGCCATATCCGCACATAGCATAGCATTTATTACGCCTGATGAATTTCTGAAAGCACAAGGATATTCAACAAGTCCGGCAACAGGATCACATACAAGTCCCATAACATTTAAAAGTGCAAAAGAACCTGCGTGAAAACATTGCTCCACACTGCCTCCCAACATCTGAACAAGACCTGCAGCCGCCATAGATGCAGCTGAACCGCATTCTGCTTGGCAACCGCCTTCTGCACCTGCGAATGTAAAATATTTGCCTATTATCTTGCCTACAAAACTTGATGTCAAAAGTCCGTTTATAAGAGTGTCTTTATCAAGGTCAAATTTTATTTTTGCAGACATAAATGCCGCCGGCAATATGCCTGATGCTCCGGCAGTAGGTGCAGCCACAATCTTACCCATAGATGCATTCACTTCTATTGTTGAAAATGCCATCGCCATTGCTCTTGTAACATCATCTCCACAAAATGATTTTCCTTTTTTATAATAATCATTCATCTTTTTAGCAAATCCGTCTATCATGCCCATATTCGTAACACTTTCTTTTTCCAAAAAATTAGAAGAAGACTTGTCCATGACATCGAGCATCTTATAAAATTCTGTTCTTATATATTCTTCACTTACATTATTTTTATTCATCTCATCTTCGATTGCCAAATGATAAAGATGTATATTCCTGTCATTACATTCTTTTATTATATCTTTTGCAGTATACTGCATATATCCTCCTAAAAATTTTTATGTCCACTTATTTTTGCGAAAATTGCAAGTAAAATTTTATATAAAAATATAATCAATATCCGCCTGATATATACTTTGTAAGCAAAAACCTGTCGTTATGCAATATCTGAGACTTTATATTGTCATCCACCTCTTCACTAATCTCTACAAGTAGTGTCACAACGCCATCACTCTTGTCTGTAAGCATCTTTTCTATATTATATCCGTTTTCTGCAAGCAAAGTTGAAACAAATGATATAACTCCTTTTTGCTCAGTATATTTCAGTATTATTGTAGGAAATTCGTTTGTAAAATCGGCTTTTAATCCGTCAACATCTATAATTTTGATATTCCCTCCGCCTATTGAAGAACCTATTATATACGAAATTCTTCCATCTTTGTATTCCATTTCTACTTTCACACTGTTTGGATGAACATCACCAAGGTCAGTTTTTATAAACTTAAACGGTATATTGTTCTGTTTTGCAATTTCAAAAGAGTGTCTTATTCTCTCATCATCAGGCATCATGCCTAAAACACCTGCCACAAGAGCTTTATCTGTACCATGTCCTAAATACGTTTCTGCAAATGAACCATGAAGATAAAAAGTCACTCTTATAAAATCTTTACCACACATTTTTTTTGCAAGCCTGCCGATTCTAACAGCTCCGGCAGTATGTGAACTTGATGGACCTATCATTATTGGTCCCATCACGTCAAAAATACCATAATCAGCCATATATCCCTCTTTTTTTATAATTTCTTATATTGATACACAAATTACACTATATTAATCACATATAAAAATATAATTCGAATAAAAATGATATCATTATAAATTTATTATATCATAAGAGTTATCAATTTACTACAATATAATGATTTGTTATTTTCAGGGGAATTTTATTTTTTAACACTAAAAAATGGCTATTTTCAACAAAACATTGAAAACAGCCATTTAATTAACATATCATACTAATGCCTAATTAAATAGTAATATAATAAAATGCTAAATTGAATGTATTTGATTAATGGCACTCGCATCTTTTATATTTTAGTGCTATACGATATTTTAAAATAGGTTTTAGTACTAATTAATATTTGGAAGTCTTGATGCAACTTTTGCAGACAATATAGCAGATAAAGTATCCGTTGGAATAAAAATAATTACAGCTCCTTTTAATAAATTGAACAATGCTACTGTTTTACCTGCAATTACAGTCGAAACAAAATATAAATGTATAAAACCTAATGTATATACAAATACAAGCCCAATCATATTAGCTATAAAATAATTTTTAAAGTTTTTTTCTTTATTTTCGCTTAATTTTCCTATAACAAAAGCTGCTATTGCAAAGCCTACCAAATATCCAAACGTAGGTTTGAAGATGTATGATATTCCTCCACCTTGAGTAAAAACAGGAAGTCCTATAAGCCCAAGCACTAAATAAACAGCCACACTTGTAAATCCTAAATTACTACCAAGCACAAGACCTGCCATCGCTACGAAAAACCATTGCATTGTAAAAGGCACAGGTGGTAACGGCACTTTTATAAACGCCCCTACACAAACAAGTGCTGAAAATAATGAACACATAACCACAGCTTTTGTATCAAACTTTTTTTTACTAATATTTTTTGTTTCTTGCATTGTAAACTCTCCTTAAATATATATTTGACATTTAGCATTATATTACTTTTTCTTTTAAATGTCAAACATTATTTTTTATACAGTTTACATTATATATCAAGCTCTATTATTTGATTTTTATTTTGTATATCGTATATTGTTGTATCTTTGTATATAGGGGTATATACGTCTTTAAATTTAGTCGTTATGCTGTAATCTTCCCAAAAGTGCATAGGAAGAAAATTTTTAGGTTTTAACTGTAATATTTGTTTTCCGCCCAAATCATATTGCCCTGCTTGTCTTGGATCCACCAAGAAAAACGCTATATCCATTTTTATGTTTTTTATCTTATCTATTTCTCTTACAAATCTTG
The DNA here is from genome assembly GCF_000238095.2 of Peptoanaerobacter stomatis. Taxonomy (NCBI): domain Bacteria; kingdom Bacillati; phylum Bacillota; class Clostridia; order Peptostreptococcales; family Filifactoraceae; genus Peptoanaerobacter; species Peptoanaerobacter stomatis. The sequence continues at coordinate 1,069,444 of NZ_JH815225.1, forward strand.
CATGCATATCATTTTTTTGCATAATACTGTCTTCCATTTCCCAGTACCAATCATTTAAATCTCCGGCAAAAAATATATTTTTACCTAATATATTTATCATAAATGCAACTCCGGCATCTGTTGAATTAAGTGTAGTTATCTCCATTTCATCAACTTTTATCTTTTCATCATGCTTTACAAAAACCACATTATCCTCATTGCAACGTACATCTTTTGATATTATATATTTTTTTACTTTTTCTTTATAATCAAATATTTTACTGCTATAATGGTCACCGTGTGCATGAGATACAAAAAAATACACATTTTTATCTTTAGGTATATTGAGATGTCCTTCAAAATAATCAAATATTAAAAAATTATTTTCAATTTCTAAAGTATAACAACTGTGGTGTATATATTCTATTTTTACTCTCATATAAATCTCCTTTTCATACTTAATATTAGTTTAATCAATGGATACAATATATAAGATTTTTACTTTAAGTATACTTATATAAAACTCTTAAAAACAATAATATCCATCATCATATTATTTTTTTAGCATCAAATTATGAATTGTCTTATTTTTTTACATAATATATTCCATTTTATATTATTCTACCCATATTAACTGCATCATAAAACTTGCCGTCTATAAATAAACTTCTCTTTTCAATCCCTTCTATCACAAACTCGAATTTTTTGTAGAAATTAATTGCATTGGTATTTTCTTTTACCACCTGCACATTTATTTTACCTATTACATCACATTCATATGCGTAATCTATTGCTCTTTGCATTAAATTACTGCCTATTTTTTGATTTTTATACGAGCTTAACACTCCTATTCCAAGTGTACAGCTGTGATAGTTTCTTACCCTGTTTCCACCGTATAAATATATCAAACCCGCCAATTTTTCATCATCAAAGGCACCTGACAAATAACAGTTGTCATTCATATTAAGTCTGTTTATGAAATTGATTTGCTCTTCATCACTTACATTATAATCACTTGATGTAAACGGGTAATAGTTGCTCTCATCAGATAATTTTTTTATCATATCCGTTAAAATTTTATGTTCTTCTACTTTTATATCTCTATATATAATCAAACTCCCATACTCCTTACAAATTTTTTTATTCTGATATCTGTATTAAACTGATAGATATTTTCCGCTTGTACTTTTATAAGATTTTTTATCTTTGTGAAAATCAATAAAAAATAATGCTAAACCTTGTTTAATATAAAACTCTAATTAAATTATAATATCATTAAAATATTATAATTTTTCAAAGCAATAAATATATAAATTCAGAAATATTATAATCGGTAATAGTGTTTAGTATAAATAATATCTTATAATGCTTATTCTAACATAAAAAATTCAAACCATAAACTATTTTTGCAATAAAGTATATTAAAATATTGCATTTTTTTGCTCTGATATGATATAATATTTTACATATTTGATTTATACATGAAAATTTTACATATTTAGGAGCGATTATTTAATGTCTAATGTTTTAAAAGTTGGTAATATTGTTGATGGTAAAGTTATAAATGTTAAGCCTTATGGTGCTTTTGTATCCATCGGAAGTGACAAAAAAGGTCTTGTGCACATATCTCATATATCAAATGATTTTGTAAAAGATATAAATGAATTTTTACATCAAGGAGATGTTGTAAAGGTCAAAATTTTGAGCATGGACGACGACGGAGGAAAAATAGCTCTATCCTTAAAAGACGCTAACAGCGAGCTTAAAATAGAACAGACTTCTCAAGAGGATATAAAAGAGGATAAAGTTATAGAAGTTCACCACAAAAGCTTTGCCACTTCAAACGATAGAGTCGCCAATGATGAAAAAAAGACAAAAACATTGGAGGAATTACTGAAAGAATACAATAAACAAGCAAATGACAGACAGGTTGATATAAATAAAAGATTGAAGAGATAAATTTTTAATAAAATATTCATTCTAAAAATTAAAAGTATTGTAATAATTTAAAACTTAATAATCATTGCTGGGGGAGCTTTGTGCTGAGAGAGTATTACTCGACCCTTGGAACTTGATGCGGTTAATACCGACGTAGGGAAGCAAATTTTTATTTTAAGCATATAACTTTGTGTACCTACGATGGTATTGCAAAGTTTTTTTATTTTGAGGAAATTTATATGAACATATTGGAATTTGAAGACGTATCTTTTTCATATGAAGGATACGGACCTACTATACAAAACCTATCATTTACAATAGACAAACCGAAATTTGTGAGCATAATAGGTGCAAGCGGTTGCGGTAAAAGCACGATATTCAAACTTATATTGTCACTGCTTCATATGCAAAGTGGCAGCATATTTTATAAGGGTAAAAATATAAACACACTTAGGAGTTATGCAGGTTATATGCCTCAAAAAGATTTGCTTTTTCCTTGGAAAAACATAAAAAACAACCTATCCATACCAATGGATATTAAAAATATACCTAAAAAAGAAAAAGAAAAAAAAATATCATCTATCTTGGAAGATATAGGACTGTCAGATGTAGCTGAAAAAATGCCTTATGAATTATCAGGAGGTATGCGCCAAAGAATATCTTTTGCAAGAACTATATTGACCGATTCCGATTTGTTGCTGTTCGATGAACCTCTTTCAGCTCTCGATTATATCACAAGAATACAAATGCAATCGTGGTTACTTGATAGACTAAATAAATTCAGCGATAAGACTGCTATATTTATAACACACGATGTTGAAGAAGCTATATTTTTGTCAGATACAATACTTGTCGTTAAAGACGTACCTATAAAAGAATTAATAAGGGTAGATGTACCTCTTTCGAGGAACAGAACAAGAGATATGCTTGACACAACAGAAATGATAAATCTTAAAAATAATATATTATCTATGCTTAAAAACGGAGGCGCAAATGAATAAAAAAAATCTTCCGTCAATTATAATAAACATCTCCTTACTTATATTATGGCAAGTGCTTGCAAATATAATAAACGCACATTATATTTTGCCGTCACCGCTTCAAATATTACAAAAAATTTGGGAACTGAGAATTCCGTTATTTACTGTACATTTACCTTACACAATGCTTATTACATTTTTAGGATTGCTAATATCTATAATACTCGGCTTGTTTTTTGCTATAATAATGGACTTGTCAGAAACAGTAAAAGACGCTATATATCCGATAATAATAGCATCTCAAACTATACCTACAACTGCAATAGCACCTCTTTTCATACTGTGGTTCGGTTATGGTATATGGAGTAAAGTTGTAGTTACAGTACTCATAACTTTTTTCCCTATAGTAATAGCTACATATGACGGTTTCAGATATACAAAATCAGAAATGCAAGAATTGTTATTTACATATGGAGCAAGTAAAAGACAAATATTTTTTATGCTCAAAGTAAATACAGCTATACCAAACTTCTTTTCTGCAATAAAAATGGCTGTGCCTATGAGTATAATAGGAGCAGCAATCGGAGAATGGTTAGGCTCACAAAGTGGACTTGGATATTTCAGCAAAAGAATGCTCACACAACTTGACGGAGCCGGAGTATTTGCTCCGATAATAATATTGTCTGTTGTTGCTATGACAATAGTATACATAATAGATTTTTTAGAAAAAAAACTAATCAAATGGAGGGACAAGATATGAAAAATATCAAAAAATTATTAATCATTTTTACATCTATTCTTATGATTTTTATGCTGAGTGCTTGCAAAAGCGAAAACAAATCCGCAAGTGAAGACGCAAAAAAAACACAAACGGCGAGTGAAGACAAAAAACAAGACTTGCAAGAAGTAAATGTAGTGTTGGACTGGTATCCAAATGCAGTACACAGCTTCATTTATGATGCGATAGAAAAAGGATATTACGAAAATGAAGGCTTAAAAGTAAACATAATATTTCCGTCAAACGCAAATGACGCAATATCTCTAACTGCCGCAGGAAAAGCACAGATAGGAATATATTATCCTCATGATGTAATACAAACATATGCAAATCAAGATATACCGATAAAAGCTATAGGTTCAATTGTACAAAAACCTCTTAACATAGTCTTGTCATTAAAAGAAAAAAATATTACCAAACCCGAAGATTTTGTAGGTAAAACTATAGGGTATGCCGGCACTCAATTAAGCGAAGATATGATAAAATCAATGGTAAAATCTCGAGGATTAGATCCAAACTCTGTAAATTTATTAGATGTAGGTTTTGAACTTATGACAGCTATGACAACAAACAAAGTAGATGCAACCATAGGTTGTCTTGTAAATCACGAAGTACCTCAAATGGAAGAAGAAGGATTTGAATTAAATTATTTTTCAGTAGATGAATACGGTATGCCGTCATTTCCGGAGCTTGTATTCGTTACAAGTGATGACTATATAAAAAACGATAAAGAAATGCTCGTAAAATTTTTAAATGCCTCAAAAAAAGGCTTTGAAGATATGAAAAATAAACCTGATGAAACGTTAAAAATACTGCTTGACAATCAAAATGAAGAAAATTTCCCACTATCACAAACTGTAGAAGAAAAAAGTATGAATACCTTATTACCGTTAATGGAAACAGACACTGACAAATTCTTGTCACAAAATAAAGAGGATTGGCAAAATACTATAAATTGGATGAAAGAACAAGAAATAATCAAAAAAGATATACAAGTAGACGAAGTTGTAGTAGATTTAGTAGATTAATTTTTTAATTAAACATCAATACTAAACACTATTTAATCTAAGATATGTTCAAATATATTTTGCCCTATGCACTCTTTTCTAAATATCTGCACAGCATCTATTTATAAAAGCGTTAACAGTCTACTCAAAAAACAATTTGAGCATTATATAAAAAATAAAAGGAGACCTGAAATGAATACCAGAAAATTAAGCTACAGTGCCTTATTTGTAGCACTTGGAGTCATATGTTCGCCATTTAATATTCCGCTCGGATTTGCAAAATGCTTTCCGGTTCAACACCTTATAAATGTACTTACAGCTGTATTATTAGGTCCGCTATACGCTGTTATGTCCGCTTTTACGACTTCACTTATAAGAAACCTGTTAGGCACAGGAAGTTTATTGGCATTTCCAGGAAGTATGATAGGAGCATTCCTTGCCGGTATGCTTTATCAAAAAAGCAAAAAAATTTCATTCGCATTCTTGGGAGAAATAATAGGTACAGGAATAATAGGTTCGCTTGTTGCATATCCTGTAGCATTGTTTTTTATTGGAAAAGAAGTCGCAATCTTCACATTTGTATTGCCATTTAGCGTATCTACAATAGGCGGAAGCATATTTGCCTTAATATTGTTAAAATCACTCGAAAAAACAAATATTTTAGACAAACTTCATATCGCATAGATTTATACTAAAAGCAAATACAAAAAATAGTATTGCATACATCTAATAAAACATAACAAATATTTATGAAGCACTCAGTATAAATTATCTGTTATTCTATTAGATATCAGCATTATAATTTTACAGTATCTCAAAAATGCTTTAAATCACATTAAAACGGTTTAAAGCATTTTTTCATTTTTTAACAAAATATAAGCTAAATATGATATAATCAAGATATATTTAGAATAAATAATTTATACTGACTGATTAATGAAAGTTCATCATTATACTGAAATCTTATAGAATACATGGAAATTTATAATAATTAATCTTTAAAATAAAATATTTATATTAATCTTGTATAATTATTTATCCATAATTTTATTAGATAGCAGTATCCATTAATAAAGGGGGATTTATGAGTAAGGTTGTACAGTTTTTATCAGAATTTTATAATATGCCAATAGCAGATATACTAAAATTATCTAATAATATAAAAGATGATGAACTCTATAAAATAAATAACCATACGATAAAATCTATTCTCCCTGACTTTGATTTATCCAAGTCGAATATAGACAAGTATAAAGAAGTTTTAAATAAAATTGATGAGGAAAATTATAAAAATAACATAGATTTTATCACATTTGCAGATGAAAAATATCCTCAAATTTTAAAAAATATAAAAAATTTTCCTAAAGTTTTATATTACAAAGGTAACGCTGAATTATTAAATTACAAAAGAAAAATAGGTGTAGTTGGTAGCAGAAAACCTACACCGTACGGCAAATTTGTCACAACATCCCTCGTGAAAGACCTTATCCAAAATGATTTTTGCATAGTAAGTGGCTTTGCAAGCGGAATTGACTCCATTTCACACAAATCAGCCATAGAAAATGGAGGTAAAACGATATGCGTTTTCGGTACACCTATAAACAAAATATATCCGGCATCCAATAAAAAATTATTTGAAGAAGTGTTATTATCAAACAGTTTGATAATTTCAGAACAACATTGTTTAAAATCATCTTTACCGGCATATTTTGCACTCAGAAACAGAATAATAAGCGGCCTGTCAACAGGTCTGCTCGTTACAGAGGCAGGTGCAAAAAGCGGTACATTGATTACAGCAAATTATGCAATGGAGCAAGGAAAATATATATTCGCCGTACCCGGTAATATAAATTCTTCAAACTCAATAGGAACAAATTCACTCATAAAAGATGGTGCTTGTATGACTACAAGCATTTCCGATATATTGTTTGAATACGGTTATGAACAAAATCTGCAAATAGCAGATGAAACCTATGATGATTTATCCCCTCTTGAAAACAGTATATATACACAAGTCAAAAATGCAGGCAGCTGCCATGCAGAAAAAATCGCAATGTCACTATCATTAAGCATACAAGACGTAATATCTATATTAAATATACTTGATATAAAAGGCTATATATCATATGACGGCTTCATGGCAAATTACAAGATCAGATGATTTATTATTTGTACTAACACTAAGAACCTATTATAAAATTTCCAATTTTTATATATTTGACTTTAAAAAATATAATTTTTTAGATATATAATTATGATACAGTTTTAATTAAAATGTACTCAAATTACTATATTAAAATAAAGTTTTTTATAATTCTACTCTTTTCAAAAATGTTACGCTTTCTATGTGGCTCGAATGGTCTGAATTGATAACAAATATAATTTTTGAAATCTTGGGTTGTCGGAAACATATCGTAATATTTACAAATATCATTATATACGAAAAAAGCAACATAGGAGATTAGAAAATTTGATTTTTCATATTGTATTTGTTGCTTTTTATAATTTTCTTTTTATATTTTCGAAACAATTACCCGTACCTATGTTTTATTTCGTACTTGGAGATACAAATTTTAATTTATCTCACTAAATATTAATCGTAGACCATCCAAAATCATTTACAAATACCCCAATCAAACTATTCTCATTGTAAATTGGTTTATCCCAAAAAAGTACTGTACTCTTTTTTATATATTCTTTTCCTTTGTAAGTATACTTGTATTTTATACGGTATGGATGGCTTCTATTTACTTTAATAATATCCCTATAAACTTTTATAACATTGCCTTGAACAAAAGAGCCCTTTGATTTCAATTTTTTTCCACCTTAGTTTTAATTATGGAAATTATAAAATTTATAATTCCCATAATTAAAAGTACTGCATAGCTAATGCGAAAATCTGAAGCAGGTTCAGATGAACATCTGACAAATTCCAATACAACCATCATAAGTCACAACGTTGTAAACAAAAAAGCATAGAACTGTTCAACATATTTAAACATTTTTTTCAGTATCCTTTCAATAATTTCTAATTTAATTAATCATATTATATAATATTATTTATGTATTTCAATACTTTATTTGCTTACTGGGTATAATCTTTGATATAAATACGACTTCTGCACAGTAGCCTGCTACCAATCTAACTTCGCTTTCACTCATTCTCTTGGGCAGACTTTACGTGAGACATATCAGCTATTAGTTTGCATCAATTTTGGACTTAACTATAGGTATTTGATAATATATCTTAAAACCTTTTAACTATAGTATTGATTTTGCACTCACCTCTTTATCTTAAAATAACTACGTATTCTTGATATTCAAACATTTTTTATATAATTCACTTCTCCTTACTAATTCAAATAAACCAGCACTTGTACAATTTAATTTATCCAAGTCATCGTTAATCCAAAAATTTCGATTTTCAAGAAGATTTATATTTATCCTATGAATTGCACTCTTACTCTCATAGTTACCAATAAGTGAACCTCCCAACTCCATATCATCAATTACAAGAATAAACGACAGTTCATGTCTCAATCCAACAAGACTCATTGTTGAACCAAGCAATTGCATCTTTGTACCATCAGTACTATCATTAATTTTTTTTATTAATTTGCTTATTTCATCATTATAATATATCCTGTCTGGTGAAATATTGTAACCACATGCACGTTTGTCATCTTCATCTTGCCCAAAACACTCCTCAAGTAATTCTCGAAATACTGCTTTTGTAATAGAATAATTGTCCCATTGTGCATCGTAATCAACACAATCATTCATAGCTTCAAAGCCACCAGATGGTATGAACTGCAAGAAACCTGGTTTAATTACAACATTCTCGGAACGACGAATTCTCAATACATCATATTCTTTACTGTGATTTTTAATCAGCACAAAAACCTGCACTCCAAGTAAAGAAGATCTATTTTTACCTGAGGTAAGAACATCACATTCATTTTCAAAATTAGTATGAATATAATTTCTTATTGGCAACTCTTTAAGTATCTCTTTACCGCATTTTTCTTTAATATTCAAATGATATTTTCTATCTTTAATATATAATTTGTACAATTCATATTCCAGAACATGACTTGTCTTCAAATTATTCTCATAATTTCCTACATATGAATCTAAATACCACTCTACCTGATTATTCTTCTTCTCCTGATCATTATTCGTATAAAATATAATTTCATCAAGCATATATCCGAGCCTCTTAGGATATTTTATTGTTTGATTAATAAGCCTATAATATCTTTTTATAAAGCCTTTATACTTTTTTTGAATACCAGGATATTTTTCCTTAGATATTTTTTCCTTTCTTTCAAGATGATCACTATCCTTTGGACAAATATCTTTAAAAGGAAAATCTACTGGTTTAGTACTAATAGTTATCGCTTCATATTCTTTAGTATCCCCCTCACAAAAACTTACCTGAGCAAAGGCAATCTGAGGAACATCTTTGTATCCTTTAAACTGCTCAATTAATAAAGCATTTTTTTCATTAATCAACGGCTCATATATTTTTTTCATAATTGCCAATTGCCAAGATAAAAAGTCTTTCTCATATAATTTTTCATTATATTTTTTTCTTAAATGCGAATATATTAGAGTATCTAAGTGTTTTCTAAAATCAAATATTTTTTTAATAAGGTTTGTAATCTTATCAAAATCATCTGATATATTCAAAATAAGGAACACCAAAAATGCAATACTGGTTAAAAGTTTTGCAGTTTGTGGAAAATAACTTGTGACAAGCGAAATAAAATTCTCCATTATACTTACTACCTCTCCGTTTATTTAATGATTTTAGGTTTACAATATAAGTGCAACACCTAACAAAAAAATAATGACTCATAAAACAAAAACTTGTATAATAGAGTTTGCGAAAACAAAATACAAGGAGTTGATATTTTATGAGTCATTACACTCATCTTAGCATAGAAGAAAGAGAAAAGTCAAGAGTTATGTTAGAACAAGGTTCAAGTATACGTGCTATAGCACGTATACTTGGTCGTTCGCCCTCAACTATATCTCGTGAATTTAATCGTAATTCATACGCTAACGGCTCTTATGCCGCTCATCATGCTCAAAAAAAGTATCTTAAAAGAAAATCTAAATGTGGTAAAAAAGCTATATTACAATCTAATGAACAAGCTAAAAACTATGTTATTGATAGACTTAAGTCTATGTGGACTCCTGAGCAAATATCAGGTAGAGCAAAGTTAGAAAAACAACCTTTTAGTATTTCATATAACACTATTTATAGAGCTGTCCATTCAGGTATTTTACCTATAGATATAAAGAAGAAAATGAGATTTATGAATAAACATAAAAAACGTAAATCTTCTAACGATAACAGAGGTAAAATACCCAACACCATTAATATTTCTCAAAGACCAAATGGATGTACTAACAGAAGCAGATTTGGTCACTTTGAAAGTGATACAGTGCTTGGTATGAGAAAAACAGGTCTACTTGGAACTCACGTAGAAAGAAAGTCAGGTTTTCTTGTAGCTTTTAAGTTAGAAACAAAAACAGATACTGAGTTTAGTTATAAGACCATTCAAGCTTTTGAAAACATACCTAAAAGACTTAAAAAGAGCTTCACAGTAGATAACGGTAAAGAGTTTGCAATGCATGAATACATTAAGGTGGGTGCAAGTGTGTACACTTTTTCTTGTTATCCATACCCTAGTGTCAACTCTCATCTATAGATATGTTCCCACTTAACCTTATTTTCTCTAAAAAAACAAGGCCTACTCTAGGCTACCGATACCTTTTAACGATAGCCTATGAATAAGCCTTTGTTTTCTACACTTTATTTACTTAGTGGGTGCAACTTTTGACATCAATACTACCGTCTCAACTTGCAGTTATCTTCAGTTTTTCTTCGTCTGTTATCTTCGCTTGTTTTCTGTTATTACAGACAATAAATCGAGTAGGAGGCGGTGACTAACCGCCGTCCTCTCACAGCACTGTACGTACGGTTCTCGTATACAGCGCTTTCAATAGTTGACGTGCACAGACTGATATGAAGTGGCTAAATCGTAAAAACCACTGTTTATCAGCCTTTTTTTCGTCATTGCCATGTTTATGGCAACTGTGTGTGTTGTAAACCAATAGCCACGTCTGCTGTTTGCCGTTTTCCAAGCCAAGTCTTTGGGAACTCCCATAGCCCTCAGGTTTCGGTATCTTGTTCTCACACGTTTCCATTGTTTCCATATACACATACGTATTCTGTGATAGAGCCATCCGTTGACATCATCCATGTTATTCTTCATACTTGCAATTCCATAGTAGCTAAGCCAACCTCTTGCATATACCTTGATTCTTTCAAGGCTTGGCTTTATTGACTGACAGCGCTTACGGGAAGAAAGCTCTTTCAGTCTCGACTTAAACTTGTCCCATGACTTTGAATGAACTCGTACATATATACCACTTCCGTTCCTTCCCAATGCAAAGCCAAGGAATTTAAAATTTCGGATTGCAAATACGCTGACAGTACGGCTTTTCTCTCGATTCACTGTAAGTTTCAGCTTCTCCTCTAGGTATCTCGTACTGCTCTCTAAGAGTCTCTCCGATGCCCTTTTGCTTTTCGCAAGAAGCACTATATCATCTACATATCTTATGCATGGGACACCTCTTTTCAAGAACTCCCAGTCGAACTCATTGAGGTAGATATTTGCAAGCAAAGGGGATAGATTCCCTCCTTGTGGCGACCCTTCCTCTGTTTCGGTAACTACTCCATTTTCCATTACGCCACTTTTCAGATACCTCTTGATAAGTTGCACCACACGTTCATCTTTTACGTTCTTACTCAGAAGGTTGATAAGAATCTCGTGGTTTATTGTATCGAAATATTTCGATAAGTCTAGAACTACCGCATACATGTAGCCCTGTTCAGCGTACTCCTTAACCTTAAGTATTGCTCCTTTTGCGTCTCTGTTTGGACGGTATCCATAACTGCCGTCTGCAAAAAGTGGCTCATAGATTGTCACTAGCTGCTGTGTTATCGCCTGTTGAAGTATACGGTCTATCACTGTTGGTATGCCAAGCTTTCGCACACCACCATCCGGTTTAGGAATCTCAACTCGTCTTACCGGAGACGGAGTATACTTTCCACGATAGATACGGGATGTTAACTCTTGTTGATGTTCCCGAAGGTAAGGAAGTGCCTCTTCGATGGTCATCCCATCAACTCCAGGTGCTCCCTTGTTTGCCTTAACCCTCTTATACGCTCTGTTAAAGTTATCCTTATACAGTATCGCTTCCAAGAGCTTCGGCTGTGCACTGTCTCTTTCTTTCCATATCAGATTGAATGATCTGCGCGCTTTTGCATACCCTTCATGTTCCGCACTATCTCTCTGCAAACAGCCACTGCTTTCAGTGTATTCTGCCATGTCTAGTCATTCCTCCTTTCTCAGTCATACTTGGGACTCCTACTGATTCGATCCTTTGTCTCTCGACTACTATGACCTCTGCTGACTTCTGTGTGTTCAACATTGCTTTGGGCAATGATTACCTCTTTCGAGGCATATCACACAGACCTCCCCAGGTACCACACGTTTCTTCCTCTCCATCTATCTGCCTCATTTATCATGCATGATTCCGTGTAGTTATCGGACTTTGGCTTGTTTTGCAGTCTTATCCTCATGCATAACCTCATATGAGATTTCTGTTCGTCAGACCAGAGATTTGCCCATGAGTTAGTATCTTCCTCATATCCAGCTTCCTTCAGATTCGAAGTCACCCTCGACACCCTTGCTTTCGGCTATATCCTTCCCACTACCGGGCGGATTCGGGACTTTAACCCGTTAGAAACGTGCACCGCTGGGCGCACAATTAAAAAGCACCACAGTATTCTAAACTGTAAGTGCTTATATTTATCCATAATTATGACATTTCAAAATGTGTATTTACTACTTTTTTCTATATACAATTACCGCCATAAACACAGGAACCGCCAAAGCTACAACACTCAAGGCTATTTGCCTCCAATTTATTCGTTCTTTCTGAGTCAAAAATGGTGGAATTTTAATCTCGTTTTTCATTTCATCTGTCATTCTTTTAGAATTGTTAATTTCGCTTAAATTTTCATTGTTATTCATTTTATTATCTTTTTTTCATCAAATTCTTCAACTTCCCTAACTTTTGATAATTCTGTTTCCCTTTTCTCAGCATCTTACATCTTTTTATAATGAATAATTTCCTATTTCTTATCTTTCATAAGTATATCAAGTCAACCTGTGGCTACTAATGCAATTGAACCAGCCATGATTGATACTGATGAAACAGCTTTTATCGCTGCAATTTTCTTTTCTATATTTTTAGCATTTTCACTTTTGTATTGTTTTTTTGTTCAATTCATTATACAACAGAATGCCCTATACGTCATTCTTTTATGAAAAAGTTGTAAAGTGGTGTATTTATATAAACTTTCTCTTAATGCTATTATTTTCTCTAGAAACAGTGTACCACCCTTGAAGACTTCAATGATGCATGGGTGAAACGCTGGCTATGACAAATAACCGTCTGGCAAGACCACTTCACAGCAAATCTCAAGTCCGTACTGAAAAGTTATATTGAAGGATAATACCTATATACGCACAAAACCCTCTCGACCTTAGTTGACCGAGAGGGTTGTTTTTTTATTATCATTATTAACACCACGATGATATGGCTCTTTATCTACCCATTTTACACTACCATCTTTATAATGGTATCTCTGTTTTCCTACTGGAACATCTATAACTGGCTTATGCTCTATTCCATATAACTGAACACCTGTATGAAACATATTCAAGCCCCACAGGTCAGAACACTGATATGTCCTGCCTTGCTTGTATTGTTAATCATCAATATTAAGAGATATTCTAATTTCCCCTTCAGTATTATTGCCCGTTACATATACGAACAATACATATAACAAATCACAAATTTTTTCGTAAATACCTTTAGAAGTAATCTCTAATTTTAGGAACGAGAATATCTTTGTATTGTTGTCAGCCATCACTTCAAGATACTTGTAAAGTTCTTGCATTTTGGGATTGTTTAATGACAAGTATTTATTTGTTATCATCGAGTCATTCAAATTACGAAGTCTCATAATTCCAAGAATATACTCTAAACAATACTTTACATTTTCTAAATCGTCCTTTAGCACACGTTCACCTCTTGAACGATATAATGCACTACCAATATAATCTACTGCCTTTGGTAGATAGTTGTTCAGCAACATATCCAAATCTGCATTATAAACGAATTGCTCATTGTGCCATACTGCCTTTGCTAAAATACCTATTGCCTCATAACCTTCAGCCACTTCGCTTAACGTAAACTCCATTAGTTCCTTCTGCATATCATTTGTCAAATCACAAAAGGCACAACCAATTTCATATGGAACATCTATCTCTCCATGTCTATACATTTCCAACAACTCATAGGCCATTTCGTAATAGTCTTTTCCTATATCCTTAGCTGCTAATGAAAGAAGAGTAAACAGTTCTTTTTTATCATTTGGTTCTCTGTATTGATAAAACAGATTGACCCAATTATTAACAGACCTAGCAAAACTTTTCTGGAAATCCGGTGGGCATTCTCTTTCTGCCAACGATCTATTATTGGCAAATAATGTTCTCGTCCATTTTCCATAATAAGCATTTGTAAAAAATCTAGGTGGAACAGGCGTTTTTCCGCCTTCACAAATATTTCTTGCTTTAAATTTTTTCAATGGTTCTGGTCCATCTTCATCATGTATATTTATAGCCTGCAAATTTCCATTTGGTAACTTTCTTACTTCAAATGTAATGTCATTTATTCCAGTATGAAATCTATCGGGCATATCAAACTTCTGATCAATGATAGCTATTGTTTTCATATCTCCATCATAATCAAAATTTACGATACACTGATATCCGCCATTTCTATTTGTAAACCATAAATTATCTCTTGTTCTCGCTTCCCAGAGATTTGATATTCTATATCGCTTTCCACTCTTCTTTTTATCCTCATAAAACTTCGGTTCAATCCAACATGATATTTCTGAGATAGTTTGTGGTGGTATTGAATCTCTATCCCAATCTCTTTGTGACCACTGTACCTTTACATCTTCGCCATCTTTTTCAAAAACAAATTCACCATACCATCTTCCATCTTTATCCTGTTTCATAAATGTATCGGAAATATCAAAAGTATAATAGCCCTCATTCAAAAGTTTAAACTCATCTTCTATTACATCAAATACATTAATCAAATCACCTTTTCTGCCTGGATAACGATGCAGTTCTGCCCACGGTATCTTTGTAGGGAAATCAGGTGCTTCTAAGTCTTCGGCATCATATTTCTCCAATCTGAACCATTTTACTTTTGCTTCCGAAAAACCTGCTGTTTTAGAATCTTTTGGAACAAAAACTAATTCGTATGGCTCTTCTGCCCCATACTGATATGTCATCATCAAACCGCATTCTACATCATGATTAAGTGGAAATGCTGGATTCTTAATAACAGCCTCATATTGCATCTTTCTGGCATTTTCATCTTGGACTAGATTAAAATGGTATTCCTTGCACTTTTTAGGCAAAGTAAATGTTCCCATAATTGGAATGCTTTGTTTTTCCTCAAATCTTGGCTCAACTCTAGCATTTTTAATCAAGTCAAATTTTCCATACATCAGCTTAATCGCTAAAGCAGGCAGGTGGTCATGCCACAATGGGATATCTGTTAATTGTTCTAGTCTTTCTAATTCCTTACACCCCTCCAATGCAGCTTGTTTGCCAATACTGTAATATGGCAAACTTCCTTTATACATTAGATTGTCGACAAGTGAAACAATATGAACATTTGCTCCACGAACAATAGATCTATTGCGCATAAGAAACTCAGCTACCGCATCAGTAATATTTAATTTGAATCGGTCTACTATCTGCTTAATTTCAGATGTTACCTGAAACCATTCACTACCGAAGAATACGCTCAAATTATCTACTCCATCACGCAAACCATCTAAGCCAAGCAATTTATATAATTTCTCTGACTTAGCACAACCTGCTTTGGTTAGAAGGTCAATAATGTTATTATCTATTTCATCTTTAAAAAGAGTAGTCGAAGTAGGATGTCTTTCCCATACAATTCCTTTGTAATCACTTAATTCACTTTCGAGTTTTTCATCATGCTCACCAGCTACTAAAGTAAATGTCACCTCATCATCTATGAGATTTACAACCAAAAGGAAATCTCCTGGTTCAAAATTATTCCTAAAGCTATCGGTTGTTTGATATTTAAAGGCAGTTCCTATACTTAATGGTACATTTCTAACCCTTCTATATACCATTCTAGCTGCTTTATGAACCATACTTAACTGAAGTTCATTGTAAGCGTCCGGAAAAACATAAGTGAATGAATCCGTTACTATATAGTTTTCCATCATATGAACCAAACGTTTCATCTGATCCATGGAACCATTATCCACAGCAAACGGAATTGTATAAGTATCTGTCACCCCAGATATCATTTTGATAGCATTTGAATTATCACACGGAATATAATAATCCCTCTCATCACCATCAATGTCTCTTCCAGTATATCTCTGTTGTAATAATCTTTCTGTTAATTTTTCGTATGATGCATCATCACCTATGTAGCTTGGGTGTAACGAAAATAAGTCAACGACAATATTCTGAAACTTTTGTGCCTCTTTTCTCTGCACCACAGAATTTGTTTTTGGTGACCCTACTCCCAATTTTGTTGCTATTAACTTCACATAAGTATATATTTTATCCTGTGTTACCTCATATTCTTTGTCTTCTTCTTTGCTCACCCTAACAATAAGTTTATTACCTATAAATTCTACATCAATATCTTTCTTTGCAGACTTAAGGTATATATGATTATTGTCCTTACTAATTTGAACTGTATTTCCGTCTCCATCCAAGCAAAATAATTGTTTTTCACACAAATACACTCTATACTCATCATAATCGACCTCTACAGGCTCCTGCGGTATTTGAAGTATTTCTCTGAAATAAACTAACAATTCAACAAAAAATATAGTTGCTAAACGCTCTCCCATATAATCAGAATCATTTTGTATGCGTTCATCTAATTTTTTCATTTCATTCCACGCATGCCATATTTTTTTATAATTCTGATCTGAAAGAAGGGTATTATTAGGCGGTAAATTTTCCCATCTTCTTACTTCTGCAATATCATCTCGTCTTAAGAAGACTGCCAATTCGTCACGCATGTCTTCTTCTTCAGCTATCTGTCGTTGATCAATTTCTCCTAAACTCTCCAACTTAGTATTTAGCTGTTCAAATATCTCCTTTGCAAAAGCAACAAATAGTCTGTTTTCTGCCGTATCAAAGCTCATTCTTCTTTGAACAGCCATGATAGAATTACCAGCCGAAGAAACTTTCTGTCTGATTGTTCTTCCGGATTGTCTACTCAACCAATTCAGACCGTAGCTATTAATCTCTCTAACTTTGTACACAGGCATCTGAACATTTTCACGAATAATCTTTTCGCGCATATTTTCATTCAGGTGCCTAAAGGCCAAGTCCGAATCATCCACAATACTAGAAAGTGCATCCTTCAAGGTATGTATATTAGACATTTTGTCCGCATTCTGTTCTACCATTTTTTTCAGACTATAATCGAGAGTATCTTCCTCCATATAATCTAATATTCTAATTATCCAATTTTGAATAAACAGTAACAGTTTTGCCTCTTTTTTAAGTTCATTATCATCACTCCCAAAGGCTTTACAAAACTGCTCATAGTTATCGATTTGTCTCATAACCTACGCCCTTTCTAAATAAAAGTATGTGGCTTAAGAATGATTCTTTACTCTACTTTTATTCTTGTGATTCATTTTCTTCTTTCTCATCAAGGTATTTTGCACTATTCCAAATAAACTGACCATATCCCTGTTCTCTAGCAATTTGGAAATCTTCCTGTAAGCTTGCAAAATCGTGGGTTACAAGTAAGTCTTCAATTTTATCAAGACTGCTCTTTCCTCGTTTATCACGAGTTTCAATACCTCTCAATTTTGGCATGATTTTCTGTACAATTTGGTCCTCAAAAGCAGTTCTCATTGCCTCTTTTAATTCGCCAGTCAATTCACTGTTTGTTGGAACCCATACAATCTTGCCCTTTTCGTTCTGTTTAGGCTGATAATTCATAGCTTGTCTAACAGTAGGATAATTTGCAATGTAGTACTCAATAGACTGCCATACACGATGTCCTAATGCTCTACCAACCTCTTCTAATGCATTATTAATTTTCTGAACGATTATTCTATAACTCTCAACTTCTTTCTTTTGTTCTTCAGAAAACTCGATTGTATGACTTGTCCATGACTGCCAGGTATCCTTATGAAGTTTTGCTCTATCATCACTGATATAGTCCGTAATAAGTCCCATTTTTGCTCTACTTTCGAGATTCTTTGGTCTAGGGAAATTAATTACAATTCCTCTATCCAAAACTTTATCTGAAAGTGACTTAGTAGTTTCGTCTTGGTTCATTGTACCTGTCCAAAGCAAAGTTCTAGAAAGTTTTAATCCATAAGGCTTTACTCCGGCACCTAATTTAACCTCTATTTCAGGCAAGTAACTACGTGACAGACCACGTCTAGATTCCAACTTACTCAAGAATTCTGCAAAATAGTGTTCTACATGAGCCAAGTTCATCTCGTCCAAAAGGACAACGCTCATATATTCATTGTATCTATGATCAGTTGTACACTGAACCAAAAACTTAAGTAATTCTTCTGGTTCAAACTGATTATCGATAGAATTAAAGAATCCCAACATTGACTCCTGACTATCCCAGTTTGGTTGTACTGCCACAGAACAGAAATTCAAGCCACCAAATTCAGAATACAAACGTGGAAGTTCTGACTTACCTGTTCCACTGACACCAGCCAATACAGTAATTGTTGACCATTCATTTATTTTTAAAGCAGTGTGGAATGCATATAGAATTCTCTTATTAAACTTAATTCCATATTCCTCACACTTCTTCCAAACATCCTCAAGCCATGCAATCTCGTCCTTCTTATTGTATCTACTATCTAATCCATCTCCAGCTCCGACCAAATCCTTTTTATCATCCATTGCACCTGTCATGATAGCAGCAATACGAGCATCTCTATCCGCCACTCTGCCTTCAGGAGTTGATAACCTAACCAATTCTTGATTTTTTGCCTCTAACTGATTTTCTAATGACTTACATGTAGCTAATAATGATTTGTGTTCGCTACCTAATGTTCTGAATTGTGCTTCAAGCGAAGCCACTCTTCCTTGTGAATCACTTAAATGTCTGTTTTCTTCTAACAGTCTTTCTACTTCAGCTTTTGCTTCTCTATATGCGGCTGATAATGAATCCAATTCTGCTTTATCTGATGAATTTGATAGCTTATCTCGAAGTTGCTTATTACTGTCCTCCAACTGCTTTATTGACTGGATTAACACTTGTGGATCCTCTCCATAAGCCTCTCTGAAGCTCTTTACTAATTCGATTTCTCCAACTGTCGCAGCTAACTGTTCTCTTAAACTCTCTAATTCCTTATTCTTCGTTTCAATTAATTGATTCAACTTCTTAATAGTATCCTCTATTTTCTGGTTTACAACCTCTGTGAGATTACTATCTGCCTCTTCAATTCTTGTACGTTCTCTTTCTAATCTTCTCTTATCACGTTCTAAAACTATCTGCTGATCGAGCAAATCTTCTTCTCTTTTTTCAAGTTCTTTTTCCAAACCTTCAACCCTAGTATTTTCAGCTTGTACCCTTGCTTGCTCACTACTAAGTGCAGATTCTCCTCTTGTCAATTCAGCGGTTCTTTCTGCTATTTCAGTTTCAAGATGCTGCAGTGCTAATTCTCTTTCTTCTTTTAACTTAGCTTTTTGTTCCTCACGTTGTTTCTGAAGTTCTTTTTCACTATCTTCTCTAGCCTTCTTTAACTCCGCTTCCTGACTCTTTCTTAATGCGTCTAATTCCTTTTTAGCCTCTATTCTAGCACCTTCAAGTTCCTTATCTAATTCTGCAATTGCCTTCTGTCTGCTCTTTTCAAATTCGCCTCTTTTTCCATCTAGTTCTGCGACAAAATCAGTTCTACTCTTTGCTTGCTCTTCTGATAATTTTGATTTAGCTTCGGCATATTCTGAGTTAATTTTTAGCTTTAAGCCTTCTTCTATAGTCTTTTCTCTTTCATCAAGAGCCACATTTTTTTGATGAATTCTAACTGACTCTGCTTCAAGTTCACTTGCTTTTTCAGCTAATTCTTTCTGCCACTTTGCTAACTCTGTTTCTCTTGCTTCGAGAGCCTTTTTTACTGCCTCAATATCAACTTCTGGAGTTGAATCTACATCAACATTTTCAGTTTCACTCATTACTTCTGTTTCCTGCACTACTTCCTGTGAAACTTCTTGTTCAATATCCTGCTTTACTTCAGTACTCATTTAGTTTCCTCCTATCAGTTTAACAATATCTAGCATATTATCTCTAATCTTATTTAGAGCCTGCGTATTTACACTTAATGCCACATTGTTACCATGTTTTCTCAATTGAACTAACTGCTCAATAATCTGAACAAAATTAGCATTCTTCAGTTTATCAACCACATCATCTTTTTGATAATACAGATACACCATTGCATTGGCACCCAATGTACCATTTTCACTCATTAATATCTGTGCAACAAAAACTTCATTTACAGTATCAAAACTACTTGAAACTACACCCTTTTCTTTTAATTTTGAAAGAATTTCTGATTTACCTAACTGCGAATTTTTTCTTATATCCTTCAAAGCATAATATAATGTATCCTGCATAATTCTATACAATATGTCGAAATATTCTGCTGCTTCCGGGTAATGCACCTTGTCTGGTGATACTAAAATCCATTCTTCTTTTATTGTCTCAGGCAATAAATTGTAATAATACAAGGTCCCTAATCTTTTAGAAAGACTTACTTCTGCATTCAACTTATCCTGCGAAATTTGAGATAGCACTCTTCTATTCTTCACTCCATTACTATCGCCAATGTCATAGTCTGGTTGTAATATCGTAATAAAATCAATCAACAAATCATGTATCTCTTTATTTCTTCTCTTATCTACCTCATTAGTAAAAGTCTGATGGGCTAAATCACCATGCTCTCTAAAGAGGTTACGCAAAACTCTAAATAGACCTGGTCTTTTATTAAACAACTCTCTAAATTCACACTGACTATTGTGAACCGAAGTTACAGTTGCCAGACTTAGGGCAACCCTTAATTCCGGAGTATTTGTTCTAAACATTCTTTTGATTCTGTTACTATCCAAAGAATAGAACAGTTCTTCATATCTTTCGGGATTTACAACTCCAATTTTCTCTGCCATCTGAAGCAGTGTATTGGCATTTTGGAAAGCTGTTTGATTCTCGATTATGCTACTAACATTGCTATTCATCGGATATTTTGTATCATAGTAGAATAAACTCCATTCAAAAGCTGAATAGCAATTCAGCAGAAACTTTTTTTGTTCTGCCTGCAACATTTGATTTTCATCACGGCTTGCAAACGCATCGTTTTCACTTTCATCTTCATCATCTGAGCATTCATATACTTTTGAAAAAGAATTAATTCGTGACATTAAACTTCTAAGTTCTCGATATTTATAATTAGGTGTAACCTTCGTTTCTTCATCTGATTCTTCTTCAGTTTCTTGAATAATATTCCTTGTAGCTCTTTCTTTAACCACTGAAATGAAATCTGGGTGGTTTTTCTTAATATAATCATTTACAAAGTCTATATTAACTACTAATCCATCTGAAACTAATATTTCATCAATATTTCCATCTTGGACAACAGCTTGCATATGAAAATACACATCATCAGAAGAAGTATTTTCAATAGCCCATTCTTGTGCATACTCGATAGAATCAAAATTAACGTTTTCTTGTACAATTCTGTTATATTTATCTATCACCGCTCTTAATGAAGAACTTTGAAGCATCCCTTTCTTTTTATCGCCTCTGTTCTGTCGGAGAATTTTTCCCTTAATTCTTATTGGATTACCCACAGTTCCATATTCAACAGTTAACAATGACCCTTGAATATTCTCTATAGGATCTGATATTAATTCGCCTTTTTGTATGTATGGTAATATTTCTCCGGTCTGATTGATAACAAACACTTTAGCCTGAGCAAACTCAACATTTGCATCATCTGTAATTTTTTCATCGACACGAATATATTTTTTCCCTTGCTCTGTCAAATCTCTGCCATTATCTTGAAGAAGATCCATCTCCTGTAATCTAATGATAATAAAATTTATCAGATCAGGTGTTAGACACAATATATCGGCCATATCCTCTGATGTTGTTGTCTTATATGCAATCAGTTTCAATACAGCTTCTTCAAATACATCTAACTTACTATCACCCTTTACCTTGACTGGCAAAATAACATCATACGAACTACATTCCAAGAAAAAATCGACTTTTTTTCCAAGCACCGAAATATTAGGAAAACATTCCGCATAATTCTTAGTTTTGAATAAACTAAACACTTTCGGATTGGCCATCGTATATCACATCCTCTCCCTTACAAAGTTCATACAATCTTTTCATTCCAGGCACGCATATTTCTGCAATGCGTCCCCATTCTCCGTTGTAAAACATTTCTGTATTTCCAACAACAATTAGTAATTTTTTCTGTCTACTTAAAGAAACACATAATCTGTTTTCAGATATTAAGAAACCGTAATTCTGCATTCCAACTTTATCGCGGTATATTTCCCACTCTTTGTATTCTTCTGATTTCTTATCAATCTGCTTTTTATCAATTCCTTTATACTTTTCTAAATAATCGTAATTAATTGGTTCGGGTTTCGAAGTCTTATCAATTCTAACCATCGGTTTCTTATCATTGCTTCTTACTACCGATAAGAAGATTACATCAAATTCCATTCCCTGAAAGGCATCTACACTTCCTACTCGAACTCTCTTTGCATCGTCACCCAACTTGTTCTTAAGTTTTCGTTTTATGCTTTTAAATTGCTCGCTATAGAATGTGATGACTCCATAGGTAAGATCTTTACCTTCCTCCAATTTCATGTAATACTCAATTTTTTCAACTATAAAGTCAGCTTCACAATCTCTAACTCTACTTGTTCCCTCTTTATGCTCTTTACCGTATTTATCTGGAAAGTTATACCACTCCAACGGAAGAGTTTTTTGAGAAATAAACTGTTGATAATTTGATGCTGGCATAGGAGAAGCAAACTGCTCATCATTTGGTTGATAAAATACTTCATTTACAAACTCACCAAGCATAGGGTGCATTCTGTATTGAGCGTCCAAAACAATAGTTCTAGGAACATTGTCAATTTTCTCAAGTTCCTTGGCTTTCTCCAAAAGGTACTCAAACATACTCTTTTTGATATTGTTCATATCAACAGTTTCACCGTTTTCTTTCATACTTTCAAAAACTTCTTCATCATAAATATGAGGCAACTGTCGATGGTCTCCAACCAAAATAATTCTCTTCTTTGCCTGTGCTAACGGAATCATTAAGTCTGCCGGGCTTACTCGTGCAGCTTCATCTACAATAACTGTTTCGTATTCAGGATGTTCATCTGAATATTTATTTATCCCTTTAGCTTCTTTGATTTCAACACCTTCACTTTGCTGTGTAGTCGCAGAATATACAAACAAGTAATGTTCTAAAGATCGTTCCACCTCTGATCTATTGGTTCGTAACTCTTTCAATAAATCTGCTAAAATTGCAGCCTTCTCATCTTGATGTTTTTTTACACTCTGATTTATCTGTTTATAAATCTTTGAGATTTCTTCATCTGGTACTTCTTTTTTATATGAAGGTTTAGGAACACACTTATCCAATAAATATGTTTTTGCATCGCATAATTTTTCTAATAATTCTTTACTCGGCTCTTTTCCATAACACATTGCAGCCTCATCAAGAATATCAAAAACTTTTCGGTTTTCTGGTATACTCTGGTTTATCCCCATATCCTCAAGATTTTGTAATAGATAATCTGCATTGTCTGCTCCATCATCCATAAAACCTTCTCTTGTAGTTCTTAATCTTCTAATAAGCAGCAATAGCTCCGAAGTCTTTTCTCCACCACTAACACTTCTTGACTCAATCATTCTACTTATTTTTTTATCAAGTTCTACATCAGTATTTATTTCCTTCGCACACTGTAAAAATTCCAAAGCATTCTTATCACTTGGATATATTAAATACATATTATGCAAACGACTTAATCTATTTCTCTTTTCAGTTTCAATCAGTTCAGGATTTTTTGCATTTAACCTTGCAATGTATTCTTCACACCACTCTTCAATAACTCGTTCTCTGGTAAGATCCTCTTCCCCAGCTCGATCCTGTTTACCAAATTTAATTGTAGGTAATGAATTAATTCTTAATCGTTCAATAACATTTCTTACCGCGTCATGCTGAAAACTCGTTATTAATACTTGTCCATTTACTTTCTCTCGCTTATCGCATAATTCATTCAAACGTTCGATAATCGCAGTAATAACTGTTGTTTTTCCTGTTCCAGGAGGTCCTTGAATAATTGCAATATCTGGTGTGTTAAGTGCAATATCTATTGCCTTCTTCTGGGTTTCTGTCGGTTCATATTTGAAAATCTTTTCCTTCACAAAACTAGATAATGGCATTATTTTCTTTCTAGTAGAATATGCACCTAATTCTTCAGTAAGTTGCCCCTCTAAAATCAAACCCAATGCTGGATTTGCGGCATTTCCTTCTGCAATTCTTTTTCTAGCCTCTTCTCTTCTTGCAATCTGTCTTTCATCTCCAAAAATAGATAAAGAGACATATTTCTGCTCCGGCAGATGACCATCCTCAGTTTCTATAATAAATCCACCATTTTTTCTCTTATTGACTCTTACTTGTACTCCTTTATTAATCGAATACCCTATTTGACTTGCTTCTTTTGATAAAGTTCTGTAATCGCTCCATGTCATTTCACGGTCTGCTAAATACACAGGTATTTCATCCGAAAAGAATAAATAAGTATCATTTGCTATCAGTTCTTCTGCTTCTTTTGTTAAGCCCGAATAAGGCAAATGAATACCTTCGCTATCAAAGGTTGCAGCTCCTCGATTTACAGTTATTAAGCCAACTTTTCGGACTTCTTCTAATAAAAGATTTCCTTCTTGTTCAGCATATTGGTTCCATAAGTCTAGATACCCTTTTGTACTCTCTAATGTTTCTTTAACCTTTTTTGAAAGGATAGAATTATGGTCAAAGAACTCTAAAGTTCCCTCCGCCATACGCATCATTGGTACGTTCTGCTTTCTTTTTCCTATTTTTTCAACATACAGTTTTTCGTTGAATTTATCACCTTGAATAGAAACATATATGTAGAACTCGCGGCCATAAATGACCAGTGTATCTTTCTTTTGTTTTTCCTTCTCAATAATTTGTTCTATTTTTTCTTTATCTAACTTTTCTTCTTTTTCAGATTCATTCTCTGATGCAGCCGATTCTTCAGTTTTCACTTCCGGCGATGGAATTTTCCCCTTATCAGCATCTTCTACTTCGTTTTCATCCTGTTCTTCAGAGCCAAAATAGTACTTTCCACTTGTATACGCAAAGTATGAACTAACTCCATCAGAAAGCTTAAAATTCTCTTCTAAAACTTGTTCTAATGTTTCTCTACCTTTAACATACTTTTTTTCAATATTACTTTTCATTTCATCACTGAGAATAACTGGTGTTTTTCCCCAACGTTGCAAATTGTAAAAGAAACCTATATGAAGGAAAAACACTTTTCCATCATCACCGGCATCACTGCAACTAGTAACATTTGCAAGACAATAGAAGTGTCTATTAAATGACTCCATTATTAGCTTTGCGTCATTTTTATCCACAATCGAAAAATCTATAACATTGTCCTTAGTTATAAACTTAAATTGATTGTCACCAAACATTTCTACTCGACCGTTCTTCGCAACAATCTTTTGTTTAATCGTCATCCTACATTGTATATCAGTAAAACAACTATCTTGATTCATCACCAATTCATTTATTATCATTGCTTCACCTCAATTTCTAATAAATAATCATTACCATTTCTTTTATCGATAGTAGAAAGCATAAGATTTTTTGTAGAACTAAATTTTGTACTTCCATATATTTGCTTGCCTATACTATCATTCAAAAAGAAATCATATTGATTCGAGAGATCTCCAATCTCAATTCCATCTTCTACACAAGCGATTCTTAAAACCGTCTCATCTAAGTGATTGCTGCTAAATCCCTCCAAGACTCTCAATGGAACATTAAGAACACCTTCAGATTTTTCGTGTACAAAATCCCACTTAAATTCTTTTCTATCTCCGACAATCTTGTATGCAGTAACTTTAATTACACTGTTTTCAACATCACACCACGGACAAACCGATTCCTCATTTCCGTAATAATCCATTTGGCAACATTTGCATCTTACTGTGTGATCTAATTCCTTTGCCAAAACATATGACCATTCTGGCATCGTTGTTCGTTTCTGCCTGTTTCTTCTTCCTGTTTCACTAAAAGTTTTTTGGAATTTCTCAAAAAGCGAAGCATTAACAAACATCTCAATCGGCATACCTGAAAATGATCTATTACTATCATCTTCTTCATCGCATACCCAAGCAAAGGCACCAGTACAGGTATAATCTTCCTCAGGTGCATCTAACATATCAAGTTCATCCAACATCTCTGATGCTGCAAATCCCATAAATGGATGACTCATTGTCAATTCCCAAAACAATGCTATCGCAAAAGAAAAGGCATCAGAATACATTGTCTTACCCTTGTCTTCATATATTTCAGGAACACCATAGCCGGGACTATGCAATCCTCCGTTCCTTTTCTTCATAGACTCCTTCATAAAACTCAAATTGTCGCAGTCAATCAACCACACATGTGACATTTGAGGGTCGGCAGATACAAACATGTTTTTTTCAGATATATCACAATATACAAGTCCACTAGCATGAATTTTCGCTAGTACACATGAAGCGTTTAGAAAAGCATTCAATCTCTTACGCATTCCACCCGTTGCAATATATTTTTGTAACCTATCTCCCAAATACTCATTAGCCTCTTTCATGCTATTAATCCATTCATTATTTGGGAGTTCATAATCATCTCCGCTAAAGGCCTCTTCAAATGACACCATGCCATCTAACATCTTCATGGTATATCCCACAACATCCCTTAATATCGTCTGCGGAAGAGTTAAGTTTGTATTCTCTAACATCGGTAAAATTCTTATATTATCAAATTTATCATTATTAGATGTGTCCTTCTCTATTTCCTGCGTCATTGGATTCCATTCCAATTTAAGTAACACATTCGGTTCTTCTGTTAGATAAACAATGCCCTGTCCACCACTACTTAACACTTTTGATGCAACATGACTTCTACCATATGTATCTACATATATATCTTTAGCCATTTATCTCTCACCTTCCATCACGAAAGCCAAGGTTTTATCATCCATCCCCGGCCAATCTTTTAGCCATGACTCTATTTCTTCAATCACTTTATCTTTTTCTTTATAAGAATACTCATCAACAAATTCTTGCGTAAATCCTGTTATATCTTCTTCTTGCATTGTTCCTATTTCAACACCATCAGTACATGATAACGCCCCATGAAATCTCGAATATTCTATTTCAACTATTTCAATCTTTTCTCGATCTAGTTCTTCCTTCAAACAATCAGTTTCATTTGCGAAATAATTTTCTTTTTTATCATATAAACATGTAACTTTTCCATCCGCATAGATAGCCAAAAAACCGTCACCTAATCTAGCAGCTTTAATCGTGTTTTCTCTCACCACAGCAACAAGTAGTGTTGCATAACACTGTTTAATATCATAATCAGATAAACGCTTTTTCCACTCCTCATGACATGCATAAATAATATCCTTAAAGCTTATTACATCCAAATCAAATGCATAATTACTTACTACATCGAATACACTTTCGCATATACATTTTGATCCAAAATGTGAAAGTGACTTACTCCCCATTCCATCGGAAACCACCATAATGTATCCATCTTTATATGGTTTGCTTAAAAAAGAGTCTTGATTCACATCATGATAACTTCCCATTATCGATAATCCACCAGAAATCACCTTATCACCTCACATTCGTATTCATCTACACGCATTCATAAACTGCTTGCATAAAATCAGTTACGGAATAAACCACTTTCTCAGTAGCAATATCCTGTAAAATTGTCCTATTTGCATCAATGCCAACAAAAATAGGAATGATGTTTACACTCATTTTTTTAATGTGTGCCTTATCTCCACTATTGAAATTGCCATCACTAACAAATATCATTGTTTGATTTTCATCTATTATTTGTTTTAATTCTTCAAGGCCTGAAAGTGGAGACCTTCCCGCAAATTCAATTTTGGCCTTTTCTAAATTATCTATTTTCTTACTTTCTTGTCCCCATTGGTACAATGCAAATTCAACATCATCAAAACCCGGGGTTCCCATTACATTACATATTCCATTTAGCAGATACTTTACTACTGCGTTTTTATCATCTTCCGCCATACTTCCAGAAGCATCCACTACTATATTTACTGTTTTACTCAATGAATAACCTCCTATACTGAATATGGTCTAAACCATGCTTTTAACTCTAAGTTATCAACAAGGAAAGCTCTATTCTTCTTCACTGATGCATTCGACTGCAAGCCAGCTCCTAATAAGAAATTCTTTTCATCTACATTAACCGAGTAGCCTATCCTATAATTGAATTCGTCTTTCGGAACACCACAGTTCTTAATACGGTTACTTCCTTCATAGAAGGCAATAATATAACTTCCTTTTTCATTCGCATTATCTAGATAATCTTTAAAGAAAGCTGCCTCCGACTTAGGAGTTCCATACATTATCGGTGCATAACCAATTTGTTTTGTCAAATTACAATTGTCTATTATCAGAATACATTTTTTATCAAAAGCACATTCTGAATATTTTTCACAGAAATCTTTCATCGACCAAAAACAAACTACATTAGATATTAATGCTGTATCAATCATCTCATTGTCATCACCAACATAAATGATTTCTTCGCAGTATTCACTTTCCAAAGCTGCCCCTATAACAGAATCCAGCAGACTCTTCTTTATCAAATCATCATGGCCACATATCAATAGATTATCCGTAACTCGTGGTCTTAAATTAACTGAAAACGGTTCCGCGTTATAATCCATCAGTTCACCAAAAATAATCTGAAGATTAGTTCTTTGCGAAACAAATGATTTAATAGGTCTTTTTGGAAGACTCTGTCCTTCAAATATCTTGGTTTCAGTATCTATACCGATGTCATTACACTTCTTCTCAATTTTTACAATCCACTCTGCTATTTTCTTTTCTTCTGCTCTTGGAATCATGAATTTAACATTTCCAGAAACACTTCCCTGTGATGTATTCAATATAGCGAATGGAACTTTCAGTTCTGCTGCCTCTTCGTTATTTGATGCAATTCCACCTAACAAATACTTTGAGTCTTCTGCCGAGCACTTTAATGCAACTCTTCCACCAAACTGTGGACCTAGTGTTGAAAAATCAATTCCTTTTAACGATTGAGTTGCTAACACTAAATGGATGCCACATGCTCGTCCCTGTTTAGCAAGCATTTCGAGTGTTGAAATCGTCTGATCCTTTTGAGCATTCCCAAACAATACCTGGAATTCGTCAATTACTACCATTATTCTTGGCATTATTTCATCGGGATTCTTATCTCTATAACCTTGAATATCTTTACAACCACAAGTTTTAAATGCGGCATAACGTTTTTCTTTTTCTTCAACCAAATGTCTCAATACAGTAATTCCATACTCTGTATCAGCTTCAGTTGCCACAAGTTTTGCATGTTTCAAGTTAGGATTTGCATACTGACTAAATTCAACACCTTCCTTGAAGTCCAACAAGTAAACTCTCATTTCATTTGGTGAGTAACGACAACACGCACTAATAATCAAATTATGTAAGAAATTCGATTTACCAGAACCTGTTGTACCACCAATAAGGTAGTGTGGCGTTGCATCCCCTATATCAAGTTCAATAATGCTATTTCCAGACGCTCCACACCCCACCGGAATCATCAGCCCGTTTCGTGAATTACAATTGAACATTGAACCATGCTCCATAATTTCATCGAAAGACATTCCTTGGCTATTCTGCTTCTCTGCTATAGCCTTTAAATCGTCTAAAAGAACACTTAATTGATAATCATCTGGAAATTTCTCACCTACATTTTCAATTTCTAGATGTTCGAAATCATTACTAATATTATCTTCTTCAAAGACGTTGTGTAGCTGAACACTATTTTCAATACAACCTCTCAATTCAATTTCCATCTTTTTCATTTTGCTATCTTCCGTGTTCAAAATAGCTTCATTAAACGAAAAAAGAACGAGCAAACCACACTGTTTTCCATGAACAATTAATGTTCTGAACATATCAAAACATTCTTGATCCATTCCATCTGGGACTGCAGTAAAAATGAATATTTTATAAGGCAACATTCTTCTTAGTTCTCGTTGCGAATATAACCTTCTATTATATGAATCCCAATCCTGACAATCTGTAGCAATATTGAACACATTGCTTTGTAAATCAAGGATGTACTTCGTAACATCTTTTAATGCTACTTTCAACTCCAAAGTAGAAGAAAGAATTTTCTTTTGAGGAAATAATCTCTCATTCGAGAACAAAGAATTGAATTTACTTACAGTCTTTCCTAATCCTATAGGATCAAAAACATAGTATTCCTGTTTATCAACGGGTAACGCAAACAAAAGCCTTAGTAAAACTTTGTGAAGAATAACATTTTTTGACTCATCACAAATATACATAGGCTTCTCAAACGGAAATGAGAAAGTCTTCGGAACAAAAAAATCCAAGTTATTGTATGTAACATGCAACTTTCCTAATGCAATATTTCTTGGAAACCTACCTTTTGTATTAATAAACTCTGAAGACAATTCCATTAATGAAGGCTGGCTTTTGCGTATTCGTTGACATAGTCTATCTATCTTTTCCTGGTAATCTATAGCTTCATTCTTAAATCTTCTAGTTATAGATTCCTTTCTTGCCGAATACTCATCATATTCTTTATGTAAAATATGTCCGTCTGCATTTTTGTATTGTGCATCTAATGTTTCATATCTTCTATCTCTAGAAGTAATAGAATCATCTAAACAATGTAACAGACCTTCCATTGTTTCCTGGTTTTTCTCCATACTTTCCCTTCTTCCTACAATATGGTTCTAAGCTCCATTAGAAGAGTCATTATCTCCATTTTTTTTACTTCGGCTTCATCCCATGCAAAATCTAATTTTTGCAAATCACCTTCAAAAGGTTCATATACATTTCTTACAATAGCGCTACCAAATGAATCATTAACTCTTTCAGAAAAAGTGGATTTACTATTGCTTAATTGACCACGAACTTCACTAAACATCTTTCAATTTCCCCTTTACAAAGTTAATGCATCTGTTATCTAAATCATCTTTTCGAGGCAGCATACCTATCATAGGAGAGCCAGCCTCTCTAAGTTTTTCTCTAAGCTCATTCTCCTTTTCTGGAGATAAATCATGTATATCTCTTGTACATATTACGCAAGAAGCATCACAACCTTTATGACCAAAAGCTTGATCCTGCATATGACTTAACTGTTGGTATAAATACGAACTATGACCAGACTTGACTTCAACTGCCAAACTGCCACCTTTTCTTGCTCCCATACCTTCACCACGGCCTAATACCAACGGATTTGTAAGCCCATACACAATCATATCTACCTTTGTATAGCGTCCATCCGGGAGTGATTCCCTCGCTTGTGTACTTATTTGCGTACTAATTGGCTTAAACGCCCTTATAACAATTTCTTCACATAGTCTTCCGACCATCTGTTTCTTAATCTTTAACTCAGCACCTGCTTCATTTCCTATTTTCATTTCATTGCAGTAGCTATCAACATTAGCTCTAAATCCCATATCTGTAGCATATAAATACTCCAAAATGGCATCTACTACATTCTCATCAACATCAAGTTTGTCTCTAATTTCATTAGGGCGAACAGGTGTATTTTCTTCCGGTTTCTCATTAAACCATTTATCAAGGCTATTTCTAACGTCCGGTGCAATCCTTGATATATACTTTTGTAAGTCTTGATATGCAAGATTCAACCTTGCACATCCCCTATCAACCGTGACCTCAATGCTTCTCTTCCCCGCTTCAAAATGCATCTGTAAGGTATCATGTCTTTCTTGTGCAAGGTTCATAGCCTTGACGGCCATTTCATATCTTCTTTCCAATGCTTCGCGGTGTCTAACTGCTTCCTCATATTCTTGTCTAGCAGGAACCAATTGAGACTCTATATCAGCTATCCTAGCTCCCACTGCTGCCATAGCAATAGGATCTGGAGTAACTGCTGCCAACTCTGCAAGAGCGGCCGCAAGTCTAGCCTCCAGTTCAATTACAATGGCATGTTTAGCCATCTCAACTCCCTTAGCGATATCAAGCATGGTCTTGCTAGTTTGCTCCTCCGCTTGAGTTTCCTCTAACAACTGCCTTGCTTGATTGAGTCCATCATTGCAAGTATCAAAGGAGCTATTTTTAATTTGACTTAATTCCTGTGCAGCATTACTTATTGCATCAACTTCAAAAACACTTGCAGCCGTACTCATACTATTTCACTACCTTCCCAAATATGTACTTAAATCTTCCGCCATTGTTCTTAAATGTGGAATCTGTTCAGACGCATTCTCCTTAAAATTCTGAAGAGCATTAATCAGCTGCTTATAAGTTTCTTCAAAACTAGTTCTCTGCTGATCCTGCCAAGACTCTCCTAACTGTTCAAAAGCAGAATTAAGTCTTCCTGTTTCTTCCTCTACGGTATTCAAATAATGTTCAAGTGAATTTGAAAAGCTTCTGATCTCCTCTGGATCGCCAATTGCCTGTGCCATCGTTCATTCCTCCCTTAGAATTAATACAAATCATCATCGTCATCGTTAGCGATATTGTTATCATACTTTGGTGCAGTTGAAGGAGTAGGTACGCTATTTGAATTAGGTGCTGTAGCCATTGTAGAAATAGACATACTAATTGTCTTAAACTGCTCTGAAATATCCTTTGCATCTTCAGCAAATAAAACTGCATTTGGATCCTGTATAAATCTCTCAAGAACACTTCTGTCTGCATCATTACCAATAGCGACAGCAAATCTCTGACATTTTGCAGAACGTCCATCATTAATGAACTTATCCATAGGTCCTTTCCAATCATCATTTGGAGCGCCATCAGAAACTAACACAACAGCAGGACGATAAATTCTTGAAGGTGTTTCATTCTTGTCATCAATCATGTCCTTCGCCATTCTTAATGCAGTTCCCATTGGTGTCATTCCTGAAGCCTTAAACTTACTAATGCCTTTTGCCTGTAAATCTTTCACAGGAGTATATCTGGTATGTAAATCAACACTGTCACCAAATGTAATAATAGCAACATCTATAATCTGTTCTTTTGCCTGAGCAGCAGCAAATGTTTCAATCATATCAATGGTTGCGTCATACAAGCTATCAATCTTTGCTCCACTCATACTTCCACTTACATCAAGTAATAAAATAACCGGTAATTTTTTTGCTTCTGGTGCTTTGTAATTGTTTGGATTAAATGCCATCTTCGTTTCCTCCTAAATAATTTAATAAGTGATTATATAATATCTGCATGACACATATTGTCATATAAATATTTAAAACATTAGTTTCTCAATTATAGACGATAAGTTCATACCTGCTCGCCCATCACTACAAGTTTTAGCTGCTGTTGCAACATATCGATGATCTCCGTAATAAATCCACTTATAATGCCTTCCATCATCGCTTATTTCAAAACCTAAAGTTTCAAGCAATCCTTTTAAAGAGCCGTTCAAATTTTTATATCCTTTTAAGGCATTCTTTAATTGTTCCTTTCTTTTTTCTGGCAATCCCTTAAACTCATTGCTTTCTAATAAGTCAGAGATAATATGCCATCGTCTTGAATCTTCTTTACAATTCTTTTGATACTCGGACATAATATCTAATACAATTTCTTTTATCTCATCAGTGTAAAACTCTCTCTCGTCTCCTAGATATAGAACAGGACTTTTGTCCTTATCTGAATATCTCATTCTTAAACCTTGCAGTTCTGCATTCAAACGTTGCACTTCATTACTTAACTTAACATTTGACTCCTCCATTTTTTCGAGTTGTTCACCAAAAATGTCATACAAATTATTATTCTCTTCTTCAATTGCGCTTTGATTTGACAATAACTTTTTATTTTCTATATGAAGTTTTTCAGTTAACACCCCATCCCACGTATCTATCGCTTTACGTATTCTTGAGTTCATATAGTTATAAACATCATTAACTACTCTATCTTCTAAATAATCTGCGTCTTGGCATGAACCCGTCAGATTAAGAATTCGACTTTTTTTATTATGACTAGGATAATATAAAAATATTTTCCCTGCTCTAGCGTCATTGCTATCTAAAACATCTGAAAATCCTGTTAGCTCAATACCATCCTCTGGCTCACATATTACATGCGCTACTCCTTGCAATTTAAATGCCAACTTATTTACATCTAGAGGATTGTCACCCATACTCGTTCTAGCCACATAAACCACAGGCAATTTTGAAATTATTGTTTTATCTACAACACCCTTAAAAAATGATAGGCACTCTAAAATGCTATGTTCCCTATTTAAAACCATTATCCCATTATCATCACCTGAAAATTCTCCAAAAATAATCATTTTAACAAAAAACGGTTGGTAATATGTAGGAAAAAAATCTGTAGTAAATTCTGTAGTTTCCAATGTTGCTGAAATAGAAAGCATCTTATTTGCATTATCTAAAACAAAATCAGTACACTAAACTCCATGTTCATCTTCCTTCTGTAGTCTTGAAGCTATGATTCCTTTTTCCTGAATTTCTTGTAGCGACAAAACTATATTCTCTTGTTTCCATGAGCAATTAAAATCAGTTTCATCCCATGCTAAGTCATTAATTCTGTCATATTTGCTTCCCTGGTTCCACCTAATGACCATTTTAACAAATTCACTTTTTGTCAAAGAATCATTTATTGTAAATTTTGTAGTATAGGTAACCATATTAAATGCCTCCTTAAATTTCATCTGCATTTGGTTTCTTTACATATTTTCCCGATTTGACTCTTTCATCTTTTGGTTTCTGTACATCTTCTGGTATTGCCCAGGTATTTCCAAATTTAATTGCCCCTTCTATGCGTCCTTCTAAACATAAAGTATTGATTCTTCGTTCCTTGATTCCCCATTTTTCTGAAATATCTGAAATTTTTAAATATCCATTCATAATTCACCTCACTGATACAAAAAATAGACACACCCTTCCCTATAATTGGAAAAAACTGTATCTAATCAATACTGCAACTGGCTGACATTCAACAGTCCCTGTAGTTTTGCATCATACACGTTCTCGTGATTTGCCACAATATCCCACTAAAGAAAATTATATACTTTTATTCGCACAACGTCAATTATTTCTTATATGTTTTGCGTTAAATTATATATATTTGTTCTATTCTTTTATGTATTTTGCACAAATTTAAATTGTAGCTTTTGCTCCACTCTTAAATTCAATAATTAATCGCTCAATCCCATACACAGTTATCTGTTCAATAAGACTTCTGACCAATCCGTCATCAAGCTCATCAAGTTCTGTCGTCTGCTTATTTAGGAAAGCTATAAGTTCTTCCTTCCTCATCTGTCTTCCCTTATATTCTACAATAAAAACTGTACTATATTTTGTCATACATTACTTAGCTACAACATATAGATTTGGATCTATACTAAAAAAGTAGACAAAAAGATGAATACTAGGATATAATAAAGTAGACAAAGGAAGGTGTTATGTTTATGCAAAAGAATTATTACGATGAAGACTTCAAAAAGTCGATTGTCAGCCTTTATCATAACGGAAAATCTCAAACACAGCTTAGTAAAGAATATGGAATCTCTCTCAGTGCCATCAACAAATGGGTGAAACGTTATTCTGAAATCAAAACGGAAGATGGGGATATCTTCACTGCCCAGCAAATTAAGGAGCTTCAAAAACGCAATGCCCAATTGGAGGAGGAAAACCTCATATTAAAAAAAGCGATTGCCATATTCACGCCACACTCAAAGAACGATTAGATGCGGTTCATAAGCTTCGTTTTCAGCATAGTATCAAGCTTTTATGCAAGGTTTTAAGAGTGAATCGAAGCACTTACTACAAGCACTTTTCTATGAAAATCGCTCCGCGAACCAAGGAAAATCAAGAAATTGCAAGCACTATCTTGAAAATTGTTGCAGATTACGACAAAAGAGTAGGCGCTTATAAAATCACTCACATCTTAGAACGTGACTATGGCATTAAGATCAGCCCGGGAAGAGTGTACCGACTGATAAAAACCCTAAATCTTCCACGTATGTCCACACAGAAACCTGTTTTAAAATATCATTCGGAAGATCACACAGAATACTATAATCATTTGCACCAAGCATTCAATCCGAAGTCTCCGAACATGGTATGGGCGAGCGACTTGACTTATATCAAGGTGAATGGAACTTGGTATTATTTGTGTATTATCATGGATTTGTTTTCAAGAAAAATCATTGCTTGGAATCTCTCCTCCAAACCGAATGCCGAACTCGTAACAACAACCTTTCAAAAAGCATACACGAACAGAAATTCTCCTCAAGGATTGATGTTTCATTCGGATCGTGGAACGCAGTATACAGCGATGTCTTTTCGAAAGCTTTTAGATACTCACGGGGTGCTTCAGTCTTTTTCTAAGAAAGGCTATCCTTTTGATAACGCCTGCTGTGAAAGCTTTTTTAAATATCTGAAAAAGGAGGAATGCTATCGAAGAAATTATCACACGAAAAAAGAATTAGAACTCTCAGTATTTCAATACATTTAGGGATTTTACAACTCAAAGAGACCTCATGGTTCATTAGGACTCATGAGTCCTAATGAAAAAGAAAAAGAGTATTGGAGCAAATAAAACTTTTTTACAAAAAATATTTTCCAAATTTGTGTCTATTTACTTGACTATAGTCCAATTTTGAAATGTTCCAAGTCCGTTTTCTCCAAAACTATATTCTCTCTTACTATACTTACTCTTATTATTCTCTATA
This sequence comes from Peptoanaerobacter stomatis, assembly GCF_000238095.2. NCBI lineage: Bacteria > Bacillati > Bacillota > Clostridia > Peptostreptococcales > Filifactoraceae > Peptoanaerobacter > Peptoanaerobacter stomatis. The sequence continues at coordinate 1,106,392 of NZ_JH815225.1, forward strand.
TAGTTAGAGTCAACATTTTGAACTTCCTGAAGTTCATTTTCTTTACTTCTGAGGTTAAAATCTTTTACTTCTGAAGTTAAGTTTTTTGACTTCTGTAAGTCATTTTCTTTTACCGCTAATATGCTCATAAAGTCTTTGACATAAATGACATTCGGCTTACCAAGTCCAAGTCTTACTCTTTCAATCAGCCCTATCCCTTTTTTGCTGTCTAACTCATCTAATGTTTTTATGGCAGTAGGCTTTGAGATATTTCTTCTTTTCATAATTTCCTCGACTGTGAAATAGATAAATACTCTGCCTTCTTTGTCTATCCAGTTATTCTTAAATGACATTCCTGTTCGTTTCAAAAGCATGGAATAAAGGATAATTGCTTCAGCAGACAGTCCCTTAAATTCTTCTCCATCTACCAATATTTCAGGCACTTTCAGAAAGTTAAATCGCTCTGCTTCACGATTATAGAAATAGTCAAAGTCCATACAGGATCACCTCCCTCCTTAAAAATTGGCAAAGAAAAAGACGATAGTTTTTTTCTCTATCGCCTTTGGTAACCATCTTTATATTTTTTTTAACAATGATTTGTAGTTCTGAAATTTCTTTTAATTTCCTTTTAATTTATTATCTGCACTTGTGTCAGACATAATTTTTCCCCATTCTTCAAAAAGTTCTTTTCTCTCTTCGAATGACATTTCATCTAAATCTGGAACATCTGATCCTATAACTTTCGCTGGTCCTGAGCTAGTCATTATATATCCAGGATTTCCCTCTACCTCTATAAGATTAAATTTGCTTCCACAAGATTTACAGTATATATCAGATAAATCATGTGGCGATTTCCAATTGTTTATTCTACCGCACATGCAAGGCAATTCTATGGTTTGATCAGATTGTATTAATCCTTCCCTTATAAAAAAATAATACTCATTATTCCTTGTATTAACATACCCCATCAAATCTTTAATATATTCTTCTATTTCTTCAATGATTTTTTCACTATATTTTGTACAAAATATTCTTTCTAACGTTTTCGAAATAGATGCCATATATACTGTTACAAGAAATTTAATCATCGTTTCAATAATTTCATATTTTAATTCATTAAAATTTTCTGTGCTTAATAAGTATGGTCCTAGATTACTTCCAAAAACTATATCTGTTTGCTCTGCACTTGAAAAAAATGTCGAAATATAACCAATATGCGTAAATTCTGAGGAAAACTTAAATAGATTCTTTAATTCGTCAATAAAATTCGTGTCTGATATTAATCCAATTTCTCCAAAAATAAAATCTAGTTTTTCTCCGAACGTCTTTTTAGAGCATTTGGTAATATTTGATTCAACTCCCCTTACTCTCTGATTATAGTTCAGATTATCAAACTCATCTAATGCATGTGTTATTTCTTCATTAAATAACGACTGACGAATAGATTTAGTTGCATACAATTCAAAGCTTTTTAGTGATGTTAGTACATGAAAATTCATTTCTTTTTCATCTAATAGAATCATTTGGTAAGCATCAGATACCAAACTATCAAGTGTTTGTCTAGTAATCGTGACAAATTCGCTATAATCAATAAACTCCTTTTTCAAAAAATGAACATTCTTAACATCAATTCCAGTTATATCGTCTCCTTTAGAAATTAAAGAGAATTTCTTTAATACTTCAATATCATTTAGTAGAATTCTAGGTATTATATCTCGAAAATAAAATTTTGAACTTGCATTAGTTTTAAATTCATCATTTACATTATCTGAAATCTTTATCTTATTTTCTATGTCTTTTTCAAGATGTATAATATTATTTATAAAATTATCAAGTAATTTATTTACATAGTTTATATTATTATATAGCACTTCGTAATTATTCAATGCAGCCGCACTTCTTTTTTCAGATAAATTTGTTGCAATACTTTTTATTACATCTTTCTCATTCATCATATAACTTTATCCTTTCCAAACAAATTCTAATTAGTCATTTTTTGATTTAAACTAACCTTATTCTCTCATTAATACCTTGCAAAAAAGCTATAATCGCTGCTCCAATCATCGGTATTCCGTAAGGACTTAGCAGAAATCCAAGGATAAGTGCTTCTATTGCTGCTTTTGTATCGTGTAGCATAAAGAACGAGCCTATGGCAGCAAATACACACATCAGCATAAGTAAATATAGGATTGCTGTTCCTACGCTAAGCTAGAATGTCAAAAATGCAGTGAGGATACTAAGTAGCAAGCTGATTGGGAACAAGATTATTTTTATTATCCATCTCATAAATACCCTCCATTTCTACTAAATCATTTTAAAATGCCTTAAAGCATCCATAATAGCTTCCTCTTTTTCCGGTGTGCATTGTGGAATAACCTGTTTCTCTTTTTTTGATTTATTATAATTCTCCCTTAATTCAATACCACACTTCTTTTTAATCTGTGCAATATAAAGTGTTGGAACTTTTAATCCAAATTTTTCTAATATATATTCCTTGATTTTTGCATAAGTCGCTTTACTTTCAGCAGATGTCAAATCAAGCTCATCCAGCTTAATTTCAACATCTATATGCTTATCGACATTGAGTTTGGACAATAATGCTACCGTCTCCACATGCATTGTGTGGCTGAACAAATCATACGGTGTTACCTCTTGCAGTTCATATTCTTTGGTACTTAAAAGTTTTTTCAAATCTCTTGCCAAGGTTGACGGATTGCAGGATATATATATTATTTTTTCAGGTTTTACATTTAATATAGTGTCCAAGACTTTTTCTTCACAGCCTTTTCGTGCAGGATCGAGCACTATGACATTCGGCATATTTGATTTTGCAACCAAGTTTTCTATTTCGTCTTCTACTTTGCCACATATAAATTTTGCATTTTCTATGTTGTTTATTTTGGCGTTTTGTTTTGCACTTTCAATGGCTTGAGCTACTACTTCTATTCCATAAACCGTTTTGCATTTTTGCGACAAAAGTAAAGTTATTGTGCCTATTCCACAGTACAAATCATATACTGTTTCTGTTCCTTGCAAATTTGCATAGTCTAATGCTCTTTTATACATTTTTTCCATTTGAATTGAGTTTACTTGATAAAAGGAGTTCGGATATATATTAAATGTAAGATTTTCTATCATATCTTGTATATATTCCTTACCATACAGAAGTATGTTTTTATCTGACAGTATGACGTTCGTCTTTTTAGTGTTCACATTTTGAACGATAGATTTTACCGGTATTTTATTTTTTTTAAATTCTGTCACCATAAAATCTATATTCAATTTTTTGCTGTCTTTTGTAACGAGTATGAGCATTATCTCATCTTTTTTTTGTGATATTTTAGTTATTATATGTCTCAAATTGCCTGTGTGGTTATGCTCGTCATATACTGATATTTTTTCATTTATGATAAATCTTTTTATGATTTCTATTATTTTATTATTAATTTCATTTTGTATTTTACAATCTGTAAACGGTATAATTTCGTGTGTCTTTTGCTTATAAAAGCCTATTTGTATTTGACCGTTTTTCATACATAGCGGCATCTGTGTCTTATTTCTGTATCTGAAGGGATTTTGCATTGATACTATGTCGTTTATATTAGGATTTACAATCCCGCCTATTCTTTCCAATTTTTGTTTCAATAGATTTTGTTTTACTTTTAGCTGATTTTCATATTTTATATCTAATATCTGACAACCACCGCATAAATCTTGTATGTCGCATAATTTCTTATCTTCTCTCAGTTTTGAATAGACTTGTATTTCCTGAACATCAGCTGTTATATAGTTTTTCTTAATCTTGGTAATTTTAGCTTTTACTTTATCTCCTATTACTCCTTTGTTAAGAAAAACTGTAAGAGTGTCTATTTTTCCTATTGCTCCGCCTTCATCGGTCATATCCGTTATATCTAATTGTATTATTTGATTTAACTGCATTTTATTCCTTTCACTTCAATATTTTTTATACTAATATGCTTTAGACTTATACTATTTTCTAATAAAATTACTATATAATATTTATAGTATAACATAAAAAACTCCCTTAAAATATAGGGAGTTTTCATATAATGAATTATAGTTTTATTAAAAATCGAATAAGGCTATATTAAAATTTTTATAACTTCAATATTTGCAGTTGATTTATATAAGTTTTTAACTTAATACTCTACAATATTAGATTAAAATATCTAAAATCTGAATTATGCTTCTATTTGCCGAATGCACTTTCCCAGTCTTTCATAAAACTTGCTATTCCTTTATCTGTAAGCGGATGTTTAACCATTTGCTCTAATACTTTCATAGGTATTGTAGCTATATGTGCACCTGCCAACGCTGCATCTGTAACGTGAAGCGGATGTCTTACACTTGCTGCTATAACTTCTGTATCGTATCCGTATATGTCGAATATTTCTACTATTTTTCTTACCAAATCCATACCTTCAGAGCCTATATCATCTACTCTGCCTAAAAAAGGACTTACATATGTTGCTCCGGCTTTTGCTGCAAGAAGTGCTTGATTAGCTGAAAATATAAGTGTTACGTTTGTGTGTATGCCTTCTTTTGATATTACACTTACAGCTTTTAAGCCCTCTACTGTCATAGGTATTTTTACCACTATATTTTCATGTATCTTTACAAGTTCTCTTGCCTCTTTTATCATGCCTTCAGCGTCTTCTGATATTACTTCTGCTGAAATAGGTCCGTCCACTATTTCGCATATTTCTTTTACAACTTGCTTAAAATCTCTCTTTTCTTTTGCTATAAGTGACGGATTTGTAGTAACTCCATCTACTATACCCCAACTTGCACCTTCTTTTATCTCATTGATATTTGCAGTATCAAGAAAAATTTTCATAAGTATTAATCTCCTTTTTTATATTAATTTTTTTATTAAAAATATTATTAAAAAATATTTTATACGTTGATTATTAATCTATATCTACTATAATCCTTGTAGCACTTATATTTCCGCCACTATATACTCCTATTGCAGTTACCTGATCATCTTTATAAATTTTTCTCGGCTCAATTAAAGTTCCTGAAAGTTTTTCTATTTTTGTAGAGTTTGTATAGTATAGTCTTACTACATCTCCATTTCCGGTTCTTATTTCTACAAATTTGTCAACCAAGTCTACTTCTATAACTTTTCCTGATGCTGTTGTCTGTTTGTAATCGCCTCTTGATACTATCTCCTCTACCATAGCACCTTTAGCATATATATCTACTTCGTGTCCTAATTTTAGAGAATATATATTTGTCTTTACGTCATTTATTCTGATAACAGTGTCGTTGTTAACTGTGAGGTTGTGCTCGTTTCCATCTCTATCGCCTATTATTATCTTGTTGTAATAGCTGTTCATCTCTATGCCTTTTATAACTGCTGACATATATTTTACGTTTTGTGCATCTACAAGTATCTCTATAACTTTATCGCCGTCAGTAGTTATCTTGGCTGTATCACCTATTGCAATTAGGCTGATGCTGTCTACTCTTTTGTCATTTCTATATATCTTCACATCTTTTGATAATTCTTTTTTTGTAGACACACCTTTTTCGCTTATAGTTATTGAATTTGATGTGTAGTCTGTTATCTCACCTGAAAATTCATTTTTTGTAACAGTCATAGATGCTTTTATAAGTGTATCTCCTTGAGCGTAAAGATCTATTATAGTATCTTTTGGAAGCTCTTCTATTTTTGTCAATTTATCATTTACATATACAGTGCTTGCATCTGTGTACTTAAAGAGTTTTATACCTGTTTTTTCTGTACTTACTGTTATGGTTTTGTCCGCAATAGAATAATCTACCAGTTTGCCTGAATATCTCACTGTTTCTTCAGCTACAGCTATCTTTGTGAGTTGAGAGTTGTTTACAGTGAGTTCTACTTGCTGTCCTACCTTCAAATCATTTATAGATATTATTTTATCTCCTGCTACAACCGATACTGATTTTTTAGGTGCTGTGAAGTTTCTTACCTTATTATCAGATGATGTTATTGCAACTGTCATATTATTGTCTGCAAATGTCAACAAATCAATTTTACCGCTTATAACTTCCTGTACAGGTGTTTGAGGTACTGTTGGTTGAACAGGAGGCTGTGTTGATTGTGCTTGTGCTTTTGCAGAATATTTATATGCATTTGATATCATAACAGCTGTTTCAGCTCTTGTTACAGCCTTTTTAGGAAAGAAATTTCCGCTTCCGTCACCTAATTTAGATATTATCCCTTTTCTTTGCAATAATTCTATATATGGTACAGCTTGATCAATTATATCCTTGTTGTCATTATATGAGAGCTTTGCACCTTTATTTATTTCTCCCTCTAAGCCCAAGCCTCTTACCAAAAACACACACACTTCATATCTGACAGCATTTATATGTTTTCTTGAGCTTGAATCTACCAAAGAATTGAGCATTTTTTCACTGTTAGGTATTATACCTTTTTCAAGTGCAAAAACTACATACGGTTTCGCCCAATCATCTATCTTATATTTATTTAAAGCTGACATATATTTTGCAGAACTGTTTTTATATATGTTGTCTATATCTGTCTTAGGATATAGATTTGCTATCATTACAAGCGACTCTATTCTTGTAACCGAATATCCGGGCTTAAATGTAGCATCAGGATACCCGCTTATTATACCTTTATTGGATACATCCGTTATATATTTTTCTGCCCAACCATAACCTTGTAAATCTCCAAACTTAATAGCTGATACCGGCACAGCACTCATTGATACTATAAGTAAAGGTGCCAATACCTTATTCATTATTTGTTTCAGTTTCAATGTTTTACCTTCTTTCTTCTCGTTTAAGCTGATTTATATTAAAGCTGTTATACAATCTTATAATTAACAGCATACATAAAAAACATATAAATCATCTTAGTTTAAATTGTTTTATTTTTTAGTCTACTTAATATTATAAAACCCATTTATTAATAACTATACACAAATCATATTTTTTACTTTTCTTTTATCAAATCTTTCAAATAATTTAAAAACGGTTCTTTAAGCTCGTCATTTTTCAAAGCAAACTCAACTGTCGCCTGTAAAAATCCGAATTTTTCACCTACATCATATCTTTTACCTTCAAACTCGTAAGCATACATAGCCTGTCTTTCACATAGGGTTTTTAATGCATCTGTAAGCTGGATTTCGTTATTTTTCCCAGGTTTTTGATTTTCAAGTATTTCAAACAAATCAGGCTTCAATATATATCTTCCGAGTATGGCAATATTAGACGGTGCTTTATCAACTTCAGGTTTTTCTATCAAATCTTTTATAAGATATATCCTGTCATCTATATATTTCCCTTGAACAATTCCATATTTGCTGACATCTTGCTCGTCTACCTTTTGAACTCCTATTATAGTAGTATTATACTCATTATAGACATCTATGAGTTGTTTTAGGCATGGTTTTTGAGCATCAACTATATCATCACCCAATATTACAGCAAACGGTTCATCGTTTATAAAGCTCTTAGCACATAGTATTGCATGTCCAAGACCTCTCGGCTCTTTTTGGCGTATGTATTGTATATTTATCATATCCCCTATATATCTTACCATTTCAAGCAACTCTTGCTTACCTGATTTTTCAAGCTCCATTTCAAGCTCTATTGACTTGTCAAAATGGTCTTCGATAGACTTTTTATTTCTGCCTGTTATTATAAGTATCTCCTCAATACCTGAGTTTATAGCCTCTTCTATTATATATTGCAATGTAGGCTTGTCAACTATAGGCAACATTTCTTTGGGTTGAGCCTTAGTTGCCGGAAGAAATCTTGTGCCGAGTCCAGCTGCCGGAATTATAGCTTTTCTGACCTTATTCATAACTACCTCACTTTACACTTAAAATATAGACTTGTGTAAATTCTATCACAAAAAATATAAAATACATATATATTTGTATATTATTTAATAAAATTTTAACCTAAATAAAAAATTACTTACAATAAATTATACAATAAATTATACAAAAAAAATAGACATATTTTCATTTCAATATATATTATCTCTCTAACTTCTTGACAAAATCACCTAAGAAAAGGTAAAATCAGATAGATTATTATTTTTATATATTTGAAAGGAACAAATATGTTTCAAGTTTTTGGAAATGAAGTATATAGTACTGATGAAATTTGTAAAATATTACAAAATGAGTATGGTATAACAGTAATAACAGACCTTACAAAATCTACAGACAGAGATGATGTAATAGCATTAAAATGCGGTATTTCAAAAGATGTTTTAAATATTGCAGACTTTGATATGCAAAATGAAAATGACTTTGAAAATGCACTTGAAAAATGCAATTCTTATATGTCAGGTATAATGGATACACTTGATATAAAATATAGTTTGAATAAATGTCAAGCATATAAATATGATGAGCATAATAACTATATCAAAGTCATAATATGTATAATGTATATTGAAACTGCAAGAAAAAAACTGAACGATATATTCAAGCGTCTGTTGAAAAATAATGATTAATTATCATTAAAAATACTTTATTTTATATTTTTACAATATCATTTGACTACTATTTGAGAAAATGATATTATTAGATTAGAAATATCTTTTAATAATCATATTTAGTAGTAAAAAATTAAGATTTTATTTTTATAGAAAGGATTTATTTCAAAAATGTACAAAATAGTTGAAAAAAAACTTCTTCAAAACAACATTTGTCTTATGGATATAGAAGCACCAAGATGTGCCGCTTCAGGTCTGCCTGGGCAATTCATAGTTGTAAAAATGGATGAAAAAGGTGAAAGAATCCCACTTACAATATGTGACATAGATAAAAATAGAGGCACTGTAACAATTGTATTTCAAAGTGTAGGCGACTCTACAAAAAGAATGTTTGATCTCAATGAAGGAGATTACTTTGAAGATTTCGTAGGACCTCTTGGAAATCCGTCAGATCTTATTGAGAAAACTCCGGAAGAATTAAACGCTATGAACATAATATTTATAGCAGGCGGTGTAGGTACAGCTCCTGTATATCCACAAGTAAAATATCTAAATGAAATAGGTGTTAACTGTGACGTTATAATAGGTGCAAGAACAAAAGATTTAATCATACTTGAAGATGAAATGAAAAAAGTAGCTACAAATTTATACATAGCTACAGATGACGGCAGCTACGGTTTTAAAGGCAATGCTTCTCAATGTTTAGAAGACCTTGTTAGCAATCAAGGTAAACAATATCATCACGCTGTTATAATAGGCCCTATGATAATGATGAAATTTACTACTATGATGACTAAAAAACTTTCAATTCCTACAGTAGTATCACTTAACAGCATTATGGTTGATGCTACCGGTATGTGCGGAGCCTGTCGTGTAACAGTAGGAGATGAAGTAAAATTCACCTGTGTAGACGGCCCTGAATTCGACGGTTTCAAAGTTAATTTTGATGAAGCTATGAGAAGACAAACTATGTATAAAACAGAAGAAGGAAAAAAACTATTAAGAATACAGGATAAAGGAACACATTCAAAAAATCCTTACTGTGATTGCAAGGAGGAAGAATAATAATGGCTGATACAAAACCAAAATCATTGAGGGTTCCGGTAAGAGAACAAGCACCGGAAGTAAGAGCTACAAATTTTGATGAAGTATGCTACGGATATAATTTAGATGAAGCAGTAGAAGAAGCAAAAAGATGTCTTAATTGTAAAAATGCCAGGTGCATAAAAACTTGTCCTGTCGGCATAAATATCCCTGCATTTATACAAAAAATACTCGCAAAAGATATAGAAGGAGCAGGTAAAATAATAGCAGAATCATCTTCATTACCTGCTGTGTGCGGAAGAGTATGTCCTCAAGAAAGCCAATGCGAAATGACTTGCATAATGGGTATAAAAAATGAACCTGTATCAATAGGTAAATTAGAAAGATTTGTAGCAGATACAAATATGAAAAATGGCGTTACATTTGGAGAAAAAGAACCCGCAAAAAATATAAAAGTAGCCGTTATAGGTTCAGGTCCTGCAGGTCTTACAGCCGCCGGAGATTTGGCAAAAAAAGGCTACGATGTAACAATATTTGAAGCTTTGCATAAAGCAGGCGGTGTTTTAGTATACGGTATACCCGAATTTAGACTTCCAAAAGATGATATAGTAAAAAAAGAAATCCAAAATATAATAGATTTAGGCGTAAAAATTGAAACAAATGTCGTAGTAGGAAGAACCGTTACAATAGAAGATCTTATGCAAAAAGAAGATTTTAAAGCAGTGTTCATAGGCTCAGGTGCCGGTCTGCCTAAATTTATGGGGATTCCGGGCGAAGCTGCAAACGGCGTATTCTCAGCCAACGAGTTCCTCACAAGAGCAAACTTGATGAAAGCATTTGATGACAGCTACGATACACCGATAATGACAGGTAGACATTCAGTTACAGTAGGTGGCGGAAACGTTGCTATGGACGCTGCAAGAACTGCATTAAGATTAGGTGCAAAATCCACAATAGTATATAGACGTTCAATGGAAGAATTACCTGCAAGAGTAGAAGAAGTACATCACGCAAAAGAAGAAGGCGTAAACTTTGAATTATTGACAAACCCTGTTGAGATACTCGAAGATGAAAAAGGAAATGTAAAAGGTATAAAATGTATAAGAATGGAACTTGGAGAACCTGATGAATCAGGCAGAAGAAGTCCGAAAGAAATACCTAACTCCGAATTCACAATAGAATGCGACACAGTAATAATGTCACTCGGTACATCACCTAATCCTCTTATAAGCTCAACAACATCAGGACTTGAGATAAACAAGAGAAAATGTATTGTAATAGATGAAAATACAGGAAAAACAAGCGTAGAAGGTGTATATGCAGGAGGCGATGCCGTAACAGGTGCCGCAACAGTAATACTTGCAATGGGAGCCGGAAAAGTAGCCGCAAAAGCGATAGATGAATATTTGGTAGAAAAATACAACTTGAAATAAAAACCATAAAAAAACAGTTATATCTAAATAATATTTAAATATAACTGTTTTTTTTATACTCTTTTTTTATACTCTTTTTAATATATTTCTAATTGTGTAGATAATCTGATTTTAAATCTTTTATCTACAGTTTTTTAATTTATTTGTCTTTTCTTCTATAACGTCTTAATAT